>NZ_CP129235.1:2715900-3031801 GCF_030413635.1 Planococcus shenhongbingii | reverse complement strand
ATGGTCTGGACATGCTGCTTTTTCGCTTTCGGGTCTTTGATATTGGCGTTTTCAATGTGCGTAGCAAAAGCGGCGATCGCCTGTCTGGTGAGCAGAGATTCCTTATAGGATTGAATCGCACTTACGATGCCGGTTGTATGAAGGACATGTATGTGTGAAGACTGAATGTCCACTTTTTTTAACGTACTATTGCTTGAAAAGCTAATAATGGAAACCATCGGATGTTGATATCCCGGGAAATGCTGTTCAAGCATTTTGATATGGCCAAAATTTTGGCGGATGGGATTGTGGAACTGCTTTTTGGATTTATAGATGGTTTGGGTCCACTTAGCGCTTTTTTCGGAACCGAAAATCCAGCCTTGATAATTTTTCGTCTCAATGACAAAGATGCCATTCCGGCCAATAACGACATGATCGATTTGAGTGGTTTTGCTGCCATCACTTAACATGATATTGTGGAGGATTTTGTAATCTTCATTATCGAGTTTCCTCAAAGCGAAACGGACTCCAAGTTCTCCGAAAAAACCTTTTACAAGCGGTGATTTTAAGACAGCAGCTACTAGAATCATAAGAAATAAAAAGGAAAATGGCATAATTATATATAGGTAATTGTATTTAGGTACATTATCTCATTTAACGTTTTATATTGGAATAGTATTTTAATTTTTTTACATTAATTGAAGAAAAACAATTGTGTCAGGAAATTAGATGGCGATATTCATAAGAGAAATTTCTGCTGACGACGAGTTCAGGAAAATGAAAATTTCAGGCTAACTTTTTAATTTTTGCCATGGTAAGAAGCTTTGCAGGACCCTATGGCCGAAATTTTAAGCCATAAATGAATAATATACTCGGAAAATTATAATTGAATATTCAAAATTTTTAATAAGTAATAGTCTCTTTCTATTTTTATTGCTAAAATAGATTCAAAAGAAAGAGTTTAGCTCTTTCTTTTATTTTCATTATTCAGTACCAGAGATTTTGCAGAAGTTTGAAAAATGAACGAACCGATACTTAAATGAATATAGAAATTGCGAGGAATGGGAAGAAGGAAAGAAATACAATATTTAGTAATCGTATTTAAAGTCATTAAAAAAAAGGAGCATCCGAATATGGAAGAAGCAATAAAAATAGCGATTTTAGGAGATATTTGTCCAACAAAAGATTACCGAAAATTTTTTGATAGTCAAGATCCTGAACAGGTTCTTGGTGGAGCTGTGAACAGATTAAAAGAAGCTGACCTTACTATTGCTAATTTGGAAGCGCCAGCTACGGAAAGCAATGAACCAATAATGAAGACAGGACCGAATTTAAAGGCATTACCAAGAGATTTAGAAACACTTCAAAAAGGTGGGATAGATGTATTTTCCATGGCAAATAACCACATTCTCGATTATGGAACACAAGGGGTCATTGATACTCTGGAAACTTGTGAAAAGTTAGGAATTCGGACAGTTGGAAGTGGACGAGATTCGAAAGCCGCAAAAGAACCGCTTTTCATTCCAGTAAAAGATAAAATGATCGGAATCTTAAGTTTTGCAGAAGCTGAATTTAATCTGGCCACATCGAACCAAGCAGGAGCTAATCGTTTTGATTATTTTGATTCCATTAAAGATATAGATAGTGCCAAGAAAAACTGCGATTTTTTAATTGTCCTATACCACGGGGGAAGTGAGCATTACCCTTATCCATCACCACTATTGCAGAAGAAATGTAGGAATATGGCTGAATTTGGTGCAGATTTAGTAATATGTCAACATAGCCATTGTATTGGTACGTACGAAGAAGTAAATGGAAGTACAATACTTTACGGACAAGGGAATGCTGTCTTCGGTTGGGAGGACGGTGATCAACAATGGAATGAAGGATTACTGGTGGAAATCACAATTATTGGAGCAGTTAAGCCTCAAATAAGATTTATCTTATTGAATGCCAATGCAGATGGAGTAGGGCTGGCGAACGAAAACAAAGCTGGCGAGAGACTGAGGAGGATGAATGAAATGTCTAAGGCATTGCAGCATTCAGAACAGGTAAATGCATTGTGGGAAGATTTTTCCCACAGTCATGTCTCCTTATATTATTCCATGTTATTTGGAAAGGGCCGAATTTTTAATAAGATTAACCGGCTATTGAAAAATCGTTTAATTGATTTCCTATATTCTGATAGGGAACGCATGCTAGCCATGAATATGCTCCGTTGCGATGCACATAATGAAGTCATACAAACCATATTGAAACAAAACTTTAGAAAAAAACAGGACAATGTGGAGTTATAATACAGGCTTTTTTATTAAACCCAGATATTTCAATATAAAGGAAATTTTGACTTTTAGTTTTGTTCTCAGTTGTATTATTGAATAGAAATAGCGCTTTAAAGTAAAAAAAACTAAACTTTCAACTAAGTAATCATTTAACCCCTTTTGAAATTTGAGGATTTCACAAGGGGGGATTAATTTTTTAAATAGAAAAAAGGACGCCTGACGTTATGAAGAAATTAAAACCTTATTATTTCCTCTTTTTGGATCAAGATGAATAAAATTGTAATTTTGAGAAGTAACAAATAAATAGATCGGTATTCAAAAAGCAGATGTTATACCTTTTTATATAATCTATGGGAGGACTATAGTAAAATCTAAATCTTTTTATATTTTACTGATTATTTAGAAAATTTAAATATATTTCTTTTTAATAGAAAGATTTGATGATAGAATGATAGAAATAAAAAGGTACTTCGAATGTCATTTTATTATTTAATAATATATTTTGTTAGCGAAAAAGAAATTATTTTTATTTAAGGAGGAAATTGTAATTTTTGTAAAAACAAAGCTGTTTACATAATTGTCATAATTAGATATCAAAATCAATCGATTTTTCGGTTCTTTTTCTCCATCAGTCTTATAAGGAAAAAATATTGAAAGTAAAAGATATTTTTTAAAAAGCATTTGGCTATTTAGGGATATTAGATGAAATATATTTCCAGTTAATATTGCACTTATCAATTTCAAAAATAATAAAAAAGGACTCTCCCTCTGAAAAAGGAAGGCGGTATAAAACGTAAGATGAGAAGCCAAGTTGAAAAATTAACCAATAAGCCGTTTGTGCGCAATGTCATAGTTGTAGCAACAGGTACTGCCATGGCTCAAATTGTGTATATGGCCTTATCCCCTATTATTACAAGGTTGTACGGCCCTGAAGCCTACGGATTAATGGGGGCTTTCATGGCTATAGTGATTATTGTTGGACCTGTATCAGCATTGACTTATCCAATTGCCATTGTACTACCGAAGAAGGAAGAGGATACTCAAGGACTGATTCAGCTTTCTTTTTTGATTTCCATGTTCAGTGCAGGGTTTCTAAGCATTATGCTGTTATTGTTTTACAATCAGATTATCAACTTGTTCAATCTTGAAGACATCTCCCCATTTCTATTTCTTCTTCCGTTCGTTGCATTGTTTTCAGGAGTTTTGCAAATAGCAGAAAGCTGGCTAATCCGGACAAAACAATTTAAAGTGACTGCAAAAGTTGCAGTGCTACAAGCCTTGCTATTACAGGGAAGCATGGTTTTCATTGGAGTTTTTTATCCGAATGCTGCTGTACTTATTTTCTTATCGACATTTGGAATTGGTTTAAAGGCGGCAATGATGATTGCTCTTTCTAATAAAAGAGAGAATTTCGATTTCAAACTTAAAAAGAAAAGAATTGAATTAATTAAAAAGCTGGCATTTACACATAAAGATTTTCCGTTATACAGAGCACCAGAGGTTTTTATAGACGCCGTATCTCAAGGCTTGCCAATCATATTGCTAGCCAGTTTTTTTGGCCCTGCTTCGGCTGGTTTTTATTCAATTGGCTACACTGTACTATCGATTCCTTCGCAACTGATCGGCAAGTCTGTCGGAGATGTTTTTTATCCCAGAATATCCGAAGCAGCAAATAATGGAGAAAAGATGACGAATCTAATTAAGAAAGCGACTTATTATTTAGGTGTTGTCGGTATCCTGCCTTATATCATTGTAATTTTCTACGGGCCAGCACTCTTCCGTTTTGTTTTTGGTGATGAGTGGGGGATGGCTGGTGAATATGCAAGGTGGATTGCACTTTGGTCCTTTTTTAAATTTTTAAATAAAGCAAGTGTGACAGCCTTGCCAGCTTTATCTGCCCAAGCATTTCAATTATGCAGCACCATCGTTACGCTGGTGAGTCGAATTGCAGCATTGGTCATCGGGTTTTATGTATATAAGAGCGATTTGATTGCTATTGCCCTGTTTTCCATTACAGGTGCAATTCTAAATGTAGTGTTCATTGCAATTACTTTACATATTAGCAAAAAACACGATCAAAAGATTTAAAGCAACTACTTCTTAAGGGAAACGAGGGATAAAATGAGTGATTTTATTTATTCGAATCAAATGACGGAAGCGGGAGTTTTAAAAAAGGAAATCCATTTGATTTATCACGAGGACTTTCCAGAAGTCAAAGAATATCATGGAAATTGGGGATCCTTAGCGGTCAGCAGAAACTTATATAACGGATTTAACGAATATGAGGACTCTGATTATCTTTGTGTCGTAATCGGCGGTCCGGTTCTATATTTTCGAGATAATTTATTCTTGAACGAAGATCCCAGTACTGAAGGAACCAAAGCTATTTTTAATCGATGGAAAAAAGGGGAAATGTGTTGGGATGAAGATTTAAGCGGACCTTTTAATATACTGATCATTAATAAAAAGACTTCTGAGATTTTTTGCATTACAGATATAATGTCCTTCATACCTGTATTCGTTTATCAAAATACCAGTACACTAATGTTATCTACTCATTCTGATGCACTTGCGAGAGCTGCAAATCAACATTTAAACGTTGATGTGGTAGCTAAAGTTGATTTCATCCTATCGGGAGTTGTGACGTACCCTTACACAGTCTATCAACATTTGTTTCAAATCGCTCCAGCTTCCATACATTTCAAGAAACCTGCAACTACACTTTTGAAGTCAGAATCTTATTGGATTCCGGCGGAATGTTCAAATAAACTGTCAATCGATAAAGCAGCGGAAGATTTAAGAGAAGCGTTGGAAGTTTATGTCGCAAAAGTGACGAAAGGTATGCCTAATATTGCACAATTCATTAGTGGAGGGGAAGATTCTCGATTATTGTCTGGTCTTTTGCCAAATCAGAGCAAACGAGAAGCGTTCATCTATTTAAATTCTATGAACCGTGAAGGAATTAGAGCAAAAAAGACTGCAGACGCTTACGGAGTACAGTTCAATTTATTTACACGTGAAAAAACACATTACTTGGAGATTTTACCGGCAGCAGCAGATATGATTGGCGATGGAGCTGAATATATTCATGCTCATACATTAAAATTTTATAAGAAAAGCAATTTATTGAAGTTTCGGGCAGTATTTGGAGGCTTTTATTCCGATTCATTGTTAAAAGGAGATTGTATAGTAAAGCCGAAAGTGATTGGACGATTACCTTTCATGCCCCAAATGAAAAGGCGGAACCATTCGAGGGGAGATCAAATCATAAGTTCTGTCTTTTCAAAACAAATTCTACAAGAAGTTGCTAAGCGACGTACCGAACACTTAAATTTCGTACGCAGTTTTCGGGAAAAAACAGCCGAAGAATGGTTTGAACTCTGGCCGAGTTCGATGAATTACGCGATTCCTAATTTACATGTAAATCGTCGTCTTTTCAGAAGTTACGAACCTTTTATGGCTAACCATGTAGTGAAGATAAGCGCGATGGCATCCCAAAAGTGGATGCTTAATCGCCGGCTTTTTCATAAAACGGCAAAACCTTATTTTAAGAAAACAAAATGGCTATTTCATTCAGATGGACGATTGCCATATTTCCCGTGGTATATCAATAGTTTCATTCAATTTTGGGTGTGGGGATATCAACAGATTTCTACAAAGATTGGGCTAGTTAAAGAATACCAAGGGCCATGGGGTGAATGGGACTTGCTTTTTGAGAGCGAGGAAGTTAAAAAATATATTGAAAAATATAGCAATGGCAGCATCGTAATGGATGATGTATTCATTATGAAAGATTTAAATAAAGTTTTTAAAAGCAATGAACTTACGGTAACTCAAAAAATAAATTTGCTGCAAACTTTATATAGTAATCAGAAAATTTCGGAATTAGTTGAAGAAGACTTAGTAAAAGAAGATATGAAACTGACCTCTATTATGAGTCTGAAATAATAAAGTGTTTTAAACATTCTTCAATTGCCCTAGTAAATAAACCCCTCTACTGTTAATTATTAAACTTACAGTAGAGGGGCTATTTTTTATGGGAAAAATTAAGCGGAAGCAAACATAAACTGAGGCGGGATATAAGCGAAATTCAAATCCTTGATGTGAAGCTGCTTTCTCTTGCTACCGTAACTTTTGATGGGATTTTGAAGCGTGACATGATTTCCTCTAAATCCAGAGATACTTTGAATACTTGTTGCAAGAACCCGAAAGATATATCGGTTACTTAAGATGAAATACATCACTAAAGCAAATTAATAATAAGCGTGATGAAATACTGAGCTTATTTTTTTGGGTTGCTTAAATCTGATGTTCAACGTTCTTAAGTGTGTCAATCAGGCGGATGGTTCTATAACTTAAACAACGTAAAAATATTAACCCATATGCATTTCATTCGGATGGGAGCCTTTGCGGCGGTTTATATTCAGTCCATTGATTTGTTCAATTTCATCAACTGATAATTCGAAATCGAATACTTGAAAATTTTCTTTGATCCGGGATGGTGTTACAGATTTCGGAATGACAATGGTATTGTTTTGCAAGTGCCAGCGAAGGACCGCTTGTGCCGGTGATTTGCCATGAGCTTGTGCGATTTGCTGAATAGTTTTGTCCTGAAGCACTTCGCCACCTTGGTCTAGTGGGCTCCAAGCTTCAATAAAAATATCATGTTTCGCACAGAATTCCTTCAAGTCGTTTTGAGCCAAGTATGGATGGCATTCAATCTGATTTAAGACAGGCGTCACTTCACATTCTGCCAGTAGGCGCTTCAAATGCTCAACTTCAAAATTGCAAACACCAATCGCTTTAACACGTCCATCTTTATAAAGCTTTTCAAGGGCTTTATATGTATCGACATATTGATCGTAGTTTGGTGTCGGCCAATGAATCAGATAAAGATCGACAAAATCAAGGCCTAAACGCTCTAGGCTTTCTTCATAAGCGCGTAATGCGTTGTCATAGCCGTGATCGCTGTTCCAGACCTTCGTCGTGATGAAGAACTCTTCAGGTGAAATACCGGAATCTTTGATTGCTTTTCCGACACCCTTTTCATTCTTGTAAATCATTGCCGTGTCGATGGAACGGTAGCCTATTTCGATTGCTTTTGATACAGCTGTGGTTGCCTGATCGTCCGGCACTTGCCAAACTCCGAAGCCAAGTTGTGGCATTTTTAATCCATTGTTTAAAGTTGCAAATTTCAATTTGCATTTCCCCTTTTTAGTAAATTGAATTGAATTATTAAATACCCCTCAATCATAATTATTAACCTTCTTAAATTGACTCTCTTGCAAACCAAGAATTATATTGATGTGCCTTGAAGGAACGGATAAAAACTTTTAACTAGAAGCAGGTTTTATGATTTCCCCTTTTTTAAAAATACAGAAACTAAATGGAATTATAAATAAAACCAACTAATAGATAAAAGACATTACAAAATACTCATATAATATGAAATTGTATAAAAAAATCTGAATATTCAATAATAAGTATAGATATTTCGTCGTTTATGTTGTTAAATTAAAATAACGTGTTAATAACTTTTTTTGAATTTAATAACCGATGGGGGAGAAAAGGACATGAGTTTGATTTCAGATATCAAAAACCAGAAAGAGAAGATATCAATTATTGGGCTTGGATATGTAGGTTTGCCGCTGGCTGTGTCATTTTCTGAGCATGTGTCAGTAATTGGCTTTGACTTAGATAATGACAAAGTCGATATGTACAAGTCTGGCATCGATCCAACTAAAGAAGTCGGAAATGAAAAGATTAAACAGGCCCAGATTTTATTTACGGCTGATGAGAAGGACCTGCGCCAAGCGAAAATTCATATTGTTGCAGTGCCTACACCTATCAATAGTGATAAGAGTCCGAATCTTAAGCCTGTTGAAGAGGCGAGCAAAATAATTGGACGGAATTTAGTGAAAGGCTCAATTGTCGTGTATGAATCGACTGTCTATCCGGGAGTCACAGAGGATGTTTGTATACCGATATTGGAGCAGGAATCCGGTCTTGTGTCTAAAGTTGATTTCAAAGTGGGCTATTCACCTGAACGGATCAATCCGGGGGATCAAGTTAACAAACTGGAGAACATAGTAAAAATCGTCTCAGGAATCGATGATGAAAGTCTCGTGATGATTACAGAACTTTACGAGATAGTAGTGAAGGCAGGAATTCATCAGGCTTCCTCCATTAAGGTAGCTGAAGCGGCGAAAGTGGTAGAAAACAGCCAGCGTGATATCAACATTGCCTTTATGAATGAGCTTGCAATAGTTTTTGACAAGATGGACATTAAAACGTCCGAAGTCGTGGAAGCGATGAACACGAAATGGAACTCACTTGGATTTTATCCTGGGTTGGTTGGGGGCCATTGCATAGGAGTGGATCCATATTATTTCATCTATGAGGCTCAAAAACTGGGATACCATTCTCAGATTATCCTATCCGGCCGAAAAATTAATGACTCGATGGGCGCTTTTATCGGAGAAGCAATTATTAAGAAATTGATTCTTGCTAATAAACAAGTCAAACAGGCGAAAGTTGCTATATTGGGTGTTACGTTCAAAGAAAACTGCCCGGATATCCGGAACTCGAAGGTATTCGACATTGTTGAAAAACTTGAAGAGTACAAAATAAAGCCCTATTTGGTTGACCCGCAAGCGGATAAAATTCTGGCAAAAGAAGAATATAATATCGATTTGATTGACATCGAAGTGCTTGAGGAAGTCGACTGTATCGTCCTTGCTGTGGCACATGAAGAATTTAAAGAGATGGCTTCTGAAGATTACAATAAGTTGTTTGGACAGCATTGCGATGATGAAAAGGTGTTGATTGATGTGAAGAGTATATTGAATCAAACAGATGTAGAAAAGCATGGTATACATTACTGGTCACTTTAGAGAGATGTTAGCAGGAACAGGTGCAATCGATAATCTCAAACGATGGTAAAATGTTATTTCCTTTTTGGGATATGAAAGGGTGAAGATGATATGGAATTGGACTCGAAAATTTATATAGCAGGTCACAGGGGGCTTGTAGGTTCGGCGATCAAGCGGAAACTAGAAGAGAAAGGATACTGGAATCTGGTGTACAGAACAAGTCAAGAGCTTGATTTGACACGACGGGAAGAAGTAGATGAATTCTTTCAAAAAGAAAAGCCGGATTATGTTTTCCTGGCAGCTGCGCGGGTGGGAGGAATTATAGCCAATAATGAATTTCCGGCAGATTTTATTCGGGATAACTTGATGATACAGACGAATGTCATTGATGCATCACATCAATTTGGTGTAAAGAAGCTGCTTTTTCTTGGCAGCACATGTGTATATCCGAAGTATGCTCCACAGCCGATGAGAGAAGAGTCCCTTTTAACGGGATTACTTGAGCCAACCAATGAACCATATGCCATAGCTAAAATCGCTGGCATCAAAATGTGCGAAGCCTATAACAAACAATACGGTACCGATTTTATTTCGGTTATGCCTACTAATCTGTATGGTCCATATGATAATTACGACTTGCATAGTTCGCATGTCTTGCCGGCTTTGATAAGAAAATTCCACGAAGCAAAAGTAAAAGGAGATGAAGCTGTGGTGGTGTGGGGAACAGGGGAACCACGGCGTGAATTTCTGTATTCGGAAGATTTGGCGGATGCTCTGCTTTTTCTTATGAATAATTATAAAAGCAGTGAGCTTATTAATATCGGGACAGGGAAAGACATGCCGATAAGCATGTTGGCTGAGAAAGTGAAAGAAACTGTCGGCTATAATGGAAAGATTGTTTTCGACACCAAAAAGCCGGATGGCACACCGAGGAAGCTGGTCGATGTCTCCCGGCTGAGAAGCATGGGATGGAAGGCACCTACTTCCTTGTCAGAAGGGTTAGCTTTAGCATATAACTGGTTTTTAGAAAATGAAGCAGATGCTACATTAATGGCGAACAAGCGGAGGGGTATATGAAAAAAGCATTGATAACGGGAATAACAGGTCAAGATGGTTCTTTTTTAGCGGAGTTCCTACTGGAAAAGGATTACGAAGTACACGGCATTATTCGAAGAAGCTCTACATACAACCAAGAGAGGCTAGAAGAAGTAATTAGCAGGAAAAACTTTTATTTGCATTATGGGGATGTAACTGATACATCAAATATTATCCGCATAATCAACAGTCTGCAGCCGGATGAGATTTATAATTTGGCAGCTCAGTCACATGTTCAAGTTTCTTTTGAAATGCCAGAATACACACAGGAAGTTGATGCGGCAGGGACATTGAAAATTCTTGAAGCAGTACGGATGCTTGGATTGGCTCAGAAGACTCGAATTTATCAAGCCTCTACCTCGGAACTTTTTGGCAAGGTTCAGGAGATTCCACAAAAAGAAACAACTCCTTTTTATCCACGCTCACCATACGGTGTAGCAAAAATCTACGGATATTGGATAACAAAGAATTACAGGGAATCATATAATATGTTTGCGGTTAATGGCATACTTTTTAATCATGAATCAGAGCGGCGCGGAGAAACGTTTGTGACACGAAAAATCACTCTTGCGGCAGCAAGGATTTCACAAGGAAAACAGGAAAAGCTGAGTCTAGGGAACTTGGACGCCCGTCGCGATTGGGGGTATGCGAAAGATTATGTAGAATGCATGTGGCTTATTCTCCAGCATGATAAGCCTGAAGATTTTGTTATCGCTACGGGGGAGATGCATTCAGTACGTGAATTTGTGGAATTCGCATTTCGCCAAGCGGGCATTGAGTTGGAGTGGAAAGGGCATGGAGTGGAGGAGAAAGGATTAAACAAGAAAAATGGTGATGTAGTCGTTGAAGTCGATTCGAAGTTCTTTCGCCCAGCAGAAGTCGATCAGTTATTGGGGGATCCGACAAAGGCGAAGACTTTACTGGGATGGAACCCAACAAGAACTTCATTTCAAGAATTGGTGAGAATCATGGTAGAAGCAGATATGAAAAAAGTAGAGCAAGAAGGCACCGAGAGGAAAATGTTCGATTAATGAGGGGGGACTAAAATGACAGGGAAAATGGCGATTACACTGGTAGCAGTAGCATACAATCGTCCGGAATCTTTAAGCCGCTTACTGGCTTCTTTAAGTAGGGCCAGTTATTTGGATTACAGCGTGAGGCTTATTATCAGCATTGACCATGGGGGACCGGATAAAGTAAAAGAAATTGCTGATTCATTCGATTGGAAGTTCGGAGAAAAGAAGGTAATAATCCACGAGCAGAATCTGGGATTAAGAAAACATATCTTACAATGCGGTGATCTGACCGAACAATACGATAATATCATTGTTCTTGAAGATGATGTCTTTGTAGCAAAGAATTTTTATTTGTATGCATTGAGTGCACTGGAATTCTATAAGGACAATAAAAAGGTTTCGGGTATCTCACTTTACTCTCATAAATTCAATGAAACAGCGAAATTACCATTTTCACCGATTAAGGAAGAGCATGATGTCTTCTTTTTACAGATTGCGGCTTCGTCAGGTCAGCTCTGGACTGTAAGGCACTGGCTTGACTTCAGAGAGTGGTATGAAAAAGACACGAAAGACGATGGCTGGGATAAGGTGCCAGAAAACATTGCAGGCTGGCCAAAATCATCATGGAAAAAGTATTTCACTAAATATCTGATAGAGGAGAATAAGTTTTTTGTGTATCCGTATGATTCACTGACGACTAATTTTGGTGATATTGGCCAGCACTTTTGGAAGGCAAACTCATCTGCACAAGTGCCACTCGATCGTGTGAAAGATCATTATAAGTTTTGTGAAATAGAAGACACAATGGCGGTCTATGATGCATTTTGCGAGAATTACAATCTGAGTGCGCATTTCAGCAATTACCCGGACCGCTGTACGATTGATTTATATGGAACAAAGAAAAATCTAATGATAGACGGATTTTTGTTATCGGTGAACAATTATCCCTACAAAATTCTAAGGCAATACGGTATGGCGCTAAAGCCGATTGAGGAAAATGTCTACCATGATATTCCAGGGGATCAAATTTTCCTTTATGATACTTCACAGCCAGTCAAAAGTATGGGCAAGAGCAAGAGTTTCATCCACAGCCAATATGAATATTATTATCCAGGATTAGATATTCGAAAAGCGACGAAACTATTGTTTAATAGCTATACATTTTCAATTTTATATAAGTTTATCAGCACGAAGGCATTGAAATCATTGCAAGGCAAATAAGGGTAGATGCATTTACGGCAAGCAGGGGGGATAAGGAAATGGGAGAGAAAAAGTCAGGGTACGTGCTGGATGCTAAAATTTCGGCACGCACTTTTAATGAAACTTTAGCTCTTATCAGTCAATGGGGGCAATTGAAAGCGCAAAAGTATGTCTGTGTTTGTAATACGCATTCTTTAGTGACAGGGTATCATAATGCAGCATTTAAAACAGTATTGGCTCATTCGGACCTTTGTGTTCCGGATGGGATGCCTTTGGTTTTTGCATTGCGTAGACTGGGCTTCAGAAAGCAGGACCGGGTGGATGGCCCTAATTTGATGCTAGCACTATGCGATGAGGCAGCTAAGAAAGGATATCGCATTTTTCTCTTCGGCGGTACAGAAAAGAACTTGGCCAGGCTGGAAAAGAAACTGACAATGGACTTTCCTGGAATTCAGATTTCCGGCAGCCTGTCTCCTCCTTTTAGGGACTTAGCAGAGCAGGAAGAAGAAGAAATTAGACAGTATATTAATTCGAAAAAAGCAGATTTTGTGTTTGTCAGCCTTGGTTGCCCGAAACAGGAAACTTGGATGTATAGGAATAGGGAGTCAATTAATGGAGTAATGATCGGTGTAGGGGCAGCGTTCGATTTCATAGTAGGTGATATTAAGAGGCCACCACTCTTTTTTCAGAAAATCGGTTTAGAATGGCTTTTCAGGCTCATTGCGGAACCGAAGAGGCTATTCAAGCGCTATGCCTACAACAATCCTGCTTTTCTCATTGGATATATTAAAACTTTTAAAAAAGACAAGAGAAATACCTTTTTCACTGACTCTGCATGAGGTATTTTACTGGCAGTTTTGTGCTGGCTATAGTTGGTGCTACATATAGAAAGATATAAAGGAAATGATCCTTATATGAAAGGGGGTGAGCCAGTATGAGAAAGCTATCTTTTATAGAGGAGGATGGAATAAAAGGGATTCTGATACGGGTGCTCCTATTTTTAATTGTAACGAGAACAGTCATCGACTTATTAGGGGGCGCTTATGTAGAAGAAGGACCCGTCAATCCTGGGGGTATCAGTGGATTGCTTTTTGCTGGGGGTGCGGTTCTGCTGGTGCTTATCAGATTGATAGAAAAAGGAAAGGTGCATTATTTTGCTGCTTTCATCATTATTTTGCTTGTGGTATATGCAATAGCCTTGTCTACAAATGATGAATTCGGAGTCGCTTCTGTTGCGCGGTTTATCATTGGTTTTTCAGCTGCTTTCCTGTTGATCTATCCACAGAAAAACCGGGTCAATGTCAGTAGAATGATCAAACTTTACTTCATATTGCTGTTGATTCCAATTGGTATCGCATGGCTGCAATTTTTCAATCTCTACGAGTACAGCTATTTCGATTATGTAAATGGAGAAGAGTTCGGAAGACCATCTGGAGGGTATTTTCAGCCGAATTCATTAACACGGCTTTTGATTTTCGGTATTTTAATCATCTATATTCTGGATCAAGCTGAGCGAATGAACATCTTTTTAAAATACGGAATGATCACGTTATTCTTTTTGACAATTTTCATTAGCGGCCATCGAACTTCTTTATTGATTGCTTTGCTCATTGTTTTGCTGTTCGATGTGGCAAAAAAATTTAAACGGTTTATTATTTTCTTGCCGCTGACTGGAATATTGTGTATTGCAGCGTTAATGGCAATCATCAACTTTATGGGTGATAGGATCAGCGATTACTTAACCATTTATTCCAGTTACTTCAACTTATTTTCTGATGGCGAATTCAAGCTTCGGGGAAGAGAAGATATTTGGTCAAGCATTATTAATCAGATGGCTGCGGAGAACGGCTTTATGCAGTGGGTTTTTGGGAGAGGAGTACCATTTTTTGATGCCCATAATGATTTATTGCGCATCCTCATGGTTAATGGCATTTTAGGTGTCCTTGTATATGCTTTCTTCTTAGCATATATCTACCGGTTCTGTACTCGACGTGTCAATAGAATCGGAAAAAGTGCTGTAAGAGTGACTTTTCTCTATCTTTTCCTGTTTGGTCTAACCTTACAGCCAATGGAGTATTCGCATTTTATGCAGATGTTTTTCTTTTCGCTTTTCATTATTCTTCAATTGCATAGCAAAGATAAAGCAGAATTGTCTTTGAAGAAACCCGTTGAGCATGCAAAAAATTATGAGGATATTCACAAGGAAAGAGAAATGCTGTTTTGACGCTTGAGGAAGCATAATAGTGATAAATTCAATGCAAGATTCAAAGCAAAAAAATCTGAAATTTCAAATAAATTTAATAATTATATTGAATTTGTAGGTAAATAGAGGTAAAATTGGCAAAAAGAATAAGGAGAAAGAAAATTTGTAGTAAATATTAATTATAGTTTTAAAAGAATGAGGTAAAAGTTAGAAGGAGGGCTTGCGTAATGAAACTGGTATTGTTATCCGGGGGTTCTGGAAAGCGACTTTGGCCGCTTTCCAACGATGCGCGATCTAAGCAATTTCTAAAAGTGCTAAATGACTATGAAGGAAAAAAGGTTTCAATGGTCCAGCGGGTCTGGAAACAATTGGAGGAATCAGATCTAGCGGAAGAATCCATCATTGCAACAAGTTACTCTCAAGTCGATATGATTAAGATGCAATTAAATTCAGAAGTGCAAATTGTTACTGAACCTGAAAGAAGAGATACATTTCCGGCTATCGCCTTAGCAGCGGCTTATTTATATTCAGTGCAGAATTGTAGTTTAGATGAAGTCGTTGGAATTTTACCGGTGGATCCTTACGTAGAAAACCATTTTTTCAATCGAGTAAAAAATTTAGAAGATGCCCTAAGGGAGTCGAATGCAGATCTTGCATTGATCGGTGTAGCGCCGACTTATCCTTCCGCAAAGTATGGCTACATCATTCCACAGTCTGCTACAGGAACAAGTTCTCTTATTGTTGATTATTTCAAGGAAAAGCCGACGGAAGAACAGGCAGTAGAACTGATTAAGAAAAATGCACTCTGGAATTGTGGTGTTTTTGCTTTCAAATTAAGTTTTATGATTGAGGAGCTTAAAAAAAGAAATATGCCTATAGAGTATGACGAGCTGCTCAAAATTTATCATCTTTTGCCGAAAAAAAGCTTTGACTATGAAGTGGTGGAAAAAACATCCAGAATCGTTGCTATTCCCTACGATGGCTATTGGAAAGACCTTGGAACTTGGAATACGCTTACTGAAGAAATGGCTAGCACCATTACTGGAAAAGGCATTATTGGCAAGGGTGTGGAAAACTCCCATATCGTGAATGAGCTAAACATACCTATTACTTTGCTTGGTTTGGATGATGTGGTTGTTGCTGCAAGCCCTGATGGAATATTAGTTACGCATAAGGAATCCAGCACAAAAGTGAAAGAATATGTCGACCGTTTAGAGGGTCGCCCAATGTATGAAGAGCGGCAGTGGGGATGGTACCGGGTTCTTGAGTATACGAAATATCCGGAGGGGAACGAGGTACTTATCAAAAGGCTTGGTATCAATGCCGGCAAGAACTTAAGTTATCAGGTGCATTATAAACGCAGTGAAGTATGGACCATTGTAAAAGGAGAAGGAGTATTCGTCTTGGATGACCAATTGCGTCATGTAAGGACAGGAGAAGTACTCCATATACCACTGGGAGCGAAACACACATTGCGAGCGACGACAAATATGGAAATTATCGAAGTGCAATCTGGCAGCGAGTTAATCGAAGAAGATATCTTCCGTCGTTCCCACGAATGGAATGAAATTGAACAGATATGCAAAGTGAGACAGTTTAGTAATCAAGGTTAATTCTGTTTTCAGTTTTTCAACAGCCACTGGAATTCTTTTGCTGCGAAAGAGGAGGAAGCTCATGTATAAGGAGCCAATATTTTTGAAGCCTTTTTTCCAGGAACGAGTTTGGGGAGGCGATAAACTTAAGGAGTTGTTTCGTTATAACATACCGACCTCTTCTACCGGAGAAGCTTGGGTCATTTCTGGTCACGAAAATGGTCAATCCATTGTAATGAATGGGAGCCTAGAGGGAATGAACTTGGCTGATGTCTGGAAAGCATATCCATATTTATTCGGAAATGCAGATTCAAAAAAAGAATTTCCATTACTTATTAAGATTCTTGATGCTAATGACCGATTATCAGTTCAAGTGCATCCTGATGATGAGTACGCGAGCCAATTGAAGGGGGCGCCGACTGGAAAGTCGGAATGCTGGTACGTTCTCGAATGCGATGAAGGTGCTGAGGTGATTATTGGCCACAAAGCTCAATCTCGGAGCGAGTTTGAGGAATTGGTGAATAATCAGAAATGGATGGATTTATTCCATGTGATGAAAGTGAAAAAAGGTGACTTCATATACGTTCCAAGTGGAACACTTCATGCCATCGGGGAAGGGATTGTCATATTAGAGACTCAACAAAGTTCTGATATCACATTTCGTGTTTATGACTATGATCGCTGTGATGGTAAGGGGGGAAAGCGGGAGCTGCATCTTGAAGATGCATTCGCCGTCATAAACTGCCCGCATCAGGAGCTTGTCCGGGAAGCGATGAAAGTTCATTGGAGGGGAATGGTTTCGACTCGTTTAATTGAAGATAAAAACTTTGCCGTCTACCACTGGCAACTTAATGGAAGGATCAACACACCAATTGAAGTCGACTTTTTATTGGCTAGTGTAATTAATGGGGAAGGGAAAGTCGGAACTGAAGGGGCTCTCGTTAACATTCGAAAAGGGGATAATTTCATCTTACCAGCAACCGTAGTAAATTATTTTTTAGAAGGTGACTTAGAGATGATTGTTTCTCATATCTAAAATTAAGATTTCGTGCTTATAAAGGCTCTGCGAAATATGCAAGTGGATAATACTGAAATTGTGGAGGCAATAATCGGGAATTATGCTTTGAGTAAAGCTGAAGGAAGGGATATGTATGTCTATTTCCAATCTAGAGCAAGAAAGGGAAAACCTGATCAGCGAAATAAAAGAAGACAGGTTATATATTGTAGAAATAAAGGACACCCAATCATATTTGGCTACAAAACGGATAATCGATGTGATAGGTGCGAGTGCGGGATTAGTTATACTGTTTCCTCTATTCTTATTGGTTTTTATTCTAATAAAAATAGAAGATCCTCGTGACTCAGCTTTTTTTAGACAGAAACGTGTTGGGAAGAATGGAAAAGAATTTTTAATGTATAAATTTCGCTCTATGATTTGCAACGCTGAAGAAATGAAGAGTGAACTGCTGAAACGGAATGAAGCTACAGGGCCCGTTTTTAAAATTAGATTGGATCCAAGAGTAACAGTTATAGGTAAATTTATCCGAAAAACCAGCATTGATGAATTGCCTCAATTGTTTAATGTGCTTAAAGGAGAAATGAGTCTAGTTGGGCCCAGACCTCCTCTACCCGATGAAGTTGAGCAATATACCAGGTTTGAGAAACAGAGGCTCATTGTCATTCCAGGACTGACATGTTATTGGCAAGTCAATGGCCGAAGCAACATTCGCTTTGAGGAATGGGTTGAAATGGACTTAAAGTATATTAGTGAGCGAACCACATGGATTGACATTAAACTGATCTTTAAAACGTTTTTCGTTTTATTTGGATCTCGAGATGCTTACTGAAATGGAATAAATCCATAGTTGATTGTTATTGAGGATTCCACTAAAAATCTAGTTTCGAAGAATTTGCTACTACTAATAGGGGGAAAAGTAAATGGAAGAGAAAATCACTTTAGAGGATTTAGCGAAGATACTGAAAGAGAGGAGTATTTTGATTGTCTCCTTGACGGTTTTGGCTATCATTTTGGCGGCAATTCTATCCTATTATATCCTTACTCCTCAATACGAAACTTCTACACAGCTTCTAGTGAACCAAGAACAGACAGATGTTATCAGAATAGATAATCAAACGATTCAGACTGATCTGCAATTGATAAACACTTATAGCGTTATTATCAAAAGTCCTGCTATCCTTGGAAAAGTAATCGAGCAAAATGGATTGAATATGTCCGTAGACGAACTCAATGAGAAAATCATTGTCGAAAGCAGTGAAGAATCTCAGGTTTTTGAGATAAGGGTCAAGGATGAAAGTCTTGCGAAAGCAGTATTGATTGCCAATAGTACGGCGAAAGTCTTTCAAACAGAAATACAAGAACTAATGGAGATTAACAATGTTTCCATTTTAACGGCGGCAATCGCCAAACCTGGCCAAAAACCCATTCAGCCTACGCCTCTTTTAAACATGGCAATAGCAGGTGTTATAGGATTGATGCTTGGAGTGGGAATTGCTTTCTTACTCAACTATTTAGACAATACCCTTAAAAGCGAGCAGGATATTAAAGATTATCTTAATATCCCTGTTATCGGTACAATCTCCACAATAGTTGAAAAGGAAAAAAATCCATCAACAGTGCCCATAACTTTAAATCGAAGGGAGGCCTGACTATTATGGTGAAGACTAAAAATAAAAGGGTGCCTATGAAAAAGTTGATCACCTCTATTAATCCAAAATCACTTGTATCAGAACAGTATCGGACATTGCGGACTAATATCAACTTTTCCTCACCAGATCGAGACATCCGTTCAATCGTTGTAACCTCTGCTGCACATTCAGAAGGGAAATCTACAACAGCAGCCAATCTAGCCATCGTTTATGCACAGGAAGGAAAGAAAGTCCTGCTAATTGATGGAGATTTGCGGAAACCAACCATGCATTACATATTTTCAATAAAAAATACAGTTGGCTTATCGAGTGTTCTTGTGCGCCAAAATACGCTTGAAAATGTGATAAGCACAACTGAAATTGAAAACTTGGATTTAATTACATCAGGTCCACTACCTCCTAATCCTGTAGAATTACTAGGATCTAAATCGTTGGAAGCCTTACTGAAGAAGCTTGAAGAATCATATGATGTCCTGATTATTGATACGCCCCCTATTTTGGCAGTAGCTGATGGACAAGTTTTGGCGAATCGGTGTGAAGGGGCCATTCTAGTAATCAATTCCGGAGAAACGGTGAAGGAAGATGCGATAAAAGCAAAAGAATTAATTATGGCATCCAACAGTCGACTAATCGGAGCTGTACTTAATAATTTCAAACTTCCATCAACCAGTTATTACGGGAATTATTACGAAAGTGAGGAAAATTGATTCCAAGAAATCAATGGATGAAAGAGTATTTGCCAGGAGGCTGAGTGACAAAAAAGCGCGTGATCCAAGAATGCCTTTATTTCCTCTGACGTTTCGCTAGCTGATTGCAAAACTTAAACCTAACTTCCTGAACCAAACGCCCATTACTCCAGAGGAAAAGTCGGAAATTCTGTTGAAGAAAGTGTGGTGAAACGCTCTGTTCTCCAACAACTTCACAAAACCAATAACTTTGGTACTCACATTAGCTTTCACGCTTTTATCAAGTCACAGAAATACAAGGTTTTACGATTAAATTCAGAATTATTTATCCGCTCCAAGACTTAGGTCTTGAAGCGTTTTTGTGTTTTGCAGAGTTTTAGCAATAACCAAAAGAAAAGAGCAGCTTCGAAAACTAGTTTTTTCAGTTTGGTTATAAAGGTATCTGAGCATTCAGGTGGAATCATTTATAGTAGAAGTACCTGACCAGCTTGCTTAATGCATTGGAAAAAGGGTATAAAAAGACTGTATGCTTACATAAACAGAACTGATTAATCGTGAGAAAGGAAGTTGGAACATGAAATACAATTTCGATGAAATCATCAACCGCCGGGGAACTTATTCCTTGAAATGGGATGGAGCAGACCTGATAAAAGAATTTGGCTTGACGGAGCGCTATGATGAAGACACGATCCCGCTATTTACAGCCGATATGGATTTGCCTGTGCCGCAGCCATTAATCGATGCCTTACATAAAACCGTCGATCACCGGATTTTCGGCTATACGGTGTTCCCGGAAGAATATTACGAGGCCATCAGCACATGGTTCTTGAAGCGCCATGACTGGAAAGTCACAAAAGAGCAGATTGTCTTCAGCCCGGGAACGGTCCATGCACTGAATGTGGCGGTGAAGGCTTTCACAAAACCTGGTGACGGCATCATCATTCAGCGGCCCGTTTATCCGCCGTTTACTGGCGCGATTGAAGGCAATGAGCGAGTGGTGGTCAATAATGCGCTGGTTGCAGATGAAAACCAATATTACACCATCGATTTTGAGGATCTTGAAGAAAAAGCGAAAGATGAAAAGACGACAATGTTCATCTTATGCCATCCGCATAATCCGACCGGACGCGTTTTTACAAAAGAAGAATTGCGGAAAATGGCGGAAATCTGCCAGCGCCATAACGTCTTGATTGTAGCAGATGAAATTCATGGAGATTTGATCCGGAAAGATCAGGTCTTTATCCCAATGGCAAAAGCGGTGGGAAATACAGACAACCTCATTACATTGACTGCCATCAACAAAACATTTAACGTCGCCGGTCTGCATTGTACGAATGTCATTATTCAAAACGAAGACTTGCGTGCAACTTTCGCTACCGAAATGGGCATGCAGCTCCCTTCGCCTTTCACCGTTTCTGCATTGATCGCCGTTTACAATGAAGGCGAGGATTGGCTCGAGCAGCTGAAAGAATATATCGACGGTACGATGCTATATGTCAAAGAGTTCCTGGCAGAAAATATGCCGCAAGTGAAAGTCTACATTCCGGAAGGGACGTACATCTTATGGCTCGATTTCAGCGGCTACAACATCAATGCCGAAGAAATTCATGACCGCATTTACAATAAAGCTAATGTATTGCTTGAAGACGGCGGCATGTTCGGAGAGGAAGGGTTGCTGTATCAGCGCATCTGCCTTCCGTCGCCGCGGCCGGTGATTAAAGAAGCTTTGGAGCGGATTGCGAAAGAATTTGAAGATTTATCGGTTAAATCACAATAAAAAATCAAGAAGTCGCCACTCTCATTGTATTGCCGAGAGTGGCATTTTATTTTGCATCTTTAGTATCTAGGGATTTTTATTTACCTATGATAAACTTATTTTTAGGTAATAAATAGAATATTTCAACTTTTAAAGGCAAATTTAAACGACTATAGTGGATTGACTTGGTTTATTCAAAAGGAGCGGATGATAATATGCAGACAAGCAGAATGGCTCAGATTGAACAGCAAGCTTTAAAGCGGTACCTGGAATTTGATAAAGCGAAGAAAAACACGGAAGCAAATGGAGGTGCGGCCTCCCGGATGATGTCGCGCAGCAGTATCATCAATATACATGATAACTTGGCAATGGAACGGATCATCAACCATAGCGATTTGTTCCCGATTGCGCATTTGCAAGTTGGATTGAATGTCAGTAAAGCGGTTTGCCGCCTGTCAAGCCGGAACCGGAGCGGACAGATTGAAAGCTACGGCACAGGATTTCTTGTCGCGCCTTCACTCCTGCTGACGAATCATCATGTGCTGCATACATATGAAGCCGCCCAGTATGCTGTTGCGGAATTTAATTACGAAGACGATGTCAATTTTCTGCCGAAGGAAATCGTTTCGTTCCGGCTGGATCCGGACAAACTGTTCATCACGGATGAAGAACTCGATTTTACGTTAGTGGCAGTTCACGATATAGATGCAGAAGGTGTTAAGCTTTCCGATTTCGGCTATTTGCCGCTGCTTCCACAGCCGGGAAAAATTCTGGAAGGGGAATATGTCAGCATCATCCAGCATCCGAAAGGCGGACCGAAAGCAGTTACCATTCGGGAAAACGAAGTCAAGTTCATTTCTTCTGACTATGTGCATTATGTCAGTGACACGGAGCCGGGTTCATCCGGTTCGCCTGTTTTCAATGATCAGTGGGTAGTGGTCGCGCTTCACCATGCCGGCATCCCGCATCCTGAAGACGATTCAAAATGGATTGCCAACGAAGGCATACGCATCAGTTCCATTGTCCGGCATCTCACTCAGCATCAGGCAAGTGCAGTAGATGCAAACGGCCGTCAGCTATTGGACCAATTATTACTCGATCCGGGTGCCATTGCTGCGCCAATGGAAATAGGAGCTCTTGAAGCGCAGTGGTACAGCGGTGTTGCCGGTTATAATCCGGCGTTTTTGGGACAAGGTTTTGAAATCCCGCTGCCGATATTGAGTGATGAACACCAAAGTGATATTGCTGAAACGGCTGATGGCAAAAAGGTCCTTGATTATACGCATTTTTCCATCGTCATGAGCAAATCAAGAAAGCTTGCTTATTATAGTGCGGTGAATATTGACGGCAGCCAACTTGTTGAAGTAAAGAGGGAAAATGACAAATGGTATTTCGATCCCCGGATTCCAGAAGAATATCAGACTGGGCCGGAAGTCTATAAAAACAACGATATTGACCGAGGGCATTTGACAAGAAGGCAAGACCCGAATTGGGGCATCGACGCTGTACAGGCGAATGAACATACGTTCCACTTTACTAACTGTTCTCCGCAGCACAAAAACTTCAATCAGAAAATCTGGCTTAGCCTGGAAGATTACCTGCTTGAAAATGCAGGTGAGCACGGCTTGAAAGTGACGGTCTTTACCGGACCGGTATTTCGTGACAGCGATGTCGTGTACCGGGGCTGCCAAATTCCGGAGGAGTTCTGGAAAGTAGCGGTAATGAAGAAAGAAGACAATTCGTTGTCGGTCACCGCCTATTTACAGTCGCAGGAGAATTTAATCGGTGATCTGGAATTTGTTTATGGCGGGTTCCAGACGTATCAAGTGGCTGTTGCGGAAATAGAACAATTGACAGGCCTTGATTTCGGTGAGCTGCGGAATTACGATCCGCTTGCGGCAAGTACCGTGAGAATGGTAATTGCGAGCCGGGAAGATCTTCAGTTATGACCGGTATATAAAATTCGCCGGCCGGGGATTGCCCGTCGGCGTTTTTTGATAAAGGAATACAAAATGTTAGTGGATTTAGGAACGTCGATAGGAAGTTTGAAAACACCGATAGGGATTCGAAAAACGTCGATAGGAATCGGAG
The DNA here is from genome assembly GCF_030413635.1 of Planococcus shenhongbingii. Lineage (NCBI taxonomy): Bacteria > Bacillati > Bacillota > Bacilli > Caryophanales > Caryophanaceae > Planococcus > Planococcus shenhongbingii. The sequence goes on along the minus strand of NZ_CP129235.1, from coordinate 3,008,362 downwards.
AAACACCGATAAGAATCTGGAAAACGTCGTTAGAAGATGTTCGAAACGGCAATAGAGGATTTGAGTCAGTTGCTTTTTGCCTCTGCAAAAAGCGCTTTGGGTCTTGGAAGCCCTTCGCCTTGGCGAAGGGCTTTTCCATTCGGTCTTTTGAACTTTAGTTTAGGAACCGCCTTTTGAAAGAACACGGATAGAAAGCTGAAAAACATCGATAGCAATCTTGGAAAAACTGATAGAAACCGAAAAAACGTCGTTAGAACTTGCGGAAAACATCGATAAAAGTATCCGCCAAGGTGAAATGTAAAAAATACCCCGCCTGCGGACTGGCCGCAAGCAGGGATATTTTATTTACTCAAAAGCCTTTCCTTTTGCTTTCGCATGTTCAGGCAGCTTGTCGCGTTTAGAAGCATCTCCCAAAGAATAGGCAGCTATCGTTCCGGAAACTTCATGCGCTGCAAGAAGCAGTTCCTGGCCGGTCGGACTTTCCGTTGCCGGGATGAACGTCAAGCCTTCCGGTGCCACATCGCCGTTTTCTGTTGTTACATCTCCGCCGTTAAATACGCGGCTTGAGAAATACGTGCTGAATTTTGGCTTCGTCGGCTTCGTTAAATCATAGACCATGATACCGCCTTGGCGCTCAAGCCCAATAAAGGCATAAGGAGTGCCGTCGACTTCGCCGGTTATGACGCTTTCAGGTTCAGGGCCTTTATCGTCGCTGCGGTTGTCCAATTTATCTTCGTCATTTGTGCTGTTGAAATAATCCGGATAAACTTTAGCAGTGATTTGTTCAAAGTCATCGCCGCTGTCATATGCGAGTTCCATCGACTCCGCATGCCAGACGGAGAACGAACGGCCGCCAAAACCATAGATCGCCTCGTACTTGCCTTGGTCATTTTTTGGCTGGGAAATCGAAGTCGTCAATCGGCCTAATTGATTTTCCTCGAACAAGCCGTTTCTCACAAGACGGTCGAGCTGGTTTTGGTTATAGCCTTTATACAAGTCGGCATTCAGCTGATAGTCTCCTGCCACATCAGCAACACGGGTTTCTTCAGAAAAACCTTTCCAGTCCTGGACATCGCCTTCGTTGGCAGAGAGGATATAAGTGTTTCCGCCGGATTCAAATGTTGTAATGCCGTCCGGCTGGAACATTGACAGCACCGGCCAGTTGCGGATATCAATGGCATCGTCTTTATTCGATGCATCAAGTTTATTGTTTTGGACGGAAAAATCTTTATGGCCGAGGCTCTGGACGGAAACAAATTCTTTCGTTTCAAGATCCAGCTTGGCAATGGCGTTGTTTTCCTGCAGCGCGACATAAGCGTATTTGCCGTCTTTGTCCACTGTAATGTACTCCGGTTCTAGATCTTCAGCATAGGTGCTTTCGGGATGCACTTTCCGGACGCCGTCTTCAATGATGTTCTCGGTAAACCGCGCTGTCGTTACATGTCTTTCATTAATATCTTCAATGGACGATGTAACATCAATGATGCTGACGGAACCTTCCGGATTGACGGTGTAATCATCGCTCGGCTCGCCTTCATTGGCAACCAGCAGTTGACTGCCATCCGGGGTAAACGCCAGCATATCCGGCAAAGCACCGACTCGGACGTTGCTGAGCGGCTCTCCGTCTATGGACATGAAAACAATGTGCCCGTCATCGGTTTTGTCGGCAGCTGGAACCGAAACGGCAATATAGTCGCCGCCAGGATGAATGGCGACGCTGGTCAGATCGGAAGCTTCAACGCCAAAGTCACTCAATGGCACCCGTTTCAATAAAGGAATATCGGCAGTTGAATCTTTTTTCAAGCCGGACAAATCGATGATATCGATTGCACGTTCAGCACCATTTACAGAAAAAGCACGGAAAGTCTTTGCGTCATATGCAACAATCTCCGTCCCACCTTCATCAATTTGGGCCCCGCTTGTGTAGCGGCCAAGCTTTTTTACTGTCAGGCCCGTATTGCCTTTTTTGTAATACTCCAGTCCTTTTGGTGTCTCGATGGCAGCAGTGGCGATTGGTGACTGGAATAATCCCAGCGACAATACGCCGACAGCCGCTGCAGGAATCAATTTTTTCATCGTTTTCATATGTATATCCTCCCATTCGTTTTCAGTTCTTCCTTAAGTGTAATTGCGCATTATGAAGAAAGGATTGCGAAAGTGTAAGAAGATTGTAAAAATTCCGCCTTGCAAGTCCTTTGAAAAATCTTTAATCTTATGTTTAATAAGTCTTAAGGAGTGGATCTCATGGCGTTCCGACCGAAACAAGGCAAGCTTTTTGCCAATCATAGTGGCAAAGCAGAAATACTCAATAACAGTGTGGAAAGTTCGCTTGATGGCACCTATAATGTCAAATCGTTTGGTGCCGAAGGGGACGGTATCTCAGATGATTGGCAGCCTCTCCAGGAAGCGATTGATTTTATTTACCAGCATCCTGGCGGCGGGGCGCTGTTTTTTCCGTCGGGCTTGTACCGGATCAGCCAGCCGATCGAAGTGCCGGAAGTGGATTCGGAAAATACGGTTTCCTTGATCGGCCATAGTCTCCAGTCGACGGTGATTGCGCCTTCAGCACCAATGGATTATCTGGTGCGGATGCGCGGAGGCGGCGGAGCCATTCAAGGCATCAAGTTCCGCGGAACCGATCCGATGAACGGTTACGCCCAGTATGCGAAAGTCTGCATGCTGGCGACAGATATCCGGGACAAGGCGTTTTCGAACGCAGCTTTTGTATGGGGAGCGGTCCACGGGCTTCAAATTACAGGAGATGGCAATAATAACTTGTGCGTATTCGACCGGCTGTGCGTCTTTTCACAGAATGGCACAGTTATCAAAGGGACGGATGGAAGCGGCAAAGCTGACAAAGTGAAGTTCCGCCATTTTAATCCCGAAGCGAACGACGTCCATGTTGGCGCATATTTGAAAATTGGCAGCGGAGAAGGTTCGGTCTATCATATTGATGCTGTGGCATCAGACAGCATTACCATATCTCCTGATTTGAAGTATCCGTTTGAGCCGGGCATGGAATACGCCATCCATATCGGCTGCGGGCTTCAGACCGACCGCGGCAGCGACAATAATGTCTACGGCATTTACGATTGCCATTTTGTCGGCAACGCCGGGGCTGGGCTCATGGTGCGCGGATTATACGGCCATCACATCCAAGGAGGCAATTTCGATTCAAACGGCATCGCTGGAATCCATATTGGCTCTGGCATGATCAATACGACGCCTGCTTATTCCAATACGATCAATCATGCTTATTTTGAGTCGAATGGCTATGCCAACGTCATTTTGGATTATCCGTCCGGCCTTACCATTACGGAACCGCTGCTCGCCGAACCGGTGGATGGGACAGCAGGGGATATCGCATCGATTACTTCTTTGCGGCGATATTATTTCGACTATGATACGACAAGCATCTCATATAATGGGCGGCAATATCAGTATGTGGCAGAAACGGACTGCCACGCGCCTTATTCAATGGATGGAATTTCTCAAGTGGCGGTTGACCGGCCAGCTGGCGCTAAGAGTCCGGCAATCATCGAGCTGCCGCCTGCACCGATGCATCAATTCGGAGAAAAGCTCGAGATATTTGTTGAAGACAGCGGCGGCCAGCCGGTGCATTTGGTGTGTGAACATGCCCGGGTCAACAAACAGCCCGGAAATCGGGGAGTATTGGTTCCGGCTGGAATCGGGTTTGTGATTACGGTGTATTATAATAGAAGAAATTCTTCGTGGATGGTGTCGCATACGATGCCTGTCAACTAGTTGGAAAAACACAAGATGCTTGATAGAGAAACAATCTGCTTTTCCCAATAAGGGAAGAAAAGCAGGTTGTTTTATTATTGAGATAGATAGATTGAAAAGAAAAATTTGCTGGGAAATGGTATTAAAAAACAGATAGCTTGTTTTTTACGTTTTTTATCAAGAAAAGAGGTAATATAGAAAGTATGTTTTATTAATAATTTATTGGCTTGAGTAAAAAGAAAACAAAATCCTTTGTATAGCAGCCCTTGGCAACAAGTTCCAGAGGATAGAAACGGAGTGATTCAGCAATGAAAAAACAAACTTGGTTGAGAACAGCCGGACTGGCCAGTGCAGCAGCGGCATTAACATTAGCAGTTGCGCCAATTGGAGAAGGGTTTCCTATGAATGGGATAACTCATGCGGAAGCAGCATCCCTTGCCTATCAAACAGCAGAAAACTTGAATCTGCGCACAGGTGCTTCAGCGGAACATGATGTGGTGACCATCATTCCAAAAGGCGAGCAGGTACAATTACTTTCTAAAAGCGGTTCTTGGTACGAAGTCCGGTATGGTACAGAAACAGGATTTGTAAATTCAGCATTTTTAAAAAAAGCTGAAGAACTTGAACCCGTTCTTAAGACGTATGCGGCACTAGAGAATTTGAATTTGCGTGAAGGCGCTCGAACGGAGTCCGGCATCATCACCGAAATTCCAAAAGGCGAAACAGTAACCTACCTATCAAAAACCGGAAAATGGTTTGAAGTTTCCTATGGCATACATACAGGTTATGTCAACGCTGATTTTCTTACAGATGACCCGGTAAAAGACATGGGAAATTATCCAGCTCCTTCAACGGACACGCCGGGAACTTATATCGACGGCATCCTAGTCATCAATAAAGAAAACGCTTTGCCGTCCGATTACAATCCGGGTGTTATTCCGGAAGCAGAGCAAGCCGTTGCTGACATGACAGCTAATGCGAAAAAGCAGGGGATAGAGATCCGGACAGTCAGTGCATTCCGATCGTTCTCTTACCAGGCCGGATTGTACGATAATTATGTAAATCAACACGGTTCTGCTAAAGCAGACACGATCAGCGCAAAAGCAGGGCATTCAGAACATCAGGCTGGACTGGCATTCGATTTTGGAGGCACGTCCAATACCGGATTAAACAAGTCGTTCGCTGATACGCAAGAAGGCCAGTGGCTGGCAGCCAATGCCCATAAATACGGTTTCATCCTGCGCTACCTGGAAGGCAAAGAACACATCACCGGCTACCAGTTCGAGCCATGGCATTTCCGTTATTTAGGGTCGGAACAGGCGGAGAAAGTGAAACACAGCGGCAAGACGCTGGAAGAGTATTTGAACATAACTGAGAAATAATGTAGAAGAAAAGCAAAAGCCGCATTCGAATACAGCACCCGTTTGGTTTATCCGATTCAAGTGGGCAAAATCAGTACTTGAAACCGCTTTATAGCAGTAGTAAAAAGTGAAAACCGGAACGATGCCTGAAAGCGGCTCGTTCCGGTTTTTGGTAAGATCTATTATAGTAAATTCTATTAAAAACGTTTGAAGCTATAGAATTTTGGACCCCAATAAACATCATTCAAGCTTTTGACTTCAGCTTTTGAGCCGCCGGAGTGCACGAATTGATTGTTTCCGATGTAAATGCCCACATGAGAAATTCCGGCACGGTAAGTGTTCGCAAAAAATACCAAGTCTCCAGGTTTTGGAGAACTAACCTTTGTCGTTTCTGCAAATTGCGTCAAAGTCGTACGGGAAACGGAAATGCCGTGTTGCTTGTAGACATATTGGATAAATCCGGAGCAGTCAAATCCAGCCGTGGTGGTTCCGCCAAAGCGGTAAGGAATCCCTTTAAGAGATAAGGCAGTGGAAATGATGGCCGAAGGAGAAACACTGAATGAAGCTTTGCTGACTGTAGCAGCTTTTGCTGCTGTTGTTTTCGTAAGCAATGCTCCGGAAATCCAGCCGGTTTTTCCGTTAGCTGTAGTTTTGAACCAAGTAAGGTTTCCGACTTTTTTAGAAGAAGTTGCTTTGACAATTGAACCCTTTTTGGCCGATGTCACGATTTTGTAGCCAGTGCCTGCGTTTGCCCGGACATTCGAGTTGTAGTTTACTTTATATGACCCTGAAACTGCAGTGACTTTAGATGAAGCTTTTACAGGAGCTTTAGCAGCGGCTGTTGTTTTCGTAAGCAGCGCTCCGGAAATCCAGCCGGTTTTGCCATTCGCCTTTATTTTAAACCAAGTGGTGCTGCCGACTTTCTTGGAAGAAGTCGCTTTGACTGTTGAACCTTTCTTAGCTGACGTTACAATCTTGTAGCCGGTGCCTGCATTTGCGCGGACGTTTGAATTATAATTTACTTTGTATGAACCTGAAACAGCGGTTGCTTTAGAGGAAGCTTTAACGGGCGCTTTCGACTTAACAGAAGCTTTAGCTGCAACAGTAGTTTTGGTCAGTAATGCTCCGGAAATCCAACCGATTTTTCCGTTAGCTGTTATTTTAAACCAAGTAGTGCTGCCAACTTTTTTCGAAGAAGTCGCTTTGACCGTGGAGCCTTTTTTAGCTAGCGTTACGACTTTATGGTTGGTTCCGGCGTTCGCCCGGACGTTTGAATTGTATTTTACTTTATACGCGCTGGATACGGAGGTGGCTGCTTTTGAAGCAGTAGAAGCTTTAGCAGTAGAAGTTTTTGGGGAAAGTAATGTGCTTAAGACCCAGCCGTGTTTACCGTTTACTTTTACTTTGTACCAAACCTGGCTGCCAACTTTTTTCTGATGAGTTGCAGTTGCAGAAGCTCCTTTTTTAGCGACAGTCAGGACTTTGCTTTTTGTTCCTGCATTTAATCGGAGATTGGTATTGTATTTAAACTTGTAAGATCCCGATTTAGCTGTTGCAGAACTTGAAGCAACTTGTTCTACTTCTGGTGAAGATTCACCTGAATCAATGGCGAAGTGGTTTTGAAACGGTGGTAAAGAATAGGCAGATTCATTAATCGAAGAATTTAATCCTTTAATGTTTAAAGTGTTTTCCGAATGGGTATTATTAGGTAAGCTAGATAATAATAAAGCACTAGCTGAAATTAAAGTTAACACTTTTTTTCTCATTATTATTCCCCTATCTCTGTATTAATTTCCAGTATTTAATAATTTTCTCTATCTCTTTGTCAACTATATGGAAGTTTTGCTAATATAACAATGTCATTCTCTTTGCAGTACTGTTACATTTATGTAACAGTTATGTTTTTGTGCCTAATTTCAAGCGTTATTTATTTTCACTTAAGTGTCTTTTGGTTTAATTTATTTTCTGCTTAATAGGTCTATTTGTTATCTGTTAAGTCTTTAGTCACTAACTATCTAAGCTAATAGTTTGAAAAATTGAATTTTTATAAATAAAAAAGCCATGCGTTTGCGTGGCTTTTTTTGTATTTATACACCAACTGAATAATATTTAAAGGAGATTCTTATTTATAAGAATTCTGAATAATGAAATATTTATATAGTTTTACTGGCATTTTTGAGGTAAACTATAACCAAGAAAGTTTTTAAAACTAAAGGGGTGACAACGTGAAAAAACTCATGACTCCTATTGCGATTGTCTTGGCTCTGTTCTTGTTAGTATCGTCTGTACAGGCTGCACCAGATCTGCCCAAAAACCACCGGTATTACGAAGAGATTCAATATTTAATGAAAAAAGGGGTTATAAACGAAGAAAGTGACGGTAAAGTTCGTCCGAACGCTGCGATAACAAGAGCTGAAGTAGCAGTAATGATTGGGCGCTTAAAAGGATTGGATGGAAAAAAGAGAGACACAAAGTTTAAAGACGTGAAGAAAAGCCATTATGCCAGTGGATATATAGCAGCAGTCGACAAAGCTGGTTATTTGAAAGGCTATAAAGATGGCACATACCGGCCAAATCAGACTATTAACAGGGGAGATGCCGCTCTTATAATTGCGCGCGTCTTCGACCTTGCATTCACTTTTAATAATGAGTTTAAAGATGTGCGATCAGATACGGCGTTGTCTGAGGCAATTGCGAAAGTGCTTGCAGCTAACATAACGATTGGTTATCCAGATAATACTTTCCGTCCTAAAGCAAAGGTGACCCGCGGGGAATTTGCTGCTTTCATCGCAAGGGGATTGGAACCGAAATTCAAAAATGATGCAGTGATCAAAAACTCTTACCAGAAAGATAAAACAAAGACTTACACCTACGCCCGTCCTGATGGCTCGACAGAAGTCCATCGCTTTGTCAATGTACCAAAGCGGGATGGATTGACCTTTGGTTTTATGTGGACAGTAAAAGTCGGCAATGACGTATACGAATATATGGAGTTTGAGAATTATAAACTGTTTGCTTTCGCTTATCCTTATTCGGAATATGATCAGGCGCTAGCCTATCCGGTTAAAGTCGGCCAGAAATTTAATACAGGCTTAGGCGATGAAACGCTCATCAACACCATTACCGGTGTAAACAAAACTGTCAAAACACGCTACAAAACATTTACCAACGCTACAGAAGTGACCACAAAGACTGGATTTAAGTACTATATGGCGCCAGGATTCGCGACCATAAAATCCATCGATGAAAGAGGGCGCGTTGTTTTTGAACTGACAAGTGTTAAATAAGAATTGAATAGGTACGAGCATCCATGCTCTGCAATGGATGCTTTTTTATCGTGTTTTTACAAAAATGGAAATGAAGAGCTCCCCTAATTGAGGTTTCTCATTGTTCCTTTGCAGGATTTCAAGATGCTCTGGCGAAAAAGTATCAAAAGCAATGGAAAGCGGGTGGCAGGATGGTTGGAAAACAAGATTTAATCTTGGTGCTGGAGGAATACGAAGATGCCTTCCGGATTCGGCTGCTTGATAAGAGAGGTTTTCTTTACAGTGAAAATCAGTTTAAAGGAATGCCAGCGGTCATGGAAGTCCGTGTGCTAGTCAGCACATTGACGCACATATTCGGCAACTTCAACCGGGTCACTTACAGCAGGAATTTTAACGTGGTATGGGACCATCCTGCGCGGCCGGACTCGTTCGGCAAATTTACGGCTGAGCTGTTCGCCACGCATAATAGAGACGGCTGGGAAGGCTTCAGTGCCTTTTTGGAGCGGCAGGAACAGGAGCGGCACAGAAATCCGACAAAGGATTTGCCTTTTTAAAGAGTTTATTCAAAACGAAGATGTATTTCGTTAACTTAAAAAAACTGCGTACTGTTTCTTATTAGGAAGCAGTACGCAGTCTTTTTTGTAATGGCGGTAAAATGTGATTTCAGTCTTATGGGACTAAGCTCTTTAACACAGGTACTTTCTTCATCGCTAGGACAATCAAAGCGCTTATTAAAACGGTAATAAATACTCGGTAAGGTATGGCAATGGCTGAATGAGTATCAAGCCATAATCCAGGGAAATAATCTGCAATAAATTTAAGCACCATCATATGCACTAGATAGATGCCGAAACTGGTTGTGTTTATGAAATGCGGTAATGAAGGAAGCTGCTTTGAATTTATATAATGGCTGTGCTTGAATAGCACGAACAACCCGATGCTTGCTAATACTACGTTTGGCGAATGGTAGCCATACCAAAAAGATTGGAAAGATCCATTCGCTTCGGCTGTTGAAATAAAAGTAAGGAAGAAAGTAAAAAGTAAACCGATAGCCAAACCGGCATATAAAAATCTGCGCAATACCAAAGGAAGTTCATAAGTGAATAAATAATAGCCTAATATATAATAGCCGACATAGTCAGTTACAAAAAACAGTTCCATATTAAACGTAATATCGACTAGATGCTCTAAAACACGTGATATAACGGATGCATAAAACCAAAGGACAAGAAAATAAGTTAAATCCTTTTGCGTAGCATTTTTCAGCATCAGTTTAATCAATGGGCTAACTAAAGTAAGTCCTAGAAGCATGTAGATAAACCAGAAATGGACGGAAATGCCGTTATTTAAAAACCTTTGAATAAATAGAATCGGATTAAGTTCTACCCGCCCCTGAATAAAATAGAAACCGAAATACAATATGCTTCAGCCGAGCAAAGGGATGAAAATTTTGCTGATCCGTTTTTTTAAGAAAGATTTGTAAGTATACTCACGCTTGTCGCTCAAAATTAAGGCTCCGCTAATCATGACAAATATGGGGACACACCATCTGGTAAAAGACTCAAAGAAATTGGCGGTTAACCAAGAAGATTTGCCGTCATAATAATTAGCCGTAATAAAAATTGCAGAAATATGTATAGTCACTACAGCAATAGTTGCTAAAACCCGCAACCAGTCAAAAAACAAAAAGCGTCTCAAAGCTTTTACCTACTCTCTATTCGTACTAAAAATTATAATTTTAAAAACAATACGAAACTCTGTAATTATTCTATAGTAATAAAAAGTTGTCAACTATTGCTTTTCATTTATGGATTGCTGCTTATCCAATATTAAATACTTAGAGAGGAAAATTTCATGCTTTTTCGAAGGGGATTGTGGAACTGTATGACAGCAGCTGCTTTGCTGTAAGAGGTCTTTTATTCATCACTAGAGAATAAAAGAAAGAGTAATATTTTAAAGTAGATTTAAAGCGCTTAACATTTATTTAACCTTTTATTGTTATCGTTAAGCAAGATGAATAGGTTTATGAAAGAGAGGGAACATAGATGGCATTTGGATTTATGAAAGAAAAACAGACTCTCGCAACAGCAAATAGATTGAAGAAAATGGCAGATGAAGTGACCTTCAGTGAACGACCCGACAAAACTTTCAACGTCAAAGCATTTGGAGCCAAAGGAGACGATGAAGCAGATGACTGGCGAGCACTCCAGCAGGCGATTGCCTTTGCTTATAATGCCAAAGGAGGGGGCACGCTATTTTTTCCGCCGGGCTTGTACCGCATCAGCAAACCGCTTGAAGTGCCGGTGATCAAAGAGGAAAAAGCGGTATCGTGGGTCGGCTACAGCGATAAGACGACGGTGATTGCACCTTCTGCTCCGATGGATTATCTGGTGCGGATGCGGGGCGGGGATGGGCATATAAAAGGATTGACGTTCAGAGGCACCGACCCTTTAAATGGGTCTGCCCAATATGCGAAAGTCTGCATGCTGGCGACCGGTATCCTCAATAAAACCTTTTCGAATGTTTCTTTTACGTGGGCGAAAGTCCATGGACTGCAGATTACAGAAGAAGGCAATAACAATCTCTGTGTCTTTGACCAGTCGTGTAAATTCGAACAAAATGGAACGGTGGTTACCGGAAGTGATGGCAGTGGTTCGGGAGATCGTGTGACTTTTTCAAAATTCGAACCGGAAGCAGGCAATGTCCATGTCGGCGCTTACCTGAAAATCGGCAGTGGCGAAGGTTCGGTTTATCATATCAATGCTGTCAGCGCGAAAGGGATAACGGTATCGCCAGCATTAAGGAGTCCACTCCGCTCAGGAACCGAGTACAAAATACATATCGGCTCGGGACTGCAAACAGACAGGGGCAGCGACAACAATGTATACGGCATCCACGATTGCCATTTTGTCGGCAACGCAGGGGCTGGGCTCGTTGTGCGTGGTCTTTATGGCCATAATGTGCAAGGCGGAAATTTTGATGCAAACGGAATCGCAGGTATCCATATTGGTTCGGGCATGATCAACACAACGCCGTCTTATTCGAATACAATCAACCATGCTTATTTTGAAGCGAACGGCTATGCCAATGTCATCCTCGATTATCCTTCGGGACTCAGCATTATCGAACCGCTGCTCGCTAAACCAGTTGACGGAACAGCAGGCGGGGTCGCTTCTATTGCCTCTTTGCGCGGCCAAGTATTCGATTATGAAACAACCAGCGTCCTTCATAACGGCCGGATGTATAATTTCGTCAATGAATCAACGCGAAACTTTGCATCGAATTCTTTGGAAACTTCAAAAATCACCATCAATCAGTCGGCCAGCCTGCTGGGGAACGCCGTTATCAATCTGCCTGAACCGCCAAAACACCACTTTAAAGAAGAACTGGAAATCTACGTCGAGAACAGCGGCGGACAACCGGTGCAGGTGCTTTGCGATTTTGCAAAAGTGAATAACAAAGCGGGAAGAGTCGGCGTACAGGCACCGGCAGGGATGGGGTATAAGATTACCGCGTATTATAGTAGAAGCCTGGATAGTTGGATGGTGTCTCATACGGTGCCGATGGTTTAGTAAATTGGCAGTTTTCTTCATAAGGAATTTAGAAGAGAAGATTATTAAATAGCGTCTTAAAATTTGTCTTAATAACTTAAAAATCTGCATGACTCTAATTAGAGGTCCAGTAAAGTATCATGTTATAATTAACATAGAAAGTGTGCATGATTTTCGGTAATGCATTTACAAATCTAAAAAATAATAAACTATATAACGAGGCGTTAAAAATGTGGGGATTAATTATAAGCGGCATTACATTCATTGTAGCTATGACTTTTTCTTTAGCTAAAGCTAGTTCGCGTAGAGAAGTTATTAGTATACAGCATAGAGAGGAAATACTGGCTAGGGGGAAGGAAAAGGAAGAAAATGGTCATAAAACCAGTGACGTTCAAAAATTTAACCAGACGAAAGTGATTTCTAACAAAAAAGACCTGCTATCTTCAAAAAAAAAATGAAGATAAAAGGTCTTTTTGTCTTTAATCAAGTGATCAATCAACTCAAAATGTATTTTTGTAATTTTTTAAATAATCAGTTACTTGTTATGGTCATTATGATAAAATGATTATATGCATAAAAAATTAGTATAAAAGTAATTATCTTATCATCAAAACAACTATTTAATTGAAAAGTCTACACATACTTTTTTACTAGCACTTATTATTTGAGTTAAGTGTGCATTGATTAATCCATGAAGGCTGCCTTTTATGAAAGCAATTTGGTTCCTGTAAAGTGAAAGTAATCCTGTAATAAAAACCAAGGAGGTCATTTGGTGAAGAAAAAAGTGACAAAAGCAATCATTCCTGCCGCTGGTTTAGGTACCCGGTTTCTTCCGGCGACAAAAGCGATGCCAAAAGAAATGCTTCCTATTTTAAATAAACCGACTATTCAATATATAGTAGAAGAGGCGGTTGAATCGGGAATAGAAGACATACTTATTGTAACTGGCAAAGGGAAAAGGGCGATTGAAGACCACTTTGATAATAATTTCGAACTGGAAGATAATTTGTTGAGAAAAGAAAAATACCATTTGCTTGAAGAAGTAAGGGCATCTTCGAAAGTGGAAATTCATTATATTCGCCAAAAAGAAGCGAAAGGTCTCGGACATGCTATATGGTGTGCGCGGAAGTTTATTGGCAATGAACCTTTTGCGGTATTGTTGGGAGATGATATCGTTCAAGCGGAAAAGCCATGCTTGAAGCAGCTTATTGAACAATATGATGAATCTCAAGCTTCAATCATCGGTGTCCAGCAAGTAGCTGAAGAAGACACGCAGCGTTATGGAATAATAGATCCCTATTCAAAAAAGGGAAGGAGCTATCAAGTTAAAAACTTTGTAGAAAAACCGAAGCAAGGAACGGCCCCTTCTACATTGGCGATTCTTGGACGCTATATTCTAACCCCAGAAATCTTTCCGTTTCTCGGCCAACATAATGTTGGAAAAGGTGGAGAAATTCAATTGACTGATGCCATTCAACAATTGAATGGTATCCAAGACGTTTTTGCCTATGAGTTTGAAGGCAAACGTTATGATGTGGGTGAAATGATTGGATTTATTCGCACAACAATGGAATTTGCATTAAATAATCAAGAATTTGGTCCAGAAGTTGAGGCCATGATGGCTGAACTTTTATTAGAAAAAAAGATTTTATCTCTAAATCTTGAAATTTAGAATAAAATATTGAATTACTATACATGGCATGGAGAGATAAATAAGAATGTAAGTAACTGAAAGCGAAATGTCCTTAGAATCATTTCTAAGGACATTTCGCTTTGTTACTGCAGAAGCAAGTAACAAAAGTACAGTGCAAGAATCATTCAGAATACTGCGGCGCTATTAAAAAGTTTTCCCATGAGTTAGCTTAATGCTATGAGATTTAAATGATGCTACAATATTAACGCTTGCAAAAAAAACAATAGGAGATTCACAGTCTAACAGTCGGTTCTATATAATGCATGAAGACTTATCAGGTAATCAGAAGCAGTTTAAATAAACAACCTGCTCATTAAAGCAGAACCATAAAAGTAACAATAGTGGTAAAGGGAGAGAATTTAAAGTACAAAGTTAATTATATAAATTGAACTAAAGAATTATCCTTTACTATACCGCTTCGACGGTTTTGGGTAAGGCAAAGACTTGTGCTCCTGAGCAAGCTCCTCTCATCGCTTCATCTTGCCCCTGAACCGCCGGCGCTGAATAAGCTTCTAAAAGAGAGAGGGTCATTCAGAGAACTTTTCGATGATTGCTTCCTTCGATATGCAGCCAACCAGCGTAGGTACTTGCGGCAAGCGGAGTTATTATGAATAGATTTCTATAGCGATTCCCAGCTGAAAAGAAAAATGCTATAATCGGTGCCAGGGAAAAACTTCAATCAGATTTAAATGATCAGTAAATTTCCCGCTTGGAAAAGCGGAACAAAACAACAACACAAAGAAAAGGAAATAGATGCCATGTCTTTACATAAAATGCTTTCATGGACTTTGGTGGCTCTTTGGATGGCCCTGATCTTCTCTTTGTCCCATCAGCCGGCTTCGCAGTCCAGTGAAATGAGTTCAGACATCACAGAGGCGATTTTGTCGGCAGTTGAAAAAGCGGTTCCGGATTTAGAGGGAAATATGGATTCGGCTGAACATATCGTCCGAAAAAATGCCCATTTCATCATTTATTTGATACTGGGTGCATTAACGGTGAATGCACTGAGAACAAGCGGGACTCGCCACAATCGACGAACAGTTTTTGCTATAGGAATATGTGTTCTATATGCCATGTCAGATGAATTTCATCAGCTCTATGTACCGGGGAGAAGCGGAGAATTGCGCGATGTATGGATCGATAGTTCGGGTGCAGCTGCCGGAGTTTTCCTGTATATGTTTGCTGAAAAAGCACTGAATCGAAACATAGAAAAAGCGTTTAAAGCAAAAGAAATAGAAAACTGAACTGAGCTTCTTCCATAAAGGAAGAAGCTTTTTCATTTGTGTAAAGTATTGTGTTCAGAAAAACATAGAAGAGAGGTCAAAAGTATTAAAGTGGCAGCGTATAGTATTAACCACCTTGCAATTATGATATTATTCAGATAATTAAAAAGGAGGAATCAAAGCAATGGCAAAAACTCATGAGTTTCCTGAAGACCGTGTGCATTTTACCTGGGCCAAAGACCCGGAGCCGGTGTTGACGATTCAAAGCGAAGATACGGTTCTGTTTAAAACACAGGAAGTGGCAGACAATCAATTCAACAAAAATTCTACTTCTGAAGATATTGCCGGCTTGGATTTGGGGCGGGTGTATCTGCTGGCCGGCCCTGTAGAAGTTGAAGGGGCGGAGCCGGGAGATGCACTGGAAGTGGAGATTGTCGATTCAAAGCCGGGAGGTTGGGGCTGGACTGCCATCCTTCCGGCGCTTGGGTTGTTGCCGGAGGATTTTCCCAATGCTTATTTAAAGACGTTTGATTTATCAAACGGGGAGTTTATTCATTTTAATGAGCGCATTAAAATCCCGATTACACCTTTTCTAGGGACAATGGGTGTCAGCCCCAAAGAAGCGCATGGCCAGGCTATCATGCCGCCGGGGATATTTGGCGGCAACCTTGACCCCCGCCAGCTAACTGTCAGCACAAAACTTTACTTGCCTGTGCAAGTGAGCGGTGCCTTGTTTAGCTGCGGTGATGCGCATGCAGCGCAAGGGGACGGCGAAGTATGTGTGTCAGCGTTTGAATGCCCTATGACGGCAACCTTGAAATTCAGGCTCATTAAAGGGAAAAGAATATCGGCTCCGCAATTTTTGACCAAAGGGGCATTGACACCGAAAGTGAATCATAAAGGATTTTACAAGACTACGGGGGTGGTGCCGGGTTTGATGAAATGCGCTCAAGATGCAGTTCGGGCAATGGTGAATCACTTGTCTGAGAGTTATGGAATGGAGGCGAAAGATGCGTATTTGCTTTCAAAACTTTGCGTCGACTTGAAAATTTCCGAAATTATAGATGCCGAACAATATGTAGTCAGCGCTGTATTGCCGCTTGCGGTATTTGATGAAGAGACTAAGTGAGAAGGATGGCAAGGGTTAATTTTGAGTAACCAGGGGTAATACTATTAAAGATGCAAAAGGAGGAAGGGCGGCTTTTGAATACCAGATTGGTGATTGTTTTGTTATGGGTATTGAGTATTGTCATCGCCACTTGTACCAGCGATGCAAGGGCTTTTCTGTTCGATCAGGAAGTGGATTTTCGTTTTGATTTGACGCCGAATTTTTCCGAGCTTCTCCGGCTGGATGATATCAGCTTTAGCGATAGTTTTTACCTGACTCAAAAAACTGGCCACTTTCTGTCTTTCGCTTTGTTGTATGTTCTTGTTTTGAACTGGTTGAAAAAAAGTGAGGTGGCTTTTGTTATAACCGCGGCATTCGCTGTTTTCACAGAAATTTTGCAGCTGTTTTTTGAAAGGGACGGCAGGTTTTTTGATATGGGTGTTGATTTATTAGGAATTCTCCTGGCATACAGTGTTCTGAAAATCATCGCCAATGTAGACAAGGCAGCGGCAAAAGATTCATATTAAATGATATTCCTGTAATAAAAGAATGAAGTGATTAATGTGAGGGAAAATGTCATTATTAGTTATTTTAAAATGGAAAGTGAAGTTTACCAAGCTTTGTCGGAGCTGAAGCAATCCAGTACGTTCTAATGAAGAATTTACGCTGTCTCAAGTGGCCGTCATAAAAAATCAAAATGCAAGAGATGGATTCGATACAGGCAAGCGGACGTATGACGCAGGCAAGGCACAAGAAGAATCGAGTCTTATTACAGCTATTTCTTTACGGATGAAAGACGAAGCTGTCGCAATCATCGCCATCGATATCCAAGAAGAAGTAGAGCATGCAGGTGAAGTGGAAAGCGATCTCCGAGAACGGGCAAAAAAGCTTTAAAAAGCGCTTTTCTTCCACAGACTGATAAATAAACTGCAGTAAAAATGTAAAAGATAGGACCATCTGCTTCAATGTAAAAATTGAAGCCGGTGGTTTTTCATATATAAGGCTATTGTAATAAATAACGGAATTTTAAATGTGGAAAATTACAAAAATTTAGAAAATATCTTATTGAAAGTCTGTAGAAATCGGTGTAAGGTAATAGGTATAACTGGGTGACTAATTTAAATACTAGAAATAATAAAAGAATCTGTAGTCCTAATGAGGTTAAAAACTGCTGAAACGGGCTGCATGATACCTATTGCAGGAATGAGGGGTCAGGTACATGGATATATTTTTCGAAGAGAATTACGGGAAACTATACGAGGAAATTGAGAATGGCAAATGCGAAGTTTACACTTTCAACCATCCGCTTGGCATTGTGAAGCATCTATTTATTAAACGGGAAGTTCCAATCCAAATTGGCAGCGAAACCTATTACGATATTGTCACCCCTTATGGCTACGGAGGACCTGTCATCATAGAAGGGGAAGACGCCAATAAGGCGGAGTTGGTCCAGGAATTCAAAAAAGCGTTCCAGCAATATTGTAGTGAGCAGAATATCATTTCTGAATTTGTCCGGTTCCATCCGGTTCTTAATAATGCCAAGGATTTCACTGATTGCTACGAGGTCACTTTCACACGCAAGACTGTTGGCACGAATCTGGGAGATCATGATGACCCGGTGCAAGCGGAGTTTTCAAAATCTACGCGAAAAAATATCCGCCATGCCATGCGTATTGGGGTAGATTACCGAATCACGGTGAATCCGGAAAATCTGGATTTATTTAAAGACATTTATCAAGATAACATGAAGCGAATCGGGGCAGATATGTATTATTACTTTGATGAATCGTATTTCGCCAAATGCCTTAAGTTTTTTGGAGAGAAAATAATACTGGTCGAAGCGCTTTATGAGGAAAAGGTAATCGGAGCGGAGTTGCATTTCTTCTATAATAATATTATACACACTCATTTATCGGGCACTTTAGCGGATTTCCATCATCTTTCTCCGGTATATGTCATGACGTACGGCATTGCCGTATGGGGTAAAGAAAATGGCGCTGAACTGATCCATGCAGGCGGCGGCACCACAAATAGCCCGGACGATACACTTTATTTGTTTAAGAAAAAGTTTGGCAAGAATACCGAATTTGATTTTTATGTCGGCCGCAAAGTGTGGAACGAATGCATCTACGACGAGTTATGTGCCGCTGCAAGAGTGGAAAAAGAAGTTGAATTCTTCCCGGCATACCGATCGAAGAAAGCAGAACAAGTCAGCGAAATTCAAAATGTTCAGGGATAGAAAAGAGCCATCCGCCATTCGAAGCGGATGGTTCTTTTAATGGACATATCTGTGAAATGCTTAACCGTTTCTAAAACCGTTATCCTCTGTACATCGGGAAATGGGAAGGATTTTCGATGCCTTCCCTACTGGCCTTAATATCAGACAGCATGCGGTAGGCTTCTGGGATCCTAATTTTTTTTCCAGTCAAGATATCCAGAGGTTCTGTTTTGGTAAATCCTCGTTTAAAACGGTAAAGGACATCTGTAGATGCCCCACCGAGATGCAACTCTTTCTTGCCATTCTCGACTCCCCAGCGGCAGCCTTCATGTAATATCAGACTGTTTCCCGCTAAGTGAAAGTATGCCGGGTCATTTGCAGACAAATGATAATGGAGATAATCTTTGTGATGAACAAATAATGCTGCAGAGATATTAATGCCTTCATGTTTGACGTATATAATGAACTGCTTTCCTTCCAAGAGATCAAAAGAGTTCCTTAGTAATTCTTCTGAGAATTGATAATACTCCGGTATATCATTTCTTTTTGCCATAATTTGATACAGGCGATGGAATTCATGAATGGTATTTCCTGTAAAATCATATTCGATTTCAACATTGTTTTTTAAAGCTCTCCGGACTTGCTGGCGGGTGGAGGATTTAAACTCATCCAAAAAATAATCGTTGACGGTCAAGTCGATATACATTGTTATCCCGCGGTTATCAATGCTGTAAATGTCTTTAAAATCCTCAATATTTTTCAGCCATGAATTAAAACGGATATACTCAGCTACAACATTATTCTGTTCACAATATGCTTGAAACTCCTGATCAAACAGTGCTGCAAGTTCCATTCTTTTTCCGGGCTGGCAATTGAGGATGATTGGACCGCTTTGTCCAAAAGGCGTAATGGCATCATAATAGATTGTTCCTCCAGCCTGAATGGGAATCGGCCTTAATACAAAAGAGTAAAAGATATGGCCGATATCATTTTTAACTTCAAAAACTGTACTTTCTCCTTGATCTTGGCTTTCATAAGCTCTGCCCCATTCCGGCATAAAAAAAACATCAGGCACCTCTACTTTAGACTTGACTGTCATGTGGTTTTCCTCCTTGTACCGATTCAATATTACTAGGTAAATTCTAGTGATGAATTGTTAAAAGTAAGTTAAAAAGGATGAGAGATAAAAAATTTGATAAATAGAGGTTTAATAAAAAAGAGTTCTCATTTTAATAGGAAGTTTAATCCTTATAAATAGATAAAATTAGGGATATAAATTTAAAAATTCAGATTATTGTATTGACTTGGCTTTTGATTACTGGTAAATTAGTATTAAATTCATTATTAAATGCAAATGATATTAACCCCATCCATCTCTATGTAGGTATTTAAGATTAATGGAAAAATGAAATTACAGGATTATTGCCATAAGGTTAATAATCGCTATTAATACTTACGTTAAATGGTTTGCCGAATCAATGAGGAGGTTGTCTATATGCAGAAGGCTGATATTAAAAAAGTATTAATTCTTGGGGGAAGCAATCAGATGGTGCAGATTGTAGAGACCGCAAAAAACATGGGGTTTTACACAATCGTGTCTGATCATGCGATAGGTGCTCCAGCCAAAAAATGCGCAGACAGTTCTCATGATATAAGCCCAGCAGATGTTTTAAGGTTAATGGAAATTGGTGAAGCCGAGAAATTGGATGGCATTATCGCTGTATTCGATGACGTAACTACCTGGAACGCCTTGGCGCTGTGCAAAAGATTGCGTGTTCCTTTCTATGCATCAAAAGAGCAGCTGGAAAGCTCTTCTACTATAGATAAATTTATGGATTACTGCAGAACTTTTAATATTTCAGTTATTGATGAAGCAACTCTTGCCGGAACAGTGGAAGAAATGAACGGAAAAGTATTGGAGTTTCCGGTTCTTCTCAATAGCTATACTGGAAAGCAAAGAGCCTATGCGACAATCTAAAAAGTGAATATAAGCTTTCATTCTCCTATTAAAGTAGAGAAAGCAAGAAAAATCCCCGATGAATTAAATTAATTCATCGGGGATTTTTTATATTGTCCTATTACTCAGCAAGGATATTGTCTCCGAAATATTTCTCGGAAATTTTAGCTAGAGTTCCATCGTTTAAATTTATCAGGATGCCGAACATCCGTCCAGCTTCAGATTGCCGCTTACTCCAATAAGCGGCTTGATGACAACAAAAGCCAACAGCCGCTCCCTGAATCCGTAGATTTTCAGGAGCGGCTGTTTTTTGTTTAATCTAAATCAATGAATTTGCAAAGGTCTTGCGTATACAGGAAAAAGCACTTAGAGGTTTTCGAAAGCCTTTACAGCTGCTTCCGCTACTTTCACATCATGTTCTACAGAGCTACCGCTTGCGCCTACAGCTCCAACTACTTTGCCGTCTTTCAGCAACGGAATGCCGCCGCCGAAAATAACGAGGCGTCCGCTATTGGTTGTGTTCAAGCCATAAAGTTCCGCTTTTGGAACTGTAGCTTCTTCCAGTTGGCTGGTCGACATTTTCAATGCGACAGAAGTCCAGGCTTTGTTTTGGGCGATGTCAATGCTGGCTAGCCAAGCATCATCCATACGGTGGACCGCGACCATGTTGCCGCCGTCATCCACTACAGAAATGACCATCGCTACTCCCAGGTTTGCCGCTTCTTGTTCAGCTGCCTCAATCAGTTTTTTCGCTGTTTCCAATGTTAGCTTTTCCATGTAAACCGCTCCTTTTGTCTTCATTATTTGTTTTACTCTTTCGAATTCCAAATAAAAAAGCCATCATAGCTATTGGATGACCCTATTCATTCTAACATACCTGATATAAAGAAATGGATGGATGGCTAGCATCAATAGATTTACCCCTATTAGGTTTCGGTTAAATTAATAAGGTTTTGATATTTCGCCGGCAGGGGATAGTAAAGATAACTATTGCCCGGATGATGTTCAAGGGAACAGAACCCACGTACCAGTGTTTGCTGACCTGATACGCGGGTTTTTGTATACCAATAATGAGTAGATGAAGATATCAGCTGTACAATTATCACAGTGTTACAGCCTTTCTCCCTGGAGTGGTGGTATTGATGACAAAGCAAAAAGGAACTCGTGTGAAAAACTGGCTTTCTATTCTTTTATTGCTGCTTGTTGCCGTGTCTTTTCATTGGCTGTTCTTGGTTGAAGATTATAATTTAGCCGTCAATCTGGATGCCATCAATCAGTTTGCTTTTTTTTATCCGCATCTGGTGGAGTCGTTTGCGGCCGGTAATTTTTTCTGGTCTTGGTCTTATGGACTCGGGGGCGATCTGCTCGGGGAGTTTGCTTATTATTACACGACGAGCCCATTGTTTTATCTAGTAGTGCTGGCGGAAAAGATTTTTGATTTTGAATGGAGCATTCTCGGAACAGTCGATTTTAAGATGTATTTGTCCGTCTTGAAGTCGTTTTTGGCGATGCTCGGAATGTATTTGCTCGTTCGATATGAGAAGTTCGAAATATGGAAAGCACTTGTTTCTGCATTGGTTTACGGCAGCTCGATTATTTTCTTTGCCCATGCCGCGTTGATCGATTATATGACCGAAGCCTTTCTCTATGTGCCGTTGACAATTTTCGGTTTATTGCATTATCACCGAACCGGCAAATCGCGATATTTTATACTCGGGATTTTCTTATCAGTCTTTAGTAATTTTTATCTCGGATTTATCAACAGCATATTTTACGGCGTTGCCGCGATTGTATTGACGCCGGTAAAGTCAAAGTCAATCGTCAAAACTTATGCACCGTTCCTTCTCCATTACGCCATCGGCTTAGGTCTGGCGTTTGTCGGCTTCTTGCCGGGCATCCTGTCTGTCTATTACTCCGACCGGTTGGCAATCAAACCGGAAATTCCGCTGTTTTTTGGTACGGATTGGTTTTTCAGCTTGCCGGAACAAGTCTGGGGGCATATGGGGGGATTGGGATTTCCTTTCCTTACGCTCATTGCCGTTCTAGTGATTTTTCTTCCGAAGGACACCCCGACAAAACGAAAATCCATTTTGGCATTATTGTTATTTGTTTTTTATTTCATTCCTTATATGTACAGTGTTTTTAATGGGTTTTCACATATCCAGTACCGCTGGTTCCACATCTTGAATTTTGCGGTGGCGTTCGCGCTGCCAAATTGGTTGACGGTAGCAATGAAAGCGAGAAAACGATTATTGTTTTTTGTTTTTATTGCTGCTGGCCTATTCGTTGGGGCACTTTACACAAAAGCAGAACGGACGGGAAACGTAGTCGATCTGTTCGACATCGCCGTGGCAGGATTCGGTATTCTGTCATTGATCTTGTTTTATCTGATGAGCCGCTGGAAAAGGAAATCTTGGCTTGCCGGCCTTATTGTTCTAGCTGTGGCAGGGAATGGCGTTGTCAATGTAATCGGCTACACAGACAAGGGAATCGTAAAAAGGTTTGGAGCAAGCAATTTAACCGATGAATATTTTAGCCAGCCTTCTCTGGATCACCCCGAAGAAAAGGAAATTTTCTCGAAGTTGGTTCCGGAGCAAGATGAATTTTACCGGACTTTTTATTTGAACGAGGATCGCTTGAATCATGCAATGCTCTACGGCTACTATGGAACGAATGCTTATAATAGCGTTTTGAAGAAAAACCTGCATACATTTGTGAAAAAAGATTATAATGTCAGGCAGTTCAATCCGCTAAGAAACGGTGTGGTGGTGTCAACATACTCACTTTTCGACGGGCGTTGGGCATTGGAAACAGGGCTCGGTCTGAAATACCAGATATTGCCGAAAGGGGCAAGGGCTCCATTCGGCTATGAAAAAATAGAAGAGACGGCAAACTACGATATTTACGAGAACCCCTCAGCTGTGGGATTGGATATGTGGTATACCGACACGATTTCTGAATCAGAATGGGCAAAGCTGAATGTGGCACAGCGTGATGCACTATTCTTAAATAACCTAGTCGTGCCGGATGAATATGCACAGGGGACCAATGATGGCTGGAAAGAACATTTGCCTGAAGAAATTGATGTGGATGCTGAAAAGTTCATCTATGAAAATGCTTCAATGGAAAATGGCGTATTAATTGTCAATCAAGGCGGAAAAGTTACTTTACCGATTGAGCAGCACAGGGAACCAGGAGAATATATGGTTTACTTCGACGCTATACCAGTAGAAGACCGGGCGATGACATTGAGCGTCAACGGCAAAGAAGTGCTGAAAAGAGAATTAAGCTATATTTACAGCTATCTCAACGAAGGCTATCTTTACCGGCTAGATGGAGGTACAAAGCAAATTGAGATCGTGCTGTCACCGGGAGAGTATGAATTGAGCGATGTGCTGGTGTACTGGAATTCCTATGAAGAATTCCGGGAGCAAGCCGAGCAGCGTGAAACTCACAGCTTGGGAAATCTGCATGTTGGCAGCAACCGGATTTCAGGGGAGATTTCCACCGGCCAGCAAGGAATTTTGTTTTTGTCAATTCCTTTCAGTGAGCAGTGGAAACTGGAAGTGAACGGAAAAGAAACGGAGCTTCTGGAAGTTCAAGGAGCTTTCAGCGGCGTCCCGCTGGAACCAGGCGATTACCAAATTAAATTGTCCTATATCACTCCAGGATTTTACTGGGGACTGCTCGTAACCGCTGTTTCAGCAATTGCCGCTTTACTGCTTTACCTTAATGGAAGAAGGAAAGTGGAATAACGTGCAAGTTATTTCCGATTTAAAAGGCGTTTTGCCGGTTTTATGGAATATGAAAGAATTTGAACGGCTGCTGAGCAGCGATCATGAATACATCATCTTTCTGAAAGTGCGTCTGTCGCAGCTGAAAGCTCCTGTGCAAGTAGCAAAAAAAGCGAAAAAGAAAGTTGTTCTGCATATCGATTTGATCCAAGGGTTGAAGACTGATGCCTTCGGTATTGAATACTTGGTGCGGGAAGTCAAATCCGATGGCATTGTGTCGACACGGAGCAATGTCATCGCACCGGCAAAGAAAAATAAACTGATGACCATCCAGCGTCTGTTTTTGCTGGACAGCCATACGCTTGAACATAATATTAAATTGATCAACCAAGTCGAACCGGATTATATTGAAATCCTGCCGGGAATCATTGCATCGGTCATTGAAGAAGTCCATGAACGGATCGGAATCCCGTTCATTGCAGGCGGGCTGATCCGGACTGAAAAAGATATTGAACTGGCCTACGAAGGTGGAGCGGTAGCCATTTCGACTTCGCAAGCAGAGCTATGGGAAAGTTAAAGAAAAGGAAAGCTGTTTGACAGCGCTTTTAAAAAGTAATTAACAAGTTATGAACTGTGTAGGAGAATTGGAGATCCACACTGAATTGAGTACTTCTGAACTGGAAGTGCGCTCGTTCAGCGTGGGTTTTTTGTGTTTTTCAAAAATCAGCTCTTGCACAATCAACTGAAGGGATGTATGAAATGACAGAATTTCTGGCAGAATTGATTAGTACCATAATCGGGGCTATCATTGTCTTTTTCAATTACTTGCCCCATTGGGAACGCAAAAAAGACTGGGTGGTAAAACTTAGCGTGTTCGCGACAAGTCCAGCAGTCCGCAAACCTTTCTCCAACCTGGTTTCTGAAATCATTGGAACAGCGGTGCTTGTCATGGGGCTTTTATTTATCGGAGCGAATGACTTCATGGAGGGCTTGAATCCACTCATCGTCGGTGCATAGATCGTCGCTATAGGGATGTCGCTTGGCGGAACGACGGGATATGCCATCAACCCGGCACGTGATTTGGGGCCAAGAATCGCTCATGCGTTATTGCCGATACCCGGCAAAGGCGGTTCGGCGGAATCGACGAAGCGGTTTTTTATAAAGCGATGTTCAGCGGCGCATACGGAGTGCCGTTCTGGGTATTAAGTTCGGCTCTTGCACTGGTGTTATGCGGAGCGTCAAGTGTAGAATTAAGAAAAGGCAGGAAAGCAGAAAAATTAGAAGAAAATACCGTATCGTAATCAGCAGAGGAGGAAAGCAGTATGAGCAAAGATTATATTTTATCCATTGATCAAGGGACGACAAGTTCGCGGGCGATGTTGTTTAACCACAAAGGGGAAGTGGTGGAAACCGCTCAGCAGGAGTTTGAGCAATTCTTTCCGAAACCGGGCTGGGTGGAACACGATGCCAATGAAATCTGGACATCGGTTCTCGCCTGCATTGCCGGTGTGTTAAGAAAAGCGGATATTGATCCCGACCAGATTGCAGGAATCGGCATCACCAATCAGCGGGAAACAACCGTTGTGTGGGATCGCAATACCGGCAAGCCGATTTACCGAGCGATAGTCTGGCAGTCCCGTCAAACAGACGGCATCTGCAAGGAATTGAAAGAACAAGGCCATAATGAGCTCTTCACGAAAAAAACAGGTCTGCTGATCGATGCTTACTTTTCTGGCACGAAAGTGAAA
The DNA here is from genome assembly GCF_030413635.1 of Planococcus shenhongbingii. Taxonomy (NCBI): domain Bacteria; kingdom Bacillati; phylum Bacillota; class Bacilli; order Caryophanales; family Caryophanaceae; genus Planococcus; species Planococcus shenhongbingii. The sequence continues at coordinate 2,982,759 of NZ_CP129235.1, read as the reverse complement.
TGGATCTTAGACAATGTCGAAGGTGCACGCGAAAAAGCGGATAACGGCGATTTGATGTTTGGCACGATCGATACTTGGCTGGTCTATAAATTGTCGGGCGGCCAAAAACACGTCACCGATTACAGCAACGCATCACGCACGTTAATGTACAATATTTACGACCTCGAGTGGGATGAGGAACTGTTGGAAATTCTGACAGTGCCGAAAAGCATGCTGCCGAAAGTACGGCAGTCTTCTGAAATCTATGCCCACACAATCAATTATCATTTTTTCGGACACGAAGTGCCCATTGCAGGAATTGCCGGAGACCAGCAGGCAGCTTTGTTCGGACAGGCTTGTTTTGAAAAAGGCATGGCAAAAAATACTTATGGCACCGGCTGCTTCATGCTGATGAACACCGGCGAACAAGGAGTGGTATCGGAGCACGGCTTATTGACAACGCTTGCTTGGGGAGTGGACGGCAAAGTGGAATATGCTATTGAAGGCAGCATTTTTGTCGCCGGATCCGCTATCCAGTGGCTTCGCGACGGTCTGCAAATCATCGAGCATGCTCCGGACAGCGAAGCATTGGCCGCTTCTGTCGAATCCACCGATGGGGTTTACATGGTGCCTGCGTTTGTCGGACTTGGAACGCCTTACTGGGATACCGATGCAAGAGGTGCAATTTTCGGCTTGACGCGCGGCACGACAAAAGCGCATCTGGTCCGGGCAACGCTTGAATCGCTCGCTTACCAGACAAAAGACGTCGTGGATGTCATGATTAAAGAAGCAGGCACTGAACTTAAAACCTTACGAGTTGACGGGGGAGCCGTCAGCAATGATTTGTTGATGCAGTTCCAAAGCGATATTCTGAATGTACAAGTGGAACGCCCGATGATCCAGGAAACAACAGCACTCGGTGCCGCATACTTGGCTGGGCTTGCAGTCGGTTTCTGGAAAGACAAAGAAGAGATTGCCCAGCAGTGGAAAATTGATAAAACATTTAACAGCACAATGCCTGCTGAAAAAAGTGAAGAGCTTTATGAAGGCTGGCACAATGCAGTAGCTGCCACAAGATCGTTCAAAAAAGTGGAACCGAAATCTAAAGTAAGTTCTTGATTAAAGATAGTTTTTTGAATTACAGAAGCATCTACGCTTTTCAAACTGTCTAGCTCCGGTGCCCAGCTCCTCGAGGTCGCTTCAGTCTGGCCAGCAATGGCAAAAAGCGCCATTCCCGGCCAGACTTCCAGCGCTTGTCGGGGCTACATGGGCACCTGCGCTTTTTAAATTAAAAGTTAATATACAGTCTAAGAACTCGAGAGACGAAGCCGATTTTGCAGAAGAAATTCTGCAGCTGCAGATTCGTCTCTTTTTATTGGAAATTAATGGATTTTGCATTGAGTACATCAAACCGAAAAGGAGCAAATCATCTATGAAATTTTCTAGTTTACAGCGTTCAGAAACGATTAACTAAATGAAGAACACACGTCTTGACCTTTTAGTAATCGGCGGCGGCATTACAGGAGCCGGCATCGCCTTAGATGCGTCGGCAAGAGGCATGCGGGCAGCTGTCATGGAAATGCAGAACTTCGCGGCAGGAACTAGCAGCCGTTCGATAAAACTGCTTCACAGCGGGCTTCGCTACCCGCCGAACAGGCGATTTGTTCTTCAACATCGACTGGGTTTATGCGAATAAAGACAGCGCTATCGCTTTTATGGCAAAAACTTTCGACTGGACAGAAAAACAGATTCAGTGTTACACAGAAGAATTGGATGTTTTATTATATGAAGCGACTCATCCTGTTGAAACCAGTGCCCAAACATATTAATGAAGCTTTCTGGCATAAAGGGTGACTGGATGGCGAAATGCTAAAAGAAAAGAGACTGCAGAGAACCAGAGCATTCACTGGTTTTCTGCAGTTTCTTCTATGATATATTATTTTATCCATTAATTAACTTTTTTAAGGTTAAATTTAATCTCTAACTTACTGTTCGAAAATAAAGCTAACGGATGAAATATGGTATACTAAATACAATATTTGGATGAAATAAATTCAAAAAATAGATTTATTACAAAATAAATGACTTTATTACAAACTGAAACTCTTGTTAGTTGTTTGGCGTCAATGGGTTATAATAAAAGCAATTAAAGCGGATATCTACTATTCGTTAGGAGGAATTTATCATGTTATGTAAGAATTGCGGACAAGAGAACGAATCGAATGCAAACTTCTGTAAATCTTGCGGGCATTCGTTAACGAATAAAAGAGGAAAAAAACAAAAAGGAAAAAATTGGATTTACACTTTGATTTTGCTATTTGGAATAGGCGGCGCAGGATTTGGCGTGTCGCAAATGATGGAGGAACCACCTCAGCAATCTGCCCCAACAGAAGATTTATCCGATGCAGAAAAACAGCCAGAGCCCAAAAAGCAGGAAGAGCCTAAAACAGAAGAAGCCGTAAAGGTAGAAGAACCGGCGAAACCGGAGGGTAATACTGAAGGAACTGTAACAAAAGTGGAAGATATCGTTCCACCTTCCGAACAGCCGGAAAAAGTGGAACCGAAAAAGAAAGATAAACCGGCAGTCATCAAAGAAACACAGCAGAAAGTCTATACTATTTTGACTGAAGGCGGGCAAGGATCCGGTTTTCTTTTCCATAATGCTGGAATGGTCGCGACTAACGCCCATGTAGTAGCAGGATACACTGATGTTGTGGTACGCAATATCAACGGACAGGATCAGCCAGGAACGGTAATCGGAATTTCTGATGAGTCTGATATCGCGTTGATTAAAGTCGAAGCGTTTGCTGGCATCGATCCTCTTGTAAGTGAAATGAACCCAACAGATGTTGGAACAGAAGTGATTGCACTGGGAAGCCCGTCCGGTTTTGAAAATACTGCTTCAATCGGTTATTTAACCGGCATTGACCGCGATTTTGAACAAGAATTTATTTATGAAGATATATATCAAATTGACGCGGCCATTGCACCAGGTTCAAGCGGCGGTCCGCTTGTTGATGCGGGCACAGGAAAAGTGATTGGCATCAACTCGTTGGTCATGGAAGAAGGCGATTCAATCGGCTTTTCAATTCCCATGTATTCGATGCACGGCATGCTGACAGAATGGGTCAATAATCCGATGTCTGCAGAAGAAGTCACTGCAAAGTTCCATGTCTATGACGATTTCACTGATTATGAAGATGAGAACTATGAATTCGATCCTGATTTGGAATTAAAGTTTGAGGAATCAAGCCTAAGCGAATTTGTCGGCGATTTCCGTTATTATTACGAAACGGCATTAGCAGAAGAAGACTTTTTCTATGTCCAGAATTTGCTGGTATATGAAAGTGAAATTTACAATGGCATTCTTGAATACATTAACGATATTACAGGAAAAGGAATGGAATTCAATTTCACTAAATTAGATATCACCGGCACCGAAATCTTTGAAGACCATGCACTTGTTCATACGGAAGAAGCGTTTGACTTTAAAAATGCGGCAGGCGAATGGTCAGTGGAAGAACGCAGTAAAACTTATACAATTGTGATGGACGAAAATGGATTCTATTATATTTCGGACATTGTCAACAATGAATAAGTTGGAGAATCTATATAAATTGAACTAAAGAATAGTCCTTTGCTATACCGCATCGGCCGCTTTGGGCAGAGCTTTCGCTGGAGAAGCTTTTTAGAAATGAGTGAAACATCTCTTTAATTGCTCATTTATATATGGAACCATGCATTTGAAAACTATTAATTCAATTTAAACATTCGAATAAAATAGCGAACCGCTCTGCAAAATCACTTGATTTGCAGAGCGGTTTTTTTGTATTGAAATATAAACATAAGCTTAATATCATGAATGTTAATAATTTAAATAGTGGAATGGCAATCTAGGTATGTCAAATAGGATATCTTATCGTATAATTGAGAAAGAAAATGGAATGTTATAAAAAATTTAAATTTTTTAAAAAACGGAAAATGAGGGATTCCTATGAAAATTCTTGTGACGGGCGGAGCTGGCTATATCGGAAGCCATGCTTCTGTAGAATTATTGGAAAATGGATATGAGATTGTGGTTCTAGATAATTTGTCAAACAGCCGAATCGAGTCAATTGAACGTGTTAAAGAACTGACTGGAAAAGATTTTTCCTTTTATGAAGCAGACCTGCTGGATGCAGGAGCAGTGGATGCAATTTTTGCCGACAATAAAATCGATGCTGTCATGCATTTTGCCGGCCTTAAAGCTGTTGGCGAATCTGTAGACATACCACTTGCCTACTATCATAATAATATTACTGGCACATTGATTTTGTGTGAAGTGATGAAAAAACATCAAGTCAAAAAATTTGTCTTCAGTTCATCAGCTACCGTCTATGGCAATCCGGAACGGGTGCCGATAGATGAGTCTTTTCCTTTATCTGTAACAAATCCATACGGCCGGACCAAATTGATAATCGAAGAAATTCTCCGCGATATATATAAATCCGATCCTTCATGGCGCATTGCGATTTTGCGTTATTTCAATCCCATCGGCGCACATGAAAGCGGCAGAATTGGTGAAAATCCTACAGGAATCCCGAATAATTTGATGCCTTATATCACGCAAGTTGCAGTAGGCAAGAGAGAACAGCTTCAAGTATTTGGAAATGATTATAATACACACGATGGAACAGGCGTCCGTGATTACATCCACGTAGTGGATTTAGTGAAAGGGCATATAAAAGCCCTGCAATACTTGGAAGCCAATGAAGGCATTGAAACCTTCAATCTGGGAACCGGCATGGGGTACAGTGTGCTGGATCTAGTCAATAGCTTCGGTGAAGCCACTTCAAGAACCGTTCCGTACCAGATTGTCGGCCGCCGTCCAGGTGATATCGGAACCTGTTATGCAAATCCGGAGAAAGCGAAAACACTGTTGGGGTGGCAAGCTGAAAAAGATTTAATAGAGATGTGCAAAGATTCATGGAACTGGCAATCGCAGAATCCAGATGGATTTTAATGGATTGCCGGCCATATTCTATCGTGTATTAAAGGAGAAAGCCTATGTTCGATATATACAAGGAAATGTGGAATCGGCGAAAAATGATCCATTCCCTTTCCTTACAGGAAATTAAACGAGAGTATGCGGGTACATTATTAGGCTTTGTCTGGGGACTTGTTAATCCGTTGATGCGCATCGCCGTCTTTTGGTTCGTTTTCAGCGTCGGGGCAAGAGCTGGCGGACCAGTAAACGGGGCACCTTATTTTGCCTGGCTTGCCATCGGAATGGTCGCCTGGTTTTTACTGAATGATGGATTCCGGCTGACACAGAAATCATTTCGCAGCAAAAGGTCAATCATCAAAAATACGCCTTTTCCGATTGCCATTTTGCCGGCTGTCCAAATCTTATATTCTTATTATATCCACTTGATTCTGCTAGCCGTGATTTTTATCGGAATGGCTCTGACATTGCAGACAGTGTCGATTTATAATTTGCAGCTGCTCTACTACGATTTTGCGGCGCTTATGCTTCTTTTAGGCATTGGCTCGGTGACTGCTCCATTGGTGGCTGTAAGCAAAGATTTCGGCCGCTTTTTGGACACGATTTTGGTATTCCTTTTCTGGATGACACCTATTTTCTGGTCTGCGGAAAATTTAGGAGTGCTGGAAAGAATCATTAAACTCAATCCATTCCATTATATTGTCCAAGGTTACCGTGATTCCTTTTTCTATGGCGTCGGTTTTTGGGACCAGCCGGTTTACACGCTGTATTTTTGGGTCTTGGTCCTGGCCTTCTTTTTATTAGGGAATTATCTTCATAAACGGATGAAACCTATATTCCTTGATACGTTATAACTTTCACTTGTGAAAGGCGGGTTGAAATGGACATAGCTGTAAGTGTCAAAAATTTAACGAAAAAATATAGTCTATATAAAGATCCATGGGGACCCATCAAGGAAGTGCTTACCCGGAAAAAGTTCCATAAGGATTTCTATGCGCTGCGTGATATATCACTGGATTTTCCTCGCGGAGAGTCTATTGGGATATTGGGGAAGAACGGCTCAGGTAAATCGACTTTGCTGAAAGTGATTGCCGGCATCACGGAACCGACGAGTGGAGCGGTGGATGTCCACGGTTCCATCGTTTTTCTGGATGTCAGCTCAGGCATCGATTCCGAGCTGAGCGGATACGATAATATCTTTATGAAAGGCACGTTGCTGGGCTATTCCAAAGAAGAAATGATGGCTAAAGTCGATGACATCATCGAGTTTTCAGAGCTTGGGGAATTTATCGGCCAGCCCGTAAAAAATTACTCGTCGGGGATGAAATCGAAGCTTGGCTTTGCGATATCTGTCAATGTCGATCCGGATATTCTCATTGTCGATGAAGCGCTGGCAGTCGGCGATTCGGTGTTCCGAAAGAAATGCATGGACAAAATGAATGAATTTAAAGAACAAGGAAAAACGATTATTTTTGTCAGCCATGACAATAATGCAGTAGAGTCGTTTTGTTCAAAAGCGGCATGGATCCATCAAGGGGAAATGATTACGTACGGGGACTCGAAATTTGTAGGGTCCTTATATGAAGACTTTATGAGCGGAAGAAAGCCGATTGAATCGGTCCTTGCTGAAATCGAGTACAAGCATTCAATTGAACAGGTTCTTTTCGGAACAACGGATGAAGGTTTTACTATCGAATTACAAGGCTATTTGCATGACCATAACCAGCAGGAAGTCTCTGAGCAATTCGACTTGGCGGTTCGAGACATCCGAACCGGCGAAACTGCTGTGAAATCACTTGTGAAAAATGAAAATGGGTTCTTTGTTGAGCTCAGTTCAAAAGAATTCCCAATGTTCTTCAAGCCAGGAAAATTCTCTTTTAATGCACGGTACCATGATGACAGTGGGGAACCGGTCGAGTTTTCATTATGGGCTGGCAAAGCAGAGATTCGTGAACGCACTGATGGAGAAATCAACCGTTTCCAATATAAATTTGATATACAGAAAAATGCCCTTGAATTGGCAATTGAAAACCGGGAGAAGCTTGAACAGCAAGTAAACAAAATCTGGTTTCATGACCAAACTGTCTATATCGAAGGCGTCGCTTTTGTCCGAGGGTACGAAACGAGAACTCAGGGTGCAGCCGATATGGTTTTTTATTTAACCAACCTGGAAACTTTTGAGCGTTTTGCTTTTCCGGCTGTCCTTAGTGAAACTGAAGAAATTACAGAAAATCCGGCATATAATCCTCAAGGAAAAGTATATAACTTCTCTCAATTCCATGTTGCCATTGATCTGGTACAGCTCGAAAAAGGCTCTTATGAAAGCCATTTGACTTATCGAATGAACGAAGAACCGGGCTATGAACTGGTCAATCTGGTGTGGGCTTCAAAACAGCCGGCATATCCTGCTGAACCCTATCTTATGGGGGGACAATCCATTGAAATTAAAACCGCAACAAAATATCTTCGCTTAGAGAAAAAGGACCGCCAATTACAAGAAGCTATTCAATAGAACCAACAATATGTTCTTAAGGAGTAAATTCATGGATAGTAAGAATATTGTTTTTCTAATAAATGAATACAATAACCATGGAGGCGCACAAAGGGTCGCCTCTATTTTAACTGAAGAATTTTTGGCGGATTCCCATAACGTGGCCATTTTAAGCATAAACGAGCAAAAGAATGTACCCAGTTATTTTTCAGAAGAAGTGCCGGTAAAAGTGCTGCATCCGGACGGATATCGAGCACCTCTTCCTATTGAACTATCTTCAAACTTGAAGGCTTTTAAACTGAGAAAAGTTCTGAAAGAATTAAAGCGCCGGTACCTCTTAAAGAAAAAAAGAGATGAGGTAATGCGCTTTTTCGAATCGTATGGAAGCGAAGAAGTATTTGTTGTAGTCATTCAAGTCTATGGAATGCAATGGATTCAACCTCTCCTCTATAAACGGAATGTGAAAATTATTGGCCAAAGCCATGAGAGTGTTGCGGCATCCAAAGGCTCACACCGGTATAAGAGAATATTGAGTCATTACCGCCAAGTGTCCAAGTTTTTATTGTTGACTGAGAAAGACGCGGACTACTTTCAAAAAATTGGCTTCACTAATACAGGCGTTATGTATAATCCCGCACCATTCCGCCAATTTAACGCTCCGGAAGTTTTATATAGCAACAAGAAAATCATCTCTTCAGGAAGGCTTATAGAAGATAAAGGCTTTGATGTTTTGATTGAAGCTTTTAGTGTTGCAGCCAAGGATATGCCAGGTTGGACTCTACATATCTACGGTGACGGACCGGAGGAAAAATCATTGAAAAGTTTGATCCGGATATTCGGCATGGAAGAACGCATTTTCCTTGAAGGGCAAACAGAGGATATTCAATCTGCATTGGCGGCTTCAAGTTTTTTTGTATTGACCTCAAAAGCGGAAGGCTTGCCGATGTCCTTGATCGAAGCTCAATCATGCGGATTGCCATGTATTTCTACTGACTGCGCACCGGGCATCCGTGAAATTGTAACTGAATACGAAGATGGATATATCACTCCTGTTGGAGATATTCCACTCCTCGCGCGCCAGATTAAGCGCCTTGCAAAAAGTCCTAAAATATTCTTGGAGTTTAGTGAAAATTCTTTTATGAACAGTTTGAAGTTCGAAAAAAAGCTTATAAAAAATCAGTGGTATAAGCTTTTTGAAGAATTGGGAGGTCAGTAAAGTGGTCAATATCCTGCAAAAAATCAAACAGCCAAAACTCTCAGTAGTTGTAATTGCCTTTAATAATGAATTGTATATAGAAGAAGCATTGGATTCTATAAATGAACAAACGTTTCAAGATTTTGAAGTCGTAGTAGTAAATGATTTCTCCACAGATCGAACAGGAGAATTGATTGACCGCTATATTGAAGACAAGCCAAAGTTTAGTGCTATCCATCTTGCCGAAAATAGTGGAGGATGCAGTACCCCACGCAATACGGGCATTGAAAACACAACAGGAGAATATGTGATGTTTTTAGACGGAGATGACTGGTACACGATTACGGCTTGTGAAAAGATGGTTGAAGCCATCGGTCGGACTAAGTCTGACTTTGTAGCAGGACAAGCTATCCGCACCAATAATTATGAAATTTGGTATTATAATCAAATTTATTCCAAAGAACGAATTAACATAAACATCCGGGAGTTCACGATGCTGTTATTCGACAGCATGTCAACCAATAAGATCTACAATCGAATTTTCTTAAAAAAGCACAATTTGCGATTTCCGGAAGGCATCCATTATGAAGATGTCCTTTTTACAGGCCAAGCTTACTTTTTAGCTGATTCGGTAAGCATTATCCCAGAGCCGATTTATTATTGGCGTGTTGTGGAGAATGCGGCTGTCAAATCAATTTCCAATCGCCGTTTTGAATTTGAGAACTTTGAAAACAGAATTATTTCCCACCGCTATTATGATAATTTCCTTAAAGAAATAGATGCTCAACAATACCAAGGTTTCAAGAATAATCGGTTTTTGCGACATGATTTAAAATTGTATACCAATGACTATTTGTTATTTGATGAAGATTACAAAGTTAGATTCCATCAGCTGATTTATGAATACTTGCACGAAGTTATGGATGAATATGCGTTTATCCGATTAAATGAACGGGATCGTATTCTATACTACTTACTGTATATTGGCGATAAAGAAGCATTTGATGATTATATTGCATATATCAACGAGTTGCCGACGAAAAACAACCGCATCTATAATAAAGGCAAATCATATTATTTTGCTGCTACCGTTCCAGGAAAAAATGATGAGAAATTCTTAGGAATCCAACGTCCGGAAATCCAATATGCGATATTTGATATACATCTGGACTATGAACAGTTTTCTTTTAACGCCGAAGTGGAAGTGAATTCAATTGATCCTTTGGAAATCAAAGAATATTGGATGTTGAGAAACAGACAGACGGGAGCTCTTCTTGCTTCAGAAAGATCGGCGAAAGGAATTGTACAGTTCAATGTAAGAGAAATGACGGCTGGAAATTATTATTTGTCGTTATATGTAAAACATAGAGGCAATCTCCATAAAGAACTTGTGAAGAATACCAGCGTGGCCGAATTGCCTAATATTGAAGTGAAAGATGACAATCTGGCAAAAGGCATTTTTATCAACCAGAAGAATTCTTTTTCTATTCGTGTATTGCCTGTTAAAACTTTGGATATGCTGAAATGGAAAGTATCCCAAAGCAAACTCATCCCGTCTAAAGAAAAATCAGAAAGAAAAAGGACTGTATACCAAAATCTAGTTAAAAAATTTATTCCCAAACTTCCTGTCCATTCTCAATGGGTGCTTTTTGAAAGCCATATGGGCAAGCAGTATAGCGATAGCCCAAAATACCTGTATGAGCACTTATTTAAAAGCGGCCGCAAGTACAAATATATCTGGTCTTTTCAAGATCCAGGCCAAGTAGAAGTGCCTGGACCAGCTATCAAAGTGAAGCGAAACAGTCTGAAGCATTTCTACTATTTAAACCGTGCGAAATACTGGGTGGATAATCAAGGAATTGCCCGGTTGGCAAATAAAAAAGAAAATCAGGTTTATATTCAGACATGGCATGGCACTCCTTTGAAAAAGATGGGATATGACCAGAAGAAAACTCCGAATAAAAATGAGTTGGCTGGTCTGAAGTTTCAAACAGAAGCTTGGGATTACTTGATTTCGCCGAATCGCTACACCAGTGAAATCTTGCGCAGAGGCTTCCGCTATGGCGGAGAAATCCTTGAAACCGGATACCCGAGAAATGATCTTTTAATCCATCAGCCTGAAACTGTCAAACAAAAAGTCCAACAACATTTTGGATTGTCCTCGGATCACAACGTGATTCTTTTTGCGCCCACCTTCCGAGACTGGGATTCGAATTCTTTTCAGCGGGTTCTCGATGATGTCCAAAAGATGAGCAGGGAAATTGAGGGAAACTCAATCATATTGCTGCGTCTGCATTATCTGCTGTCGGAGAAGATTTCTCAATTGGAACTTCCCGGGAATATCATCAATGCATCAAATTACCAGGATATCCAAGAACTCTATTTGCTGGCAGATTTATTGGTTACCGATTATTCGTCGGTCATGTTTGACTATGCTCTGCTGAAGCGCCCGATTATTTTATACTGCTACGACCTCGAAGAATATATTACACGTCGTGGAATGTATTTCGATTTCGCTGAATTGGCGCCAGGACCTGTGTGCCAGACGATTGAAGAAGTACTGCATTTTATAAATCATCAAAATGAACTGCATAGTTTTGATGCGGCTTTGGACAGGTTTGTTGCAGAGTTCGGAAGCATCGAAGATGGACAAGCTTCTGCAAAAGTGGTTGAGAAAGTATTCAATCGTAAATGACAAAAAGAGTTGCTTAAACGGCAGCTCTTTTTGTTTCTATCATGGATGGAGGAGTGAAGACTGTGCAGGGGCTTGTTTCAATTGTTATTCCTGTTTTTAATGCTGTTCCTTATCTTGAGGAATGCTTGGCTTCCGCGGCAGGGCAAACTTATCAACCTCTCGAAATCATCGTTATTAATGATGGTTCAACCGACAGCAGCGAAGAATTAATAAATAAATTCGCTTCTTCTGATAAGCGCTTTAAAACCTTTAACCAGAAAAACCAGGGGCTCGGTTATACACGCAACCGGGGAATCAGTTTAAGTGCGGGACAGTATATTTTCTTCTTGGATGCTGATGATGTCCTGCCTGAAAATTCCATTGCTCTGCTTGCCGCAACTATACGGAAAAACAATGCTGATTATTCTGTTGGAAAAGTACTGCGCTTTAATGAAAATCGCATGTATGTACCTATCCGCCACTTGGAGTTTGATTTGTATAGAAAGCCGGGACTGACTACACTTTTGAACAGTCCGGAACTGCTGCAGGATTCAATCGCCTGCAATAAATTATGGAGAACAGATTTTCTTAAGGGAAACAGTCTTTGCTTTAAAGAAGGCAAGTATTATGAGGATTTGGCTTTGACTATGAAAGCGGCTGTTTTAGCGGAGAAAATTGCAGTGATAGATGAAGTGGTGTATCACTGGCGTGTCCGGGACGCCGAAGACAAGCCTTCCATTACCCAGCAGCAGATGAAGCTCGAAAACACGCTGCACCGCCTCGAGGCGCTTGCTGAAAACCGCCAATGGCTAGTCAATCGTCATATTGACAAACGAATCATCGAAGAACACGACTTGAAAAGCTTGCTTGATGTTATGCGGCTGCATGCTGTTAAATTCGCTTTGATTGATCCCGCGGAAAAGGAGGAGTGGAAGCAGCAGACTTCTTCTTTTTTACGGGCCATTCCAACGGAAACTGCATTAAAATTGCCGGATAAAGAAAGGGCAATGTATGGCCTCTTGCTGGAAGGGAATACAGAAGACCTTTTTCTTTTTTCGCAAATGCTGATGGATACGGAAGAGCAACCGATTGTGACACAGGAACAAGACCGTTTTGTGTTAAAAGGCTTTCGACAGGATATTGAGGTAACTCCTTTTTTAAAGCCGGAGATGATTGTTGAGCATATAGAAAAAATGGAAGCTAAGTGGCGATTAGAAGGAAAGTTGAGAATTCCAAAAGCATCTTATCCAGTGAATGGAACATTCTACCTAATTGATAGGAAAAGTGGACAGGAAAAGATTTTAACACCTCTCCAGTTAACACAGGCAGAGACATCTTCTTGTTATCCATTCGAAGAGCAAGTTTTCACGGCAGTGATTGATTCCAAACAGTTTGAAAAAGAGCATCAAGAAGCTGCGTATGACTTCTATTACAAGCTAGGAGCATTTCCGAAATCGCCGCCGGCCAGAGTTCGGGCGCTTCCCAAGGCGTTTAAAACTGCAGAAGCATTTAAAAAAGGAAATTATACATTGTCCCTTTACCGAACTAATTACGGCAATCTGAGTATGCAGATCCATAAAAAACGTGTGAAAGATTATGTGAAAAAGGCTTTAGCGCCTTTATGGAAGAAATGAATAAGGCTGTCGAGAAACTCTCGATAGCCTTATCCATTTCGCTCCAGGGCGGACGCTTTTCGCGGGGGGCGGCCTGAGCCTCCTCGCTCGCTGGCGAAAACCGTGTGCTCCTGCATCGCTGCGCTAGCTTCGTCGCAAATGAACTGGGCAAACTGCTTTTGCCCCATTCATTCCCTGCGGGGTCTCAGGACTCGCCTCGCTTCGCTGCTCCCGCAGAAAAGGCATCAGCCGACCATAGTCGGGTGGTGCCTTTGCGACGAAGCGCCTGGCGCTGCAACGCACTTTCATGTTTCGAAGCTAGCGCAGCGATGCAGAAACAGGAGCACGTCTTTGCCCTTCGCCGCCTTCCGCTGCATTCAGCTCGCTTTTATCCCTTTTAGAGATGCTCTAAAAGAGTGATTGTTTTGGAAAGCTCTCTAATGTTTGTCCTGCTTTCCAGATATGGAGCCAAACAGCGGAGAAAACCGTACTGCTCCTGCGCAAGCTCGTCGCAAAGACGTAGCCTCGCAGGCGTCGGCTCATGTCTTGCCTGCGGGGCAGCGTAAGCGACGAGACAGCCGAGACCCTGCAACGCCCTTTCATGTTTCGAAGCTAGCGCAGCGATGCAACGCTTTTCCATGTCTCGAAGCTAGCGCAGCGATGCAGAGACAGAAACAGGAGTGTGAGCGACGAAGCGGCTTGGCGCTCGCCCGCGGCTGAAAACCTATGCTCCTGCAGCGCTGCGCGCTTCGTCGCAAAGACTTGGCCTCACAAACCTCGGCCAATGTCTTCGCAGCTGGTTGGCGGAATATCGGTTATAGGAGGACCTGACCACTAATGCAAATTTTAACTTTCTAAACTGCTGAAAAAACAATCCCTCTACCAGGGATTGTTTTTTTCTTTTGTCTCCAAGTCTTTTTCATCATAAATAGCCTGAACCAATTGGCGGGTAGATTGGCCGGTAGAGAAGGTGTTCCAATGATTGCTGAACCGGTCAATTTTGCCGTAATCGACTTCAGCATCTAAAATATGCTGAATAAGCTGTGCAGTCGTCTTCACGAGCGGACCCGGGAAATGTGAAATTTCTTCAGTCCACAATCCTTGAGTGTCGTTATAAGTTTCCGAATCGTATGTAAAGAAAATCATTTTTTTACGCAATAGGGAAAACTCGACCGGTATCGAGGAATAGTCTGTGATTAATATATCACTTGCTGTTAACAACTCATTAATATGCGGGTAATTGCTGACTGAAATGACTCTAGGATCTTCAGGCAGCTGAGAGCTTCCCTGCACAGATGGATGCAGCCGGATCAGCAGCACATAATCGTCTCCAAGTTTTTCAAGCATTTCCGCTATATTCAACTTTAATTCCATTTTGGAAAGTTCATCTTTACGGAAAGTAGGGGCGTATAATATTACTTTTTTGCCTTCAATGGCTGGGTATGTTCGTTCTACTTTTACCATGCCATTCGCTCTAGCGGCCGCATCAAAATAAAAGTCCGTTTGGGGAACCCCGGTATACAAAAAGTGGTTGGAGTCGAGATGAAATGATTCAGCAAAGATATGGGCCATCAGTCGGGAACCTACGGGAATGTAGTGGAACTGGTCGTAGACTTTTTGGAATCTGGATTGAGCACGTTTGTTTCTCATACTGGTTTCCGGATCGCACCAGCCAAATTTTTTGATGGCACCTGCAGCATGCCAAAGCTGTACGCATTTTACTTCTTTTCGAAAACGTATAACAGATAAGATTCCTAAATAATTATCAATGAAAACATATTTAGAAGTAGCCAAATGATAAGCGGAAAATAAGGTATGCAAAATATTAATTGTTTCGAAAGTATATATTTTTTTATTATTCGTGTTGATTTTTGTGAAATCTATTTTGCAGCGAGAATGATTGGCAAAGATGAGTTGATGAGTTTGAAACTGAGCCAGCTCCTTAGCCATGAAAAAAGCATTGTCTCCAAAAGAAGAAAGGAAGAGGGTTTTGTTTTTCAGTGGAAACCAGCTAAAAAAGGCAAAGAGAGCTTTAAACAAGAAAAGATAAAAAGAAATAATGCCTTCTTTCATCATTGCTTGTTATAAAGATCGGTTTTTATTTTTGTAGTAGAAACACCTTCAGTGCGCGGCAAGTAAATTACGTCGCAAAACTCACTTAAATCATCAAATTTCCCTTCCCAATCTGAACCCATAACGAAAACTTCCACATTATGTGTCTTAATGTCATCCACTTTCTGTCCCCATCTTTTTTCTGGAATTACCTCGTCGACGTATTTAATCGCTTCTAATATCAATTTCCTTTCTTCATATGAATGGTATGCGCCTTTTCCTTTAATCGCATTAAATTCATCAGTGGAGAGGCCGACAACTAAATAGTCCCCAAGCTCTTTTGCTTTTTTTAAAATATTTATATGCCCATGGTGAATTAAATCAAATGTCCCGTACGTAATTACTTTTTTCATCTACAACACTGCCTTTCTAATGTAAGGGTTTTATTTCCACTTGATTACATATTGCTGTACAAGTTATGTTATTCTGGGCATTATTTAAGAAGCTTTAATACTTCTGTTTTGTTTTAAATTGTTTAGAATATTTAGATTTTATAATAACACTGATTTAAACATAGCAGAAAAATCAGAAATGTTCCATAATGATTTATAAATCTATTTCATAATGTATAAAGAGAAATTCAATCAGTAGGGGATCATCATCTTCGCTGATTGTCAGTCAAACCAATCAGACTTTAACAATAGGTGGATTTTCTGCTTAAATCTGCGAGAATTTTATTGCCTATTTAGGCAAGATAGACAATGGAGG
This sequence comes from Planococcus shenhongbingii, assembly GCF_030413635.1. NCBI lineage: Bacteria > Bacillati > Bacillota > Bacilli > Caryophanales > Caryophanaceae > Planococcus > Planococcus shenhongbingii. Next base: position 2,967,003 of record NZ_CP129235.1, on the reverse strand, counting down.
GAAGAGGCAATGAAACTTAAATTGATATTTAAACGTTTTTTAGAAAAGTTGAACTCTCTTAAGAAATCCAGAATTTTTCTCATTGCCTTTCGCTTATTATTCATCTTAATGGGCTTATTGCCTCGAAAAAGAAAACTGGTCATATTTGAAAGTTTCCATGCCAGGCAATACAGTGACAATCCTCGTGCCATTTATGAACATATGAAAGAGCATAATCCGGAATATCAGCTGCTGTGGAGTGTCGATCGGCGGGCCATGCAGCTATTCGACAAATTTCAAGTGCCTTATATCCGCCGATTTACTATTCGCTGGTTTTTAACTTTTCCTCGAGCGAAATATTGGGTTAATAATGTCCGGTTGCCAGGCTGGATGCCTAAGCCTTCTGGCACGGTATATGTTCAGACATGGCACGGGACGCCACTGAAAAAACTTGGAATTGATATTAAACAAGTACATATGCCTGGAACTAATACCGAGAATTATAAAAAAAACTTTGTCAGCGAGTCAGCAAAGTGGGATTACCTTGTGTCGCCCAATGCTTATTCAACCGAAATTTTCAAACGTGCTTTTGGTTATCGCGGCAAAGTTATTGAATCGGGTTATCCAAGAAATGATGCATTGGCTAATCCGTCGCCAGCCAGGATCAGTGCAATCAAACAGGAAATAGGCATTCCGGAAGATAAAAAAGTCATGATGTATGCACCAACTTGGCGTGATAATGAGTTTTTTGAAAAAGGAAAATACAAATTTGAATTCCAATTCGATTTAAAAAGCTGGAAAGAGAAGTATGGAGATGAATGGGTGCTATTGTCCCGGATGCATTATCTGGTGGCTGAACGTTTTGATTTTTTTGCTCATAAAGGGATTGTTTTCAATGTATCGGATTATCCGGATATTCGGGATTTATATTTGATTTCGGATTTGCTGGTTACGGATTATTCATCGGTTTTCTTTGACTATGCTATTTTAAATCGCCCAATTGTTTTCTTTATGTATGATTTGGAGGAATACCGCGATCAGCTTCGAGGCTTTTATTTTGATATTGAGACTGAAGCGCCCGGCCCTATTGTGCAAACTGAAGCTGAATTGTTTCGGGAAATCGACGGAATAATGGAGTCGCATACATCAAAAAATTCTAAAATTACAGCCTTTAAACAAAAGTTTTCTTCATTAGAAGACGGCCGTGCAGCAGAACGTGTGGTAAAAACATTTCTTAAGGTGAAAAAATAATTGATAAAAAAAGCCATCGAAAATCGCTGATTTTCGATGGCTTTTCATATGGTTGAATTTGTGCTGCATTTAGGCAATGAAGCGGAAGTTTTTAGCTAATTTGATTTCTTGTTATAGGAATTAGTTCTTTTTAACCCATATTTAACCTAGGTGAATTAGCATAAAATTAATGAAATAGAAAATAAAATAGAAACAATTAGGAATATGAGAAAGGGGAGATGGCGAATTGACTTTTTACTATATCGCGGCAAAAGGCATTTTGGCAGTTAAAACAAATATAAAAGATTTCAGATGGTCTTTTGGCTCTAATATGCCGGAAGGAACAATGAAGGAATATGAAGAATGTGCAGTGAAGATGCATATCGTGCTAGAGGATTTCAATGACGATGAACTGCTTGGAAATCTAGGCAGATACCATTTCTTCAACGGAGCTCCGGGAGAGGACAAGATTTACTATACGCGCAATCTTCCAATGAAGAAGAAACTGAGGCTAAAGGCAGAAAATTTATTGTCAGATGAACCTAAAATTACAGTAAACCGCAACTACTATAAGCTGGTGACACATAGAATCATGAACTTGCATTCCGTTCATTATATTGCCACCGATCTGGCGGCACTTCTATTGTTGAAAAAGGGCTATGCCTCTATTCATTGCTCGGCTTTTAAAGCAGAAGATGCAACGGTCGCTATTTTCGCCCCGCCGGATACAGGCAAAACTTTAAGTACTATGACGGCTTGCGGAGATTTTGGAGCAAGCTTCATCGCTGAAGATTTGGCTATAACGGATGGCAGAAATATCTTTTCCGTGCCTTGGACCAATTCGTTTGACCATTATGCGAAAAACAAGGAAGCGCAAAGTTCAAAATTCAGGAAGAAAGCAGCCAAAGTTTTCCCGCCTTTAAAGGTTCTTTCCGCTTCAGCTAAAGTTCCGGAACAGGAGAATGCTAAAGCTAAAGCGATTCTCGATGCAGAAATTGTAACTCATGTAGCTATACTTGAGAAAGGCAAAGATGAAGTGATTCCGCAATCTGAAAATACGGCTGTCAGCAAGCTGATGAATTTAAACAGATATGAATTCAACTTTTTACGGGCGCCTTTGCTGATTGCTTATGAGTTTTTCAATCCCGGCCTTATGATAGATGATGGAACGGTGAAAGAGAGAGAAATATTATCCTCTCTCGTTAGAAACAGCGAAAAAGTGTTTACACTGAAAAAAATAAACCCAACCCATTATGCTGAAACGCTGCTTTTTGAAATGAAGGAAGAACCGATGGAATCAAAGAAAATAGTATCGCTATTTTAAAAGACACGCTCCCTAAGCCTGTGAAAGCAGCTGGGAGTTTTTTGTTTGCATGAAAGGTTTTAATGAAGGAGAGAAGTGAAATAGTAAGGATTAATGGATCTGAATCTCGAAAATGGCGGGGGAGTATTAAATGAACGAGAAGAATCCTTTAAAAGAAACTTTTGAACAAACACAGTTTCAACTAGCAGGGCATGGAAAGCGAACAGTAAGTATATTAAAAGACGTAGTTGATCAAGTGGATGAAAACATTCAAAGTGACCATTACGGAGCAGGAAAGGTGATAGATGATTTTCAAGTGAAAATGGCTAAGTTTTTAGGCAAAGAAACGGCTGTCTTTTTTCCTAGTGGTACAATGGCACAGCAGATTGCATTGCGCATTTGGTGCGATGAAAAAAACTTGAAAAAAGTCGCTTACCATCCGTTGAGCCATCTGGAAATACACGAGGAAGATGGCTTAAAAGAATTGCATCATATCGAAACTGTGTTATTAGCTGATAAAAACAGGGTAATCGAATTCGAAGATGTCACAGGGATGAATGAGGAAGTTGCTTGCATTCTGCTGGAGTTGCCTCAACGGGAAATTGGCGGACAATTGCCAAGCTATGAGACTTTGGAACAGATTTCTGAATGGAGCCGAGATAAAGGAATCAAGCTTCACCTGGACGGAGCGAGACTGGTAGAAGTACTTCCTTATTATCAAAAGTCAGCCGCAGAAATCGCTTCACTTTTCGACAGTGTGTATATTTCGCTGTATAAAGGAATCGGGGCCATCGCTGGAGCGATATTGGCTGGAGACGAGAAATTCATCAAGCAGTCGAAGATATGGAAGCGCCGGCATGGCGGAGATTTAATTTCATTGTATCCATATATCCTGCCGGCTGACTATTATTTTGAAAAGCGTTCCGAGAAAATGGCACAGTATTTTGAAGAAGCCAGAGAAGTTGCCCAGTATTTCAATTCCTGTGAGGCTATTTCCACATTGCCGCTAAATCCAGTTTCTAATATGTTCCACGTCTATTTTAGCCAGCCGAAAGAACGCATCGCCACCTTGCTTGCAGAAGTCCACCAGGAATCGGGAGTAGGCTTCAGCTCTTACTTAACAGAAAAGACAGAAGAGAGCTGCTATTTTGAAGTAAGCCTAGGAGATTTATATGCAGACATACCTAAAGAAAAAATGGCGCAAGCTTTCCGGCTGCTGAATGAAAAATTAAGCCTTAAAAAAATATATGATAAAAACCGCTGATGAAATAAGTTTTCATCAGCGGTTTTAAGTTCCGTCACGGAGAAAGACTGCACCGTTAAACGATATGCCATTTCTTGTATGCGGGTTTCAAAGTATAAGCCAGCATATGCTCCACGATTTCTCTAGTTTCCGGCTGTTCAATTTCTACCCAGTGGATGGTAATAGCAGATGGGAGTTCTTGTCGCGGGGCTTCTTCGTGCATTGAAGGGCTGCAATTTTTAAGTTTAGCGAAATGGCGCCGGATACGATTGTAAATGGGGGCGCCTTTTCCGATATAAAGAATTCTTTCGTCAGAATCGCTGAAAATATAAATGCCTTTAGTTACACCCATATTCTTTTTAATTTTATTGAGTAATGGAGTGGTATCGGTATTGATGAGAAACGGAACATTTTCAATCGATTTCCATTTCTCTTTGTCAAACGCGTAATTTTCCTTTTTTAATAGATCTTGAATTTTTTCTCTCATTTATATTCCTCCTCACTTGATCCCGCTTTAACGCCCAGTACGGACCTGCTCCGCAGCTTCCTACTGGCCCTAAAAGTCCGATTGGTTCAACTAGCACTCAGCGGGTAGGGCTTCCGCTGAGTGAGTTTCACTTGATCCCGCTTTAACGGTCAGTATGGCTCCCGCTTTTCCGAGCGGAATCCACTGTCCGTAAAAGTTCGATTGGTTCAACTAACATTCAGTGGGATGAAGCTTTCTACTGAAGGAAGTTTCACTTTATCCCAAGTTTTTAAAACTTTTATTCCAGTGATTCTATACTTTCTTTAATGGCTTTTTGAAAAGCTTGATCTGGGTTTTTGATCATTTTGCCATGGCCGACAGCAAGCAGCCGAGGGTTTAAATCCCTTAGCTTTACAGCACTTTCATGAGCTATGCGTTTGTTCCAGGTGGCTAATGCCGGGAAAGGGAATAAGGGTTTTAGCGTTCCGCATACAGCTGCACCGCCTTTTGTATATAAAGCGTCTCCAGCAATCAAACTGCCATTGCGTACGTCGAGAAGTGAAATCGAGCCTGGAGTATGGCCGGGCGAAAAAATAACCTGCAGCGATCCGATTCGATCGCCTTCATGCAGCAAGATATCCGGTTGGGTTTTAATACTTTTTGGAACACTGCCTCTTATAGGTGTGTTCGGTTCTTCTGCCAAAAGCCGCTTATCTCCTGCTAGTAGCCTGGCATCCCTTGTGGAAATGCCGACTACCGCAGATGGGTAGGCTCGCTTGATAGCATCGAGTGCGCCTAAATGGTCATAATGGGCATGGGTCAGAAGAATATACTTAATCGGCTTTCTAAGATTCTTAGCGGTCCGAAGAATTTCTTTTGCACTGAATGGAAGTGCTGCATCAATAAGAATTAATCCGTTTTCTTCTTCAACAAAATAGCAATTTACAGGAAACGTCCGGGGCGTAAAAGATAATTGATAAACATTTTCTATGTTTGTAAGCCGCATAAATAACCATCTCCTTGAATACTCAAGTCTTTTAATCATTCTATCTAATATATTGCATTTTAGCGATACTTTCTTAAAAATTTGAAAAAATGAATTAATTGAAACCCCTTACAAAAAGAGGGAAGGGGTTTCAATGGAAAGAAGAGGTTCGAAAATAAACCGCCTTCGCAATATGAATAATCATTACGAGGCGGTTAATATAAGGAATTTAATGAATATAAATGTGATTGGCAAAGAACTCATCGGTCTATAATCCTGCAGTTTGTTTAAGGATGTCTTTGCGTAATTGAGCTTTTCTGCTTTCGTATTTCTTAGACAAAGTATCTGAAAGACTGGTAGGCAGATTTTTTGATTTAAGGTCTTGCTCCATAACGTCCATTACGGCATAGAAGATTTGGTCTGTACGTTTTTCCAGCTTGGAAGCAGCAGCGCTGTATTTATTATAAAAATAAGGATAGCTGATCTTTTGATCGTTGGCTTCCATTTCTAAATACTCGCTTTTTGCTAAGTCTATTAAGTTGTTAAGACTGTTATTTGCTTGACGTTCAATTTCCGCAATGGCGGGTTCATACTTTTTCTCGATATCCTTTACTGTGATACTTTCTTTTTGGGTTTTAGCAGCTGTATCTTCTTCAGTTCCGGTTTTCATGTTTTCGCTGATAACAGCGGCTACAGCCAAATCACTCGATTCGGAATAAGGCATGCCTTCTCTAAACTTTTCTGTTTTGACCGCTTCATCCCCTTCTTGTAAATGGCGCAGCAAATTCCCGTTTTTATCCAGGATAATCTTCGATCCATCTGCAAGTTCAATTACATATTCCTCTTTGGTGAGGGTATCCACTTCTGCATCCGCAACATTATAATCCTTAAAACCAAATAAATAGACAAGATATCCAGCACCACATATCAATAAGATACCTAACAGAAGCAAGAATTTTTTCATTTCACCATCCTCCTATGAGAAATATATAAATAGTCCAGAGTCCAAGGGCAAATTAACTTGAGATATTAGAATTGTTTGAATTTTAGCACAAATAGATATATTTATCAATGCGGAATATAGGAATAAAGAATCTGCTAAAAAACTGAAATAAGGAAAAGTTATCATCTCATTCAGCAAAAATAACAAAATAATAGTTAAAGTAGTTTGTGAATTTGAGAAGTTCTTTAATTTAGATTGAGTTTAAATACCTACTTAATATTCATCTGAAATATGCTGAAATTATGCATGAAACCTTTTGCAGGAGGATTCCTAAAAGACCTTCCATAATTTTATGTATAAAAACCAGTAGACCTTTAAAACTTTATAAGTCATTAGACTTACCATAGTTGAGTAAAAAGAAAGGGGAAAAAGAATAACGAGCACCTATCCTCTTTATCTTAAAAAATCCTTAATAATACAAATAACAAGGACATTTTTTCAGAAGAAGTTCTGTTAAATTTTGATATGAAAAGAAAAAAATTAAGTGTGAATGCAGATGAAATTTTAAAATATTTTTCTCTGCTTTGGTTTCTTATTTGAATTCAACCACTTTTGCTTGAATACTGTAACCATAAAAAAGGGGAGTTGAACCATTCTTTTTCCGCGTGTTGGCTGAGTCAGTAACCTGTATAACCACTCCAAGTTGTATTTAAGCCAAATTTGCGGAGCTCTTTTGACAGTGCCGGAGAGCACATCAAAGCTTCCGCCTACACCCATCAAGACAGAAGCCTCAAATAAGTACTTGTATTTGGCGGCCCCTTGTTCTTGTAAAGGCACACCAAGGCCAATAAACACAAAGTCAGGATTTGTATTAGCAATTTCTTCCGCGATATGATCACCGTAACCCGAATAACTGTACCGTATTCCAGCGATTTTAATGTTTAAGTAAAGTTCAATGGCATTCCTTGCTGCCAAATCAGCTATTTCTTTGCTTGCTCCAAAAAAATAAACGGATTTTTCTTTTGTGCTGGCATATTTAAGAAAGGTATGAAGCAGCTCGTAGCCAACTATTTTCTCTTCTAAAGGTTTTTTGAGAACCTTTGAAGCTAACATCATTCCGTACCCATCCAGAATAATAAAGTCAGCTTTTAAAAGAGATTCCCGATAAAGAGAAGATTTGCGGGAAGTCATTACAATTTCGGGGTTCGCCGTCACAATAAAACCACTTTTCCGAGGCTCCTTGACTTTTTTAAATACCTTTTCCAGTAAGGTCTCTCTGCTCAAATTATCAGTAAAAGTATCTGTAATCATTATTTGAGATCTTGCCATTCTACTTCACCTCCTATGCTTATTGAAATGTTGCTTGTACATATTATTTTATAAACTAAGACTGAATAATCTGGATTTTAAGTTTTATATAAAATTAGCATAATTGAAGCTGATAAGCAAAAAGTAATTGTTTTACAGTTTATTAATTTATGGAATAATTGAAAAAGAATCGGAAGGGGCTATATTGAGATTAGAATTCGGGTAACAAGGAGAGCAAAGGTATATGGAGGCGTTAAGAAAGACCTGGAAATTAAAAAGAATAACAAAAAGACTGTAAACAAACCGAGCTTTGTTTACAGTCTTTTAAAATTTTATGGAAAACGATTCTTTAAACTATTTTTCCAAGCGGAAGATCTACTGACCGTAAAAATCCGATTGGTTCAACTAACACTTAGCGGGAAAAGTTTTCGCTGAGTGAGTTTCACTTGATCCCGCTTCAACGCCCAGTACGGACCTGCTCCACAGCTTCCTACTGGCCCTAAAAGTTCGATTGGTTCAACTAACCTTCAGTGGGATAAAGCTTTCCACTGAAGGAAGTTTCACTTTATCCCGCTTTAACGCCCAGTACGGACCTGCTCCGCAGCTTCCTACTGGCCTTAAAAGTCCGATTGGTTCAACTAGCACCCAGCGGGTAAAGCTTCCGCTGAGTGAGTTTCACTTTATTCCCTAGCTATCAAATCTGCTATTAGAATATACCGATCCGGTGCGTAGCCGATAAAGTCAAAAGGATAGCAGGTGGAGACTGTTAAAGTGGCTTTTGGTTTAGGCACAATTACTGTGCGGTCGTCTTGATCAACAATGCGGACTTGTCTTACTTTATAAGTGAATTTGCCGGCGGAAGTTTGGACGACAAGCAAGTCACCTTTTCCAACTTCCCCGAGCTTCCGGAATACTGTATCACGGTGGCCGGATAATACGGAATTATCCGCTTCGCCAGGCAACACGCTATCCGCAAAATGCCCTACACCTTTTTCCAGTTCTTCTTCATCTGTGCCGTGAAATATCGGAAGTGTAGCATCGAGTTTCGGGATATACAAATCGCCAATATTTTCTCCTTTTGTAGGAGCTTCTGGATAAAGTACTTCAGGCAATTGAGCTTTTTCAGGAATTTCAACTTTTGCTGGAGCAGCTGCAGCGGACTCTGTTAAGTGGCTGTCGTTTCCAGCTTGACCGATTTTAAAAAGCAGATAGCCTTTTAAAAAAGAGGACGCATTTGTGCTGCTGAACCATACTCCAAAAACAATAAGGGCAACAGACAGGGAAAGAAGAACCAAACGTTTTATAGGTTTGGTTCTTCTTTTTTCACTTTTATCCCTTTTCATTTATTAAATTCCTTGCGCTTTAAAGCGGCGGAACAATACCACTCCAAGCAGAGCAAGTGTCAAGCCGGCAAAAGTATTTGCTGCATAATCGGACGCTGTGTCTGGAAGTCTGCCGCCCTGGATTGTTTGTTTCACTGGTACATTTACTGTCGCTGGCGTTTTAGAAGTTGGAGCGGCAGGAGCAACAGGAGCTAAAACAACAGTTTCCTCTGCTTCTTTGATATCTTTACCGGTCTCCTTGATGATTTCATCCCCAAACATTTCCGCAGTCAAAATAATGTCTGCTAGGAAAGTTCCTTGTGTATTGTAAATTTCAATCAAAAGGTTGTAGCCATTAAGTGTTTCAAGCGCCAATAAAGTGCTTAAATTGATTTCTTTTTTATCAGTGCCTTTTACAAGGAAATATTGATTGTTTAAATCAAATAGATCAAGCAAATCACTGAAGATGTCCATGATTTCTGCTATTTCCTCTGCAGATAGATCGTCGGCTGAATCAAATTCGCCAATCATCATCATGCGATCAGCAATTGCTGATGCTCTTTCTTGGAAAGCTGGAGTTTCAATAGGAAGAGTATTTAAATGAGTTTCCAATCTTTCTATTTCTTCACTTGTTAATCCAAGTTCATTGAATAATCCCTCAAGATCAAAGCCACTATTGAAAATGTAATTATCTACCGCTTCTTCTAAAGCTTCAATTGTCTCATAGTTTTCAATAGAGTCATCGTACTCATTTAAAAATTCTTCTAATTCTTCTTTAGATTCAAAGCCATAGACTTCGATAAACTGACGAAGCGATTCATCTGTTATTGGTGTTCCTTTTCCTTCATTCATATAGAAATCTACGTAATCAGCAAGATCTTCCGAGAATATAATATATTCCCCATCAAGAACATCTTGGTCTTTTTCAATATCTCCGTTAGTAATTAAAAGATCATTTAATTCGTCACGAGTTAGTTCATATTTAGTCAGAACCGGGAGAATGGCCTCTTCCGATAAAGGAGTTCCCAATTCATCAACTGTCCCGAATTCTTCTAATGAGTATTCCTTTTCATTCAGGTAGTCGATATAATCCTGTTTTTCCCATCCAATTTCTTTCAAAAATGCATCAAACTCTTTTGAGTCCGCTTCAATAGCGAATGCAGACCCAGGAAAAATTGCAAATATTAATGCTGCTGACAATGCCAATAATAATAACCGTTTCATTTTCTACCTCCCAGGTAAATATTGTAATATCTTGAATAGTATAACCGCTGAATAGGTTGTATGGAATAGGCATAAAATACTATAGAAAAGGATTTATTTTAAATAATTTAAAGCTATTTTTTAAAAGAGACATCGATTATTTTTGATTTTCTTCCTTAAAGAACAGAGCAACTTTATAAATTTATTATAAAAAGAAAATGAATTAGAGAATTGTTCCTTCATTTAGAAACTGAAAGATGTGGAAAAATATGCGTTCCAACCCTACTGCGGTCTGAAAAGGTCTCTACTTAATGTCTATATTCCTAAGCAGCTCGGCTAAATCAAAATATAATTTGGTAATCGAAATAATTATAATAGCGCTTTTGGCGCATAAGATATATAATACTTAATAAATCGAATTATTTGAAAAATTTTAAATTCGATACTTTTCCTGGCTGAGTTACTCAGATTCGCTGCTCAAAAGTGAATAAAATAGTGAAGCCAAATCGTTATTGCGTAGCAGAAAGGCAATATGGAATTTTTAAGGTCAAAGAATAAGAAGTTCTAATTCATGCATTAAAACAGCTCAGCGGGGTCAGTTATTAAATGGATTTTAAGATTATACGCTTATGGAAAAGGGGAAAGGCAATGAGAGACATCTACTTTGAAGAAAATTATGGCCGATTATACGAAGAAATTGAAAATGGAAAACACGAAGTTTTTGAATTCCGCCATTCTTTAGGTACAGTAAGACATTTGTTTATTAAACGCCCAATTCCTATGCTTCTGAATGGTGTCGCTTATTATGACATGGTAACTCCATATGGTTATGGTGGCCCACTCATCATTGAATGTATAGAAGGCAAGGAGAAAGAACTGGCGAAAGAATTTGGGATAGCTTTCCAACAATACTGTACTGACAATAAAGTAATAAGTGAATTTATCCGTTTTCATCCGGTAGAGGCAAATGCAGAAGCTTTTCGCGTGTGCTATGAAATTGTCCATATCCGAAATACTGTCGGTACCAATCTTGCTGCTTACGAAGATCCGTTTGAAAAAGAATTTTCTAAGTCGGCCCGAAAAAACGTCCGCCAAGCCCTAAAAGCCGGGGTTGAATACCGGGTGACAGCCAATCCTCCAAATGTAAAAGAATTTAAAGAAATTTATTATTCTACGATGAAACGCAATCAAGCTGATTCTTATTATTATTTTGACGATGCATATTTCGAGAAGCTGATTGAATTTTTCAAAGAACATATTCTATTGGTCGAAGTAATTTATGATAACCAGGTAATTGGAATGGGATTAAACTTTGTTTACGGAAAGCTGATCCATACGCATCTTTCAGGTACTTTGGAAAACTTCCATCGTTTGTCGCCGGCTTATATCCTTCAATACGCTTTGACTGTTTGGGGAAAAGAAAATGGCATTGACTTGATCCATGAAGGCGGCGGAAGAACGAATAGCCTAGAAGATACTTTGTATCTGTTCAAGAAACAATTCGGCAAAAACACCGATTTCAGGTTTCAAATCGGAAAAAAAATCTGGAACGAAAAGATTTATGAAGAATTATGCCATGAACTCGGCATTGATGTAAATGCAGAGTTTTTCCCAGCCTATCGAACAAAAGTTTTGAAAGAATATAACAAAGTCTGAGCGCAAGAAAAGCATGAATAAACCTAAAAGCTTCCTGGGAATCTAAAATGATTTCCAGGATTTTTATTTTGACATTTAAAATTCTCCTGCTTGTAGAGAAATGAAAAATCAATTGACTATAAAAGGTGGATAAGGCTGTAAAATAACGGCTGTATAGGGCGTTTAAAAACACATTATCCTTAGCCTGTGTTCTACTTGAGCAGTTGGAAAAGCTTTGAAGCCTGGGTTTATTATTATTAAGTAGTAAAAAAAGAGGTCTTTTTTAAATTTGTCATAGAACTTTTGATACTCTCAAGGTATAATAGGGATAATATTTTAGATAATTCAGATAGATTTACTGTATATACCAGTTTCAAAATTACATAAAAAGATATATGAATTTTTATTTTTTGAGATTAATTTTAAATATATATATGAAAAGAGGTAATAGTATTGGGAGATTTATATTTTGATGAAAATTATGGGCGTTTGTACGAGGAAATCGAAAATGGAAAATGTGAGGTATTTGAATTCCATCATTCACTTGGAACAATAAGGCATATGTTCATTAAGCGTGAAATCCCTTTGAAAATTCTGGGTAAAATATATTTCGATATTGTTACGCCATATGGCTATGGTGGGCCTTTAATCACTGAATGCGAACCCGGTAAGCAAGAAGAATTGACCGCTAAATTTATGGAAGCTTTTCAGGAATATTGCAAAGAAAACGATATTGTTAGCGAGTTTATACGCTTTCATCCTGTAATAGCGAATGCACATGATTTCAAAAACTGCTATGAAGTCTCGTATATTCGAAATACGGTTGGTACAAATTTGAAAGATTATGATGATCCTGTGCAAAAAGAGTTTTCGAAGTCTACCAGGAAAAATATAAGAAAAGCGCTGAATGATGGCGTAGAATTTAAGATCACCGTAAATCCGCCGGATCTCGGAGAATTTATCAATATTTACCATCATACGATGAAGCGTAATAAGGCGGATACTTACTATTATTTTGATGAAGATTATTTCAAGGAAATTTTAGGGTATTTCGGTAAAAATATTTTACTGGTTGAAACGGTCTATGAAGGACAAGTAATTGGAATGGGATTGAATTTTGTCTATGGCGAAACCATTCATACCCATTTGTCTGGCACATTGGAAGAATTTCATCGTTTATCACCTGCTTATATTTTGCAGTATGCTCTTGTTGAATGGGGGAAGGAAAATGGATTTAACTTAATCCATGACGGTGGAGGAAGAACGAATAGCTTAGATGATAAGTTATACGCCTTCAAAAAGCAATTCGGAAAAAATACAAACTTCAAATTTTATATCGGACAAAAGATTTGGAATGAACCTATTTACGATCAATTATGCCAGGCAGCAGGTGTTGAAAGAGAAACTGAATTCTTTCCTGCTTACCGGTCAGCCGTAAAGCGGGAATACAGTAATAATATAAAGCTGGAAATCTGAAGACCAAATGAAAAGAAGTGGACGATCCGCAAGCTGGCGGATTGTCCACTTCTTTTTTATGCTGATTATTTCAAAAATTGAAACAGTTTAACCTACTTTTAACCTAAGCGCTTTAGTATAAGTCTCAATAAACAGTTTAAACAGGGGGGAAGGCAAATATAACTCGACAACAAATAAGGCGTTATAGCTTCTTCTTTGAAGCACCAGGATGTAAACCGCAAACGGCATTTTCAACCGGATGAATATCAGATGACCGCTACACTTCCCAGGATTCTTGTGTTCCGAATAATGCTTTTTGCATGGCCAAGTGACTAGGAAAAATCTACAAGAATAAGCAAAAAATGAGGTAGAAGAACATGGAAAAGACCGTTATTGCCTTAATGACAGTAATTATCGTAACTAAAGTGCTGGGCTTCTCGAGAGACATCTCTCTTTCATATTTTTATGGCGCTGATGGTTTAACAGATGCTTATCTGGTATCTACAGATATTCCGACTGCGTTCTTTTCTTTTATAGGTATGGGAATTGTAGCCAGTTTCATTCCGATATTCACTAAAATTCAGGAAAAACAAGGAATTGCAGAAGCCAGAAAATTTACAGCAAACGTGATCAATATCGTTTTGCTGTTATCAACGGGCATTGTGGTGCTCATTCTGTTGTTTCCACAAGCCATCGTTAAAGTATTCGCTTCAGGATTTGAAGGCGAGACATTGAAAATCGCTATCGACTTTACTCGCATTGCTGCCTTGAGCATCTATTTCACCGCATTGATATATGTCTTTAACGGCTATTTGGAAGTCCATAAGAGTTTTTTGCCAACGGTTCTTGCCGGATTGCCATTAAACATAATGATGCTTTTTGTCATTTATTTAAGCTCTTTTACGAATATCTATGTATTGTCCATCGGAACTCTCGTTGCCGTAGTTGTGCAATTTTTGTTCCTGGTTCCGTGGATACGCAAAACAGGCTACCGGCACAGTTTCAAAGTAAATCCTAAAGAAAAAAATGTGAGGAAAATGATGTACATCGCCATACCTGTAATTATCGGGGTTTCTGCTGATCAGATTAATGTGCTGGTCGATCGCACATTAGCCTCGCAGATTGTAGAAGGCGGAATCTCTGCTTTAACTTATTCCCACCGCATCATATTCTTTATTCAAGCAATTTTTGTTACCGCTGTTGTGACCGTCATGTTTCCAAAAATTTCAAAGCTTGCTGTGAAGCAGAATATGGAGGAACTCAAAAATATCGTTGGGAAAATCATAACGACTGTAGCATTGATCGTCATTCCGGCAGCGGTCGGCATCATGATTTTTTCAACACAAATCACTGAATTGCTTTTTGGCAGGGGGGCTTTCGAAGCGAATGAGGTAATCCTTACTTCCGGAGTACTTTTCTTCTATGCCGTCGGGATGCTCGGCTTCGGGCTCCGAGAAGTTCTAGTAAAAGTCTTTTATTCACTGGAAGATTCCCGGACACCGATGATCAGTGCTTTTGGAGCCATGTTCTTGAATGTCATCTTATGCCTCATTCTTTCACGATTCATGGGAATTAATGGGCTGGCGCTTGCAACAAGCATTTCGACACTGGTTTTCACAGGCTTTTTATATATTTCCTTGGTACGAAAAGTCGGTTCGATGAATTCGTTAAAAATCGTTCAGGATCTGTTCAAAGCTGTGATGGCTTCAGCTGTAATGGGTTTCTCAGCCAAATACATTTACACGCTGCTTGATGAAGCAGGAATGGGAATTTTGGCTTTGGCTGGAGGGATTGGAGCAGGGATTGTTGTTTATGCCAGCATGCTTTGGGTTCTTCAATTAAGTGACATCGGCTATTACAAATCCAGAATAGTCGCATTGGCGAAGAGATAAAAATATTTCGCAATACAAGCTTTTATAGTTTTATAAGGGGGTGCTCCAACTATGCTCTTCATATTGGCTCTGTTTTTAATGGAAATTTTGGTTACGTATATGATTAAAGATTTTATTCCACTGGGTGATGCTTATGGCATGTTGATGCTGCTTGTCAGCATCGTGGCAATATCCTTGTATCTGTACCGGACGCTGGAAAGGGAATGGCTGGCAATTATTTTTATCGGATTTGTGGTCCGGGTATTCGTGCTTTTCATTGATTTGTATATTCCATCCATCACTATTTTCTCAAGTGGCACTGATACTGAATACTTTCACGAAGTTTCTCTCCTCATTGCCAATGGAATGTATCCGTTAGAAGACGGCGCCACGAATTATGTTCCTTTCCTTTCGGCGATTTACTATATGATTGGCGACCAGCGGCCTTTTGTGCAGTTTTTAAATGTAGCTTTTTGGGTTTTTTCTGCAATTTATTTATTGAAGGCCATGATTCATTTGAAAACCGATAAGAAATTGATGTTCATATCATTGCTTATTTTCTCGGCTATGCCGAACAGCATTTTTATGTCGAGTATTTTATTGCGTGAATCCCTCATCATCTTCTTGATCACCGTTTCCCTTTACTTTTTCGTCAGATGGTTTACGGACGGCGGGTTCTTCCACTTCTTGCTGGCAGTCGTACTGGCTTTGACGTCGATGCTTTTCCACTCAGGAATGATTGGATTTGTGGTTGCTTATGTGCTGGCGTTTCTGTTTCTCAGTACGAGAACGGCAAAAAAATCGGGCCAGACCATCCTGTATCTCCTATTCTTTGCCGCATTATTTGCCTTCATCTTCCTGAATGCCGAAATGTTCCTAGGGAAGTTCATTAGTCCTGAAGGGAAGGTTATCACCGAAGTGGAAATCGGGGGCGAAGGCGGATCGATGTATCTGGCAAACTTGAATGGCTTGACGGGCGTGGCTGCGATTCTGGTGGCACCAATTAAAATGTTTTACTTTATGTTTTCGCCGCTTCCATTGGATTGGCGCGGTTTGGGAGATATTGTGAGTTTCCTATTTGATTCTTCGATTTACTTGTTTTTGGTAGGAGCTACTGTTTTCGGGCTTTTGAAGAGTGACATGCCGATCAGAAATAAAGTCTTCATAGCGCTGTTTCTGGTTGTGACTGTATTCGTTTATTCCTATGGGACACAATCCGCGGGAACAGCCATGCGCCACCGCAATAAAATAATTCCGCTATTGCTGATTACATTCACGATGTCAAACACTAAGCAGCTCTTGACGTTAGCGAATATTCGTTGGAAGCAGAAAAAAGGAGAGAGGATAGCATGATGATCGACAAGTTGAAAATAGCGGTAGTTGGGCTTGGCTATGTCGGCTTGTCAATCGCTGCCACTTTCGCGAAAAAATACAATGTCATCGGTATTGATATTGACGATAAGCGTATAGAACAGCTTTTAACAGGCATCGATAATGCCAATGAAATAGAAGAATGGGAACTCAAGGACTTGAATATTGAGTTTACAACTGATGCAGCAAGAATCAATGAAGCGGGATTTATCATTGTTGCGGTGCCAACTCCAGTTGACAGCTTGAACCAGCCGGATCTTAAGGCTCTTTTGAGTGCAAGTGCAGCAGTAGGCAAGCATATGAAAAAAGGGGCTGTTGTCGTTTTTGAGTCGACAGTTTATCCCGGAGCTACAGAAGAGCAATGCATACCGGTACTTGAAAAAAATTCAGGACTAGAGGCAGGTAGCGAATTTTTTGTGGGCTATTCCCCTGAACGCGTCCAACCCAAAAACAAGAAACAGGCTTTTACAAAAACGAAGAAAGTTGTTTCCGGGCAAAATGAAGCAGTCCTGGATTTTGTAGCCTCCGTTTATGGCAGTGTAGTTGATGCCGGCGTCTTTAAAGCAAAATCAATACGGGTTGCAGAAGCGGCAAAAGTGATCGAAGACACGCAGCAGGACGTCAATATTGCCTTTATAAATGAAGTGGCACTTATTTTTAATCGCTTGGGCATCGATACCAACGATGTGCTGGAAACTGCAGGAACCAAAAAAAGTTTTCTGAAGTTTACTCCCGGACTTGTCAGTGGGCGCCGGGTAGGATTTGACTCGTATTATTTGACGCATAAAGCCCAAGAAGCGGGCTACCATCCTGAAATCATCTTAGCGGGCAGACGAGTCAACGACGGTATAAGCAGTTACATCGCCAGGACCGTTGTAAAAAAGCTGGTTAAAAACAACAGTGCAGTAAAAGGAATGCGAGTCACTGTATTAGGCATTACTTATAAAGAAGATATGAATGAGCTGAGAAATTCAAAAGTGCTCGATGTAATTGAAGAACTCCAGGAATACGGCATTGAAGTGCAAATTGCAGATATTTGCATTGATGCGGAGGAGATGGAGCGGCGCTACGGGCTTATCATCACTCCGGAATCGGAGCTGCTTCCAGCATCCGCGGTCATCCTCGCTGTCCCTCATAAATTGTATAAAGAGGCCGGATGGAAGTTGATTGAAAAGCTTCTCATCGATAAAAAAGGACTGGTCTTTGATATAAAGAGTACTTTGGATCCGAATGAAAAGCCGGAAAACATCGAGCTTTGGCGATTTTAAGGAGGAATAGAAATGGCAAATGAACAAACTGCTTTTGAGTTGAAGCAAGCCAAGTGGTCCCAATATCTAGCCCGCAGCAGTGCGTGGCTTTTCGCACTATTACTATTAATTATTTTGTCCCCGCTGTTTGTTGTAATCGGAATCCTGATCAAACTGGAATCAAAAGGGTCCATCTTTTTTACTCAAGTCCGCGGCGGTTTGCACGGCCAATACTTTACAATTTATAAGTTCCGGACGATGTATGATGAGCCCGAAAAACTGAGCCTGGACATTGATGTAGTGGAAAACGATCCAAGGATTACAAAAGTCGGATATATTCTGCGGACTACCAGTTTAGATGAATTGCCGCAATTGATCAATATTGTAAAAGGGGATATGGCTTTTGTCGGCCCGCGACCAACCATGCCTTCACAGACAGACAATTACAACGAATACCAGAAACAGCGGCTTTTTGTTAAGCCAGGCGTTACAGGACTGGCACAAATCAGCGGAAGAAATGCGCTCACTTGGGATGAAAAAATTGATCTGGATGTAGAATACATCAACCGAAAGAACATTCGATATGATCTGTACATCATTTTGCAAACATTCTTTAAAGTGATCAAATCCGAAGGCGTTTACAGCAATGAATAAATTGAAATCCATTCATACAGATGAATCAGCTGCTTAAACGTTCATTTTTCATACAAACTAAAACAACATATGGCGCTTGGCATTATCCAAAGGAGTGAAGTTGAATGGGAAGTAAAGTAATTCAAGCAGTGACAGTTTCAGAAAGCCTTTATTTCATGAAAGGGCAGCTGAAATATTTGGCTGCATGCGGCTATGACATAAAAGCAATGAGTTCAAACGGCAGCTATGTAGAAAAATTTGAAAAACAGGAAGAAACACAGGTGCTGCTGATTGAAATGGAACGGGAAATTTCCCTTTTAAAAGACTTTAAATCTTTGGTGAAGTGCATTCGGATCATCCGCAAGGAAAAGCCCGATATTGTCAATGCCAGTACACCTAAAGCAGGCCTGATTGTCACTCTTGCGGCTTATATTTGCCGAGTGCCAATTCGCATCTATACTCTTAGGGGACTTCGAATGGAGACCACTAGTGGGTTAAAAAGACAGATTTTGGTTGCTGCTGAAAAAGTAGCGGCGGGTGCTTCTACTCATTGTCTAGCGGTTTCAGACAGTTTAAAAAGCCGCATAGCTGAATTCGGCATTGCTCCAATCGAGAAAATTTCCGTATTGGGAAAAGGAAGCGGCGATGGTTTTAATATTGCAGAGTTCCAGAAAACAGCTGAAGTCGAAGAAACAATAAAGGCGAATAGGAAAGAATATGGACTTACTGAAGAGCATGTTGTATTAGGCTTTGTCGGCCGTATGACGAAAGACAAAGGCATTACAGAGCTGATCGATTCTTTCCTTGCGCTACATAAGACTCATCCGAATTTGAGGCTGCTGCTCATCGGGGATTACGAAATGGCTGATCCGGTAGAAGAAAGAATACAAAAGGAAATCAAGGAAAACCCGTACATTATCCATACCGGTTACCAAGGGAATCCAGTTCCGTTCTATCATATGATGGACGTATTTGTATTTTTAACAAAACGGGAAGGCTTCGGAAATGTGGCAATTGAAGCTGCTCTTTCAAAAGTGCCGGTTATTGCTGCAAACGTTACGGGAGCTAAAAATACCATTGTCGACGGTAAAACAGGCTTTCTGGCAGATCCTGAAAATCCCCTTGATATCCTGGAAAAACTTGAATTATTGATACTTGCGCCGGAAATACGCCGCCAAATGGGAGAGCAAGGATACAAATGGGCGGTTGAAAACTTCAGCAATCATGTGATGTGGAAAGAACTGGACCGTTATTATCAAACTTGCCTGGCTGACAGCCTGAAGCCTGCCGGACAGACCCATATTTAAAATAACAGATGGATAGAAGAGGGGGATTTTATGGATTACTACTATGTTGCTGCAAAAAATATTCTAGCGGTAAAAACGAATATTAAGGATTTTAAATGGTCTTTTGGCCATAATATGCCCGAAAGCACCCGCGAAGAATATGAACAGTGTGAAGTGAAAATCAATTTAGTCATGGAGGAGTTCAACGAAGATGATCAGTTGGAAACACTGGGGAAATATCATTACTTCAACGGCTCTCCAGGAGAAAATAAAATCTACTATACCCGCAATTTAGCGATGAAAGAAAAATTTCGGATCAAGGCAGAAAACCTATTGTCCGATGAACCAAAAATAACAGTGAACAAAAACTATTATAAATTTATCACACACCGAATCATGAACCTGCATTCGATTGGTTATATCTTGACTGACTTAGCCGGAGTTCTTTTATTGAAGAAAGGTTTTGCGCCAATCCATTGCTCTGCGTTTCAAAAAGAAGGTTCCACAGTTGCGGTTTTTGCCCCTCCAAGCACTGGAAAGACATTGAGCAGCATGATGGCCTGCATGGAACATGAAGCAAAATTCATTGCTGAAGATTTGGCCATTACGGACGGGGAAAAAATTTATTCGGTTCCCTGGACCAGCTCGTTCCGCTTTTATTCAAATGTGGAACAAAGTAAAGGCGCTAAATTAAAAAACAAAGCAACGAAAGTGTTTCCGCCTTTAGAATATGTTTCCTTCTCAAAAGCGACACCTATTACGCGTTATGTAGACAGTGATACGTTTCTGGATGCTGAAGTGGTGACTCATGTAGCGATATTGGAAAAAGGGGACAATGAGGTCACAATCCAGTCCGACCCAGAAGCCATCCGGAAGTTAGTTAATTTTAATCGAAATGCTTTTCACTATTTGAAATCTCCTTTGTTGACTGCTTATGAATTTTTTAATCCTGAACTTGATATTGAGGAATGTGCAACAAATGAAAAAGAAATTTTAAGCTCTCTCGTAAAAAACAGCCAGAAGGTTTTTTCCGTGAAAGATACCAATCCTACGCATTATGCTCAAATGCTGATAGACCAGATTACGCAAGAAACTTTGGTTTAAAAATGTGCATGTAGGCAGCGTTTGAAGAAAAGAGTGATAAGGGGGATTTAGCATGGCCATTAAAGTCATACACGCTGTTACCATTCCATTAAGTTTAAAGTTAATGAAAGGACAGTTAGCTTATCTGAAGAGAGAAGGTTATGAGGTACGGGCAATTTCTTCCGAAGGCGATTATATTCAGGTATTTGAAGAATATGAAGAAGCAAAAGTACTGACGGTGAATATGGAAAGAGAGATATCACTTATTCAAGATTTTAAGTCTTTGATGGCATGTATTCGGCTGTTCCGAAAAGAGCGGCCGGATATTGTCAATGCCGGAACACCGAAGGCGGGACTCATTGTAACACTGGCGGCATTCTTATGCGGAGTGCCCGTCAGGATTTATAATGTACTCGGTCTTAGATTGGAAACTACTGGCGGCTTGAAAAGAAAAATTCTGCATGCCGCTGAAAAGATTGCCGCTACTGCAGCAACAGATGTTCTGGCCGTATCTCCAAGTTTAAAAGAGCAGCTGATTAGCCTGGGGATTGCTCCGGAACACAAAATCCGTATTTTGGGACAAGGAAGTTATAACGGATTTGATCTAGAAAGTTTCAAAATGACTGCGTCGCTGAAGTCGGAAATTGAGCAGATACGCCAGACTACGGGGCTGTCTAGTCAACATACGGTGCTTGGGTATGTGGGAAGGTTGACCAAAGATAAGGGAATAGAGGAACTGGTTGAATCTTTTCTTTACTTGCATGAAACGAATCCGAATTTGCGATTGTTAGTTGTAGGGGATTTTGAAGAAGGAGATGCTGTCAGCAACGCTACAAAAACAGAAATAATGGAAAACCCTCATATTATATACAGGGGTTATCAGCATAACCCAATTCCATTTTATTTTTTAATGGATATATTTGTATTCTTAACTAAACGTGAAGGATTCGGAAATGTTTCTTTAGAAGCTTCTCTTGCAGGCGTTCCAGTTCTTGCAGCAGATGTGACAGGTGCAAGAGATACGGTGGTCCTAGGGGAAACAGGGTTGCTGGTTGATCCAGAAAATGTGAATAAGGTAATTACCCAATTAGATTACCTTATTGCGAATCCGGATCTTCGAAAACAGATGGGGGTACAAGGAAAAAAATGGGGAGAAGAAAACTTCAGCAATGAAACAATATGGCACGAGATGGATGATTTTTATCAAAAAACGTTAATCGAGCGAGCGGGTTTTATTGAAGAAACAAGTTGAACAGGCAAATAAGCACAGTGCTCAGCGTTAAATTGAAAAGCAGGATGGGGCTGTCCGATAAGTCTATTATTAGACTTATTGGACAGCCCCTTGCTTCTAATAAAGCGTAAGTTAATACTATTGCACCTGCATCGCTGCGCTAGCTTCGTCGCAATGGAGTAGTCCCAAATTACTTTTGGGACAACTCCTTTTCTATGATTTTAAGGCAAGATGAGTTATTATTGTGTCATTTGATTAACTAATAAAAAATAAGAGGTGCAGTTGATGGAGTATTATGCAGTGCTACTGCCTATGGCAAATCAGGAGAAAAGTGAAAGATTCAGGCCTCAGCATTTGTCTTTTTTGGAATCGATGCGCCAGGCTAAACATGTGAAGGCAAATGGCAAGTTTACAGATGGTTCAGGAGGACTCGTCATTTACCGTGCTGCTTCTTTTGAAGAATGTGAGTCTTTTGTTAAACAGGACCCGTACATACAAAACGGTGCACGGAATTACGAGATACATGAGTGGGATGCGGTTTGGGCTGAATAGGAAGTTTTACAGAAGTGACAGAGCGAGTTTATGCTATTGAGTATTCCCATCAAGTCAGAAATAGTTTTATGCAAATTTTTGATAAACAAAGCCGCTCTCCAGTTAAAAGGAGAGCGGCTTTGTTGTTTTTACTTCGCCATAGCGTAATCGGAATTCGATTCTTTCGGGCTTGGCCCATAGGCGTTGCTGCCTGGCTGGCTGTCCAGTAAGGAAAAAATAAATAATACAATCCATCCGATAATCGGAATCAAGGCAATCAAAATCCACCAGCCGCTTTTGCCGATATCGTGAAGCCGGCGGATCGTAACGGATAGACTAGGTATGATAATGAGAAGAGAAAATAGTCCGGAAAGAAGTCCCATACCTTCAGCTAGATTAAGCTCAGCAATTGCATCTACTATAGAGAGGACAATATTGAAAATTGCACTAAATAATACGAACATCCAATACTCTCTGCGTCTAGAACGACCTCTGAAGACAAATGCTTTTTTAAATACATTAATAAATTCATTCATAATTTTCACCTCACTTTAATGATTGGAACTCAACTGATTATAGCAACAGGAGTTTTATTTGACTAGATGATATTTACAAATATTTAACCATAAATGGTATTATTATACATATCATTAAGTTTAATTAACTGTATAGAATATTTGATAGTTGGTTTTAGTTTATCGCCTTACTCAACTAACGAGTTAAAATATTGCTTTTCATCTTTTCTTCTTAAAGTTTAAATCGTTCTGAGTTAGGCAATAATATTTACTATGGCTTTTAAGAAAATGAAGGCGTATTTTAGAAATAGGAAGTGACAAGGATTGAAAAAGGCAAAGGCGTTATTAATGGGATCACTGATTGTGAATCTATTGTTTATTGGAGCAGCCGGTTTTATTCTGTATAAACAGGGCGGAATTCCATTTATAAAAGAACAAATTGGAAATGCAGCTTCACCTCAGGAGTTCCCGGATTACTACCTCCAGAAAAAAGATATTTTCGAATCGCTGAATCCGCCTAAGCCCGACAAAGTGTTTGTAGGCGACAGCATCACGGATCACGGTGAATTTCAGGAGTATTATCCGGGTCAAGTAGTTTTAAATAGAGGGATTGCAGAAGATACATCTAAAGGGGTTTTAAACCGAATTGATGAAGCCGCGAAGCGGAATCCCAAAGAAGTTTATCTTATGATTGGCATCAATGATATCGCTGCAGGAGTAGAAGCTGATTCTTATCGCAGAAATATAGAGAAAATCATTCAGTCTTTTGATGAAAATTCTACAAAGGTCATTCTCCAATCGATTCTTCCAATCAATAACCAAGATTTCAATAATGAGATTTCAAATGAAAAAGTCCACCAGTTCAATAAAATACTTCAAGAAGTTGCTGAAGAAAATAGCTTAGATTTTGTAGATCTACATACGGCTTTTGAAGCGCCAGATGGCCAATTGAAGAAGGAAATCACGATTGATGGCATCCATCTTAAAGGTGAAGGTTATGATATATGGTTTGAGCAACTAAGCCAATAATAGACCGTAAAACACTTTCATATTGAAAGTGTTTTTTATTATTTTCAGCTTCTACTCTTTTCTTTTCAATTATAGTAAGATGAAGTTTATTATTGTTTTTTATTAACAATTTTTTCTTGTTAAAGTAAAATTCAAGTACATTTAAAAAAAGAGAGAGTAAAATGGCGCAGTAAAAAGGAGTTCATATAGATGGTTGATATTTTTTTATGGGTGATTGGAATACTCCTGGCATTTCAGTTTATCTTACTGGTGGGTTTAATAATATGGAAAACACGTACACTATCTGCTGACCAAAAGCTGCAATTGGAAGTGGAACGTTTGCTTCCTCAATATAGGAAAGTGATAAAAGGAACACTGACAGAACAGCCAGAGCTTCCAGCAGGTGTGCAATTTCAAGCTGCAGTTATTGAAAGAATTCTTGATATACTGATGTCTGAAGCTGAGCCGATAGATGAAAAGCTGAAGGTGGCAGAACTAGCAGAAGAAAATTTAAGCACTTATTATAAAAAGGTTTTAAAAAAAGGGAAATGGGCTGAGCGGATCAACGCTTTGTATTTTATAGAAGATTTCCGGATGTTTTCTCTTCGTGAAGGAGTAGAATTGCATTTCAAAGGCTTACGGAAACAAGACGAAGAATACCGTCAAAGCCTGCGTGCATCCGCCATTTTGCAAAATCCAATGGTGATCGATGTTTTAGTTGGCAATCGAATGTTGTCAGTGGCTTTTATTAAAGAGATTTTGTTTAGACTAGATGAAAACTTATTAACAGACTTATCACAGAGAATGGCTTTAAAAGACAATGCCTCAGAAAATCTGTTGTTTGCTTTCTTAACCATCAATGGCGAACAGAAAAACAAACTTTTCTTTCCGTTTGTTGAAAAAATGATGCTGGATGAAAGAAAAGAAGTACGCATCAAAGCGATGAAGAGCTTGTGCAATTACGAGAAACTGGAAGACCCATCAAAATTGTCGGCATTTTTTAAGTCGGAATTTTGGGAAGAACGGATGTATGCCGCAAAACTGACAGGTGCCTGCGGATTGAACGAATTCAAAGAATCTCTAATTGAGCTGTTTTCGGATCCGGTTTGGTGGGTCCGGTTTGCTGCGGCAGAAAACATTTACGGATTAGAAGATGGCACAGGATTGTTAAAGCACATTGGAGCAACAAGTGAAGATGCATATGCAAGGGATATTGCGAAGCATATGCTGACAAGAAAAGGCGGTGAAAGCCAATGAGCGGGTTATGGAGCACCATACTTGAAGCGGGTTCTTGGACCATCATCATCTATATGCTGTCTGCTAACTTAATTTATCTCGGGATGTTTTTGGTGGCCGGCCCGAAAATAAACCGGGAGAAGAAATTGAACCGTTTGGAACAAATCGAAGAAATGATGATTAACAAAGACACATACCCCGTTTCTGTACTGGTGCCGGCATATAATGAGGAAGCCGGTGTATCCAGCACTGTACAGTCCTTGTTGTCGTTGAATTATCCGCAATTTGAAGTAATCGTCGTTAATGATGGATCGACTGATTTAACAAGTGAGAAACTGATTGAACCGTTTCAGATGGCGCCGATTGAGCTTGCGACGCGCAGCTATTTTAAGACTGGCAAACTAAAAAAAGCCTATCAATCAAAGCTTTATCCTAATTTATTTTTAATTGAAAAAGAGAATGGCGGCAAGGCGGATGCTCTAAATGCAGGCATCAATTTTTCACATTATCCTTATTTCGCTGCAATTGACGGCGATTCTGTACTGGAAAAAGATGCTCTTTTGAAAACTGTGAAACCGATCATCGATTCTGGTGGAAAAGTCACAGCGACAGGAGGGACAGTCCGGATTGCCAATGGATGCAAAATTAATAATGGAGTTATAGAAAAGGTTCAGCTGCCGAAACGTTCGTTGGAAATTATGCAGATTATTGAGTATTTCCGTTCATTCTTAATCGGACGCCTCGGATTCAGCAGAGCTAATATCCTGTTGATCATATCTGGAGCTTTTGGGGTTTTTGAAAAAAGCCGTGTTATTAAAGTAGGAGGCTATAATCCCGATACAGTCGGTGAAGACATGGAATTGATTGTGCGCATTCATCGTTCGATAAAAGACGAGAAATCAGATCAGCGAATCGAGTACATTCAAGATCCCGTATGCTGGACTGAAGCACCTAGTACAATTGCGTCGCTTCGTACACAACGGATCCGCTGGCAGCGGGGTCTTGCAGAGACGATTTGGATCCATCGAAAAATGCTTTTCAATCCCAAATATAAAGGCATTGGAATGTTCTCCATGCCGTACTTTTTGTTCTTTGAATTATTAAGTGCTCTTTTCGAAGTGATGGGTTATGCAATTATCATCAGCGGTTTGCTGTTTTCAGTCGTGGATACCGAAATTATCGTTGTGATGCTTCTCGTCATGATCTTATATGGTTCGCTCTTATCTTCACTTGCTGTTTTGCTTGAAGAATGGACCTACCATAAATATCCGGAAAGAAAGAGTATTGTGGTTTTATTCATTTACGCTTTGACTGAAACTTTCTGGTACCGCATATTGATGAATTTCTGGCGTGTCCAGGGAATCATAGTTGCTATTACGAAGAAATCAGTATGGGGAGATATGGAAAGGCAAGGGGTCTTCTCGAAAGAAGAAGGCATATAAAAAAAAGAAAGTCCGCAATTGCGGACTTTCTTTTTTGTTATTCTATATTGCTGAACAAGTCCTGCAAGATGTAATAAGACTGTTTTAAACGTTCTTTAGACTTCGGCAATTCCCATTCTTCCCATGTGTAGCTGCCAGGCTGTCCTTCAGCAAAATAGTCAGTAATGGTGCCTTTCTTATCAGTCAAAGTGACAGCTGTATTAATGCCTTCTACGTTAATGGAAGCTTCTATGCCATCTTTCCGCATATCACCCATAAATTCCCGTTGGCTTGGGTCTTTGGCATTTAATAGCATCCATGGAATTCTGATTTCCAGAATTCCAGTTTCTTCCGAATAGTACCAGTCGTTCAAGGAATCATATTCTGCCGATTCCGGATCGGCAATGCCATACTTTAATATTCCAGTTTCATATGCAGAGAAAGGAAGGACTTCTCCTGTATCAGGACGGGTCACTTCTTTATTTAAAGCTAAACGAATTGGGTGGAATACCTTCGATAAGTCCTGCTTTGATTCAGGTATCATTTTAAGGCGTTCCGCATAATCGAAATAAAACGAGTCGTAGTTACCTGCCACTAAAAGCCGTGCAGAATCTTTACCGCTGATTTTCAAGTGGAAATCAGCATTGAACTTTTTGCTGGGTGCAGTTTCAACTGCAATGCCATTGTCTTCCCTTAGGTTGAAGTAAAGATTGAAATCTTGTTGGTCCCACCAATCTTTATCATTAAAATCGGCTTTGATGTAAAGATAGCGTTCGTCATGATCCATGGTGAACGAATTCAATGATTTTGTACCTTTTTCAAATATTTCCGTCCCGTCTTGCCAATCATCTTTGCCATCAACTTTTACTTTGTGCCGGTCAAAGCTGAGCAGACCAAATTGCTGTTCGTTGGTCTGGGCATTTGACCAAAACGGACGTCGGTCCGGATTGTCATAATCCATCGTATTCCATGTGCGCTTAAACCATTCATCTTGCCAAGTGAAGACTAAGCCTCCAAGCATTTCTTCGTTCAGGATATCTTCGTAAAGATGTTGGACGATTTCCCCTTGCTGTTGTTCAGAAATAAATCCTTGGTTCCAACCGAATGGGTTTTCGTGTGTTTTACCACGAGAAGCAGGGATGCCGAATTCCGCAATCAATATCGGCAATTCATGCGAATCGTTCAAATCCTTTAAATAACCGGCGTAGTTATTGCGTTCGCCTCTATGGTCGATAAATTCCGTATATTTTTTCTCGAGATTCAAGAAATCCGGATAATAGGGATATACATGATAAGACGCAAACATGCCCACTTCCTGAATGATGTCTTTCGATTTGATATGGTTTGGATCTACCGAAGCGATATCTTCCTTATCACTTGGTTCAGCAGGCTGATCCAAATTATCGGTAGTCACCCAGTTTGTAAAGCTTAAAGGACGCATGCTGTCGTAATTGCTCAATTCATATTCCGCAAGCGAGTCCAGCTGCATCGCGAGCCAATGTTCCATTGGATTGGCGTTTTTCGTGTAAATATGTTCGCCGTCATAATCGCCAAGGTCGGGATGAAGATGATTCATCTCATCAACCATGTCAGGGAACCATTCAATTCCAATGACCCAGCCAATAACATAAGGGGAGACATCTGCCTTATAGGTTCCGGCTGCATGGCCCGGCTTTTCTTTAACGGTTGCATTGCCATGTACGACATCAACAATTTTTTGGATTTCTGCTTGGAAATTTTTGGTGATATCTGCATCAAAAGCATCCAGTTTTTCAACGAGTGGTTCTTCATCCACCCAGACTCCATGGTACAAATACAGCGGCTCGTCAGCTGTTTCATTGTAACTTTTTAATGCTTCATAAAATGCCGGAGGATGAAGCGTATAAACCCGGATTGCATTGGCGTTCATTTCTCCAATTTGTTTGAACCAGCGGTCGTATTCTTCGCGGGTGATGGCGGCTTCTCCTGGAAAAGTACCAGGTTTTGCCATCCCGATATTAACGCCTTTAACCGTAAAAGGCTGCCATTTGCCGTCTTGATAAACTTCAAATGTTTGTCCGTTGATCCGGGAAGGATACTTGATGCCCTTGCTTTCCGCTTGCACAGCTGCAGCCGGTTCTATTGCTTTCCGGGATTCTTTCTGTTCTGTTTTTGCCAGGATGCTTTCCATCATCGGTGCATATGTTTTCCAGTAAAAAGCAGATTCTGACTCCATCGCTTTAAAGGACAAGAGCGACTGGATTTTAGCGAAACCGCTATACTGGTATAAATCCGGAATGTCGCCAATGTCGACAAAATCTCCTGCAAAGAAATAAATGTCTGCTTCATTTTTTTGCTGCTGCACAATTGCCGGGAATTGTGCAGGAATGCCATGTTCTTTCAAGATGGCAGAACCTTCATCCGTTAAGTCCCATTTATAGTCGGCCAGCACTGTTCCGTTGACTGCGGGTTCACTGATATCGAACCAGTATTGAAATGCAGGAGACTGATCCAAAGCGAACAGCTCTTTGCCTTGATCGTTGAACATGACTTGAATTCCTTCGGGACCAACGTCTCCTTGCTGTTCAGACAATACAACAATTTCTTCTTTTTTATCGTTGACCAGGACAAATCCTGGACCCTTATAGTTCCAGCTCTCTCCGGACTTTTTATAACGGGTGACAACCCATTTCGGCACTTCTTCTTCTGACGTGCTTAACTCACCAAAATACCGGCCGCTCCAGCCGGTCCAGTCGACGCCGAGAAAGTCAGTCATGTCCGACCGAACATCTTCTGTTGTAGGAGAGGCAAACGAATTGAACTCAACAATAAGGTCAGAGCCTCCTTGTGTGACTTGATCTTTGATCGTGTTCCATTCATCGATCTCTAATCCGCCATATAAAAGAGAAGGAGCATTTTCTTCTTGCGGCTCATTCCACGATAAATCTTCGTTATAAACGCCGTAAGTATCAGCCACATAAATCAAATCGGTTCCTGCCAATGAATCAGGCACTTCACGGATGTCATAGGTTTGTTTATTTTCATTTGGCACAAAACCGAAGTAATCGGAGTTATTTGTATATGTTGAGCCGTCAACTTTGACATAACGGTTGTGATTAAGCAGCCAGGTTAAGCCATGGTGCTCCCGATAATTTTCAGTTGGAACTGTTTTATCGATGATGGCGACTTGCAGCTGTTCTTTGCTTTGTATGCTCCAAATGATAAAAGGAAATGCCAGAACAATGATTAATGTAACGATTAAAAGGATAATTCTCCTCACGGATACGCCTCTTTTCTAATTAAATCTAAATGAAAACCTTGGAATATTATATCGTAAATTGACAAAGAATGGGTACAGAAATAGGTATTTTGTTTATTTAATATAGAAAAAATTTACTTTTAATAAGATGGCATTTAAATAAATTTTGTTATCCAAATCAAAAGTTGAATTTTGCGAAATGAAATCCGAAAATAGAGCCCATAGTATACTGAAAAGAGGAAGGTGAATGGCAATGGAAAATCTGATAGAAAAAGCGATTCAATTTGCAGCAGTCAAACACGCAGGCCAACTGCGCAAAGGAACGGATATTCCGTATATCAGCCATCCTTTCGCAGTGGGAATGATGCTCCAAAAAGCAGGAGAAAGTGATGAAGTGGTTGCTGCAGGAATATTGCACGATACTTTGGAAGATACAGCGACAACAGAAGAAGAAGTAAAAGTGGTGTTTGGCGAGATTGTGTTGGAACTCATTAAATCTGCATCAGAGCCTGATAAAACATTGCCGTGGGAAGACCGGAAACGCCATACGATTTCAAAGCTCGCCTCGCTTTCACGAAATGAACTGGCGATCATTACCGCCGACAAATTGCATAATTTAAGATCTATCCGTATGGACTTAGAAGATTTG
The DNA here is from genome assembly GCF_030413635.1 of Planococcus shenhongbingii. Classification (NCBI taxonomy): domain Bacteria; kingdom Bacillati; phylum Bacillota; class Bacilli; order Caryophanales; family Caryophanaceae; genus Planococcus; species Planococcus shenhongbingii. The sequence goes on along the minus strand of NZ_CP129235.1, from coordinate 2,936,611 downwards.
GGAGAAGGCGTATGGGACCGTTTTAACCGGGGGAAACAGCAGCAAGCCTGGTATTACCTGGGAATTGCAGAAGCACTTGCAGAAGCACTTGCAGACAGGAGAACCGAGCTGCCGCTGCTTGAAGAACTTGAAAAAGAAATAAAACACGTATTTCCGGACAATCTAAAAAGCTGAGTGAAAGGATAGCCTTTCACTCAGCTTTTTGTATTATCTAGGGATAGTGAGAACTTGTCCGACCCGGATGACATACGGGCTAGGGATTTTATTGGCAGCGGCAATTTTAGCGACGGTCGTATTGTATTTTCTAGCAATGCTGTAAAGCGTGTCACCGGCTTTCACCGTATATTTAATCACTGCGGCAGGAGGAGGGGAGGCTTTTCCAGGAATCGTCAGCACTTGCCCGACCCGGATGATATACGGGCTAGGGATTTTATTGGCAGCGGCGATTGCAGCGACGGTCGTATTGTATTTTTTAGCGATGCTGTAAAGCGTATCCCCAGCTTTCACGGTGTATTTTGTTCCGCCAGCTGGCGGTGTAGAAGCAGGCAATTTGAGCAATTGGGAAACGGTCACAAAAGTATAGCCTTTGGCTTTCAATTTCGTAATCATTCCTTGAAGTGCACCAGGAGTTCCGGATGCGCCAGCTCCTGTATGCATTAAGACAATAGTTCCCGGCACGACGTTGTTTACCACTTTGTTCGTGATAGCAGTTGATGAAACGCCTTTCCAGTCCAATGTGTCAATATTCCACTGGATGGTATGCGTATAGCCGGCATTGCCGACGGCCGCTAGAACCTTAGCATTGCTTGCTCCAAATGGTGCACGGAATAAGGGCTTGGTCGATTTTCCGGTAATGCCTTTTATAGTGGCTTCCGTCTTATCGAGCTCCGCTTTCATCTGGGCAGCGGTAAGCTTAGTGAAATCTGGGTGCGAATAGGAATGGTTTGCGATTTGGTGGCCTTGTGCTGTGATGTTTTTAATCGGCTGAGGATGATTTTTTGCTCCGGAACCGGTCAGGAAGAAGGTAGCTTTAACTTTGTTGGTGGATAGGATTTGAAGGATTTTGTTAATATTCGTTCCATCGGATCCATCGTCAAACGTCAAAGCAATCACTTTGCTTGTTGTTGCACCTTTCGTGACATATTTGGAATTGGCTGCTTCAGTTTGCGGGGAAAAAGAAAACAATGAAAATAACACCAATAAAATGACGGCGGCGACTTTGAAAAACTTGCTTCCCACATAACTCACCCCTTTTTTCATAACCCTTAAAAGCTCAGGTATGTATAATACAGGCAAAAATGAGTAATGTGAACTATGTATGTGTTTTATATTTGAATAATCCGCGTTTTATCTGATTCGATTATATCACGACGAGTTCTGAATATATAGTTTTAATTGATCATAGTGACAATAAAATACTATGTAGTTTGGAAAATGATTTACAAAAAATCTGAAGAAGAGTAAGATTTCATTAAATTCCGAAAACTAATAGAAAAGGAGATGAATTTTGATGGCTGTCAATCAGAACCAGCCTAACAGCGAAACGGGCTATAAACAGGAACTGAAGCGGGCACTGACTTTTTGGGATCTAATGATTTACGGTCTTGTTTTCATGGTCCCCATTGCGCCTTTTGGCATTTACGGGATTATCGCTCAAGGTTCGAACGGCATGGTGGCTCTGGCATATCTGATCGGAATGGTTGCCATGATTTTTACAGCATTGAGTTACGCTACCATGTCAGCAGCTTTTCCAATCGCCGGATCGGTCTATTCCTATGCGCAGCGGGGCATCAATGATGCAGCAGGCTTCCTGGCAGGCTGGCTTATTCTACTCGATTATATTTTTGTTCCGGCTTTGTTGTATCTTGTCAGCGCGGCGGCACTCCATGATATTGTCCCGGAAATTCCGCTGCTGGTTTGGCTGGTCTTTTTTATCAGCATCAATACAGTGATCAACGTAATTGGAATTGAGTTCACCGCACGGGCAAATAAAATCATCATTGTGCTGGAATTGATTGTATTAGCCATTTTTGTAGCCGTCGGCGTATTTGCCATCGCCCAAGGAGTCAATGGAGCCGAATTTACGTTCAAACCGCTTTATGATGAAGACCAGTTTAGTTTAGGGCTTGTTATGGGTGCGGTATCAATCGCTGTTTTAAGTTTTTTGGGATTTGATGCAATTGCTACATTAGCGGAGGAATCAAAAGGAGGAAGAAAAGCGATCGGCAATGCCATTATCGTGTCCTTGCTGGTAGTTGGCGTGCTGTTCATTATCCAGACTTGGGTAGCTGCATTGATCTGGCCTGATTACACTACTTTTGAAAATGCCGACGTCGCTTTTTATCAGATAGCTGAAGTGGCAGGAGGACCTTGGCTGAAATGGCTGACCATCATTGCCACAGCGGTGGCTTGGGGAATTGCAGATGCCTTAGTCGCACAAGCTGCGATATCCCGGATTCTATATAGCATGGCACGCGATCGGAAACTGCCAAAAGTGCTTGCAAAAGTACATCCGAAATTCCAGACGCCTTATATCAGTACGATTATTGTGGCAATCATTTCATTGATAGTAACTGGATTTTTCGCAAATCGGATTGGTGAACTGGCATCGGTCATCAATTTTGGTGCGCTGACCGCTTTTCTCTTCTTGCATGTTTCTGTCATCGTTTATTTTATTGGCAAAAAGAAAAGCAAAAATTATTTTAAACATTTAATTTTGCCGCTCGTAGGATTTCTAATCATTGCGTATGTCTGGTGGAATTTGGACGCCTTATCGAAGCAGCTTGGATTTATCTGGCTGGCAATCGGCATTGTCTATTTGCTTTTCTTGAAATTGACAAAGCGGGATACGAAACTGAATTTGGGTGAGTGAGTACGGGAAAAATTTAGATAATAGCCCAGAAAAATCTGGGCTATTTCTTGTACAATAATTTTTTTGTAATTATAGAATCTGCATTGTGGGAGATGAGTGGATGGCAGGACATGTGGAAAGCATCGATGAATTGGATTTAAAAATCCTGTCGTTTCTTCAGGATGATGGACGGATGACATTTAAAGAAATTGCGGCACGGATTGGCGTTGCGGAAAGAACAATCCGGCTGCGTGTGTCAAGTCTGCGTGAAACCGGCGTACTGTCTATTGTCGGGTTGGTCAATCCGATGAAAGTCGGCTTGAATATTATAGCGGCAATCCATATTGCTGCTGAACGTGATCAATTGCAGCACTGTGCGAACGCGCTCATTGAAATGGACGAAGTAAGATATGTCTCGCTGATTACCGGTGAATACCATATTTTGTCAGAAGTCTGTGTGAGTTCCCATGAAGAGTTAAGCGAGTTTATCGCACAGAAACTGAACAAAGTCCCGGGAATCCTACGCACAAATATCATTGTGGAATTGAAGGTTTTGAAAAGTAAATTCAATTTTATGCGGGAACATAATGGATGAAGAACTGCCATTTAGTTTCTGCTGCTTGAGTCAATGTTGAGGTGTTTAATGTATTGACAGGCAGGGAAATGGCGTTTACATGAGCATTATATAAAGGGGGCAGTTGCATGACAAGGGGATTAGTCAGTAAAGAAAGTTTAGTTGCAACATTTTCGATCATCGGAGCAGATCCTGAAACCGGTGAAGTCGGGGTTGCTGTGCAGTCAAAATTTTTAGCCGTCGGCTCTATTGTACCTTGGGCAAAAGCGGATGTCGGGGCAGTAGCGACGCAATCATGGGCGAATACTTCGTATGGGCCTGAAGGACTGGCACTGCTTGAACAAGGGACGCCGCCAGAGGAAGTGATCGCGAAATTAGTGATGGATGATCCCGGAAAGGACTTGCGCCAAGTTGCCATCATCAATGCAAGTGGGGAAGCGAGCGCGTTTACAGGGAAAGAATGCTATGACTGGGCAGGCCATAAAGTCGGCAAGCATTATTCGGCGCAAGGCAATATTCTAGTCAGCGAAGAAACGGTCACTTCAATGAGCAAGACTTTCGAGAAGACAAAAGGCCCGCTGGCGGAACGTTTGCTTGCAGCATTAGCAGCGGCGCAGCAAGCAGGAGGTGACAGCCGCGGCAAGCAATCGGCAGCTATTTATGTTCTGCAAAAAGGGGCGGGCTACGGCGGCTATAATGATGTCAAAGTGGATCTCCGCGTGGATGACCATCCCGAACCGATTGAAGAACTGCAGCGATTGTATAAGTTGCATAAATTATATGGCATGCCTTCTGAGGAGTTTGTTGAAATTGAAGGCAGCGTTTTTGAAGAAATAAAAAGCCAGCTTATCAAATTGGGCTTGCTTGAACAAGGGGATCAGCGGGTATATGAAGGCGAAGTCCAGGAAGCGCTGAAGACATTTGCACTCCGCGAGAATTTTGATGACCGCTGGACGGAGGAAAGCAAGATTGACGAGAAGGTACTGGAGTTTTTGCGGAAGCAGTGAATTTATTGGAGCCCTCGGTGAAGAGATTCTTCATCGAGGGTCCTTTTTAGGTGAATGAATCGTATTTTCATGGTTGCTGGTCGTGTTTTCAATGTAACTGGCCGTATTTCTGCAACTACTGGTCGTATTCCGAAACCCCATACAAACAAAAAACCGCTCCAGCCGCAATGGCTGAAGCGGTTCTAACATTAATTCACTTGTTTCTTGCGGAATTTCGATACCACTTCATAAACGATTGGCACGATGACCAATGTCAATAACGTCGAACTCGTTAATCCGCCGATTACGGTGATGCCGAGGCCTTTTGAAATCAAGCCGCCGCCTTCTGCTCCGATTGCAAGCGGAATGAGTGCGCCGATTGTCGCAAGTGCCGTCATCAAGATCGGGCGGAGTCGGGTAGAACCTGCTTCAAGCAAGGCTTCCCGTGTGGTGAAACCTTCTTTTTCTTTATTGATAACGCGGTCCACCAAGACGATTGCATTGGTGACAACAATACCGATCAGCATCAAGACGCCGATCAAAGCGTTAACGCTTAAAGCTTCTCCTGAAATCCATAATGCCACCAATACGCCGATTACTGTGAACGGCAATGAGAACAGGATGGCAAATGGTGCCAATGCGCCGCCGAATGTGACCACCAATACGAAGTAGACGATGGCAATCGCTGCAAGCATCGCTAAACCGAGCTGGGTAAACGATTCGTTGATTTGTTCTGTAACGCCGCCATGGTCAATCGACACACCGCTCGGCAATTCCATTCCATTTACTTTTTCGTCCAGTTCTGCAGTAATGGCAGCTGCATCGTTGCCTAATACGTCAGCTGATAAAGAAGCGTACATCTGGCCGTCGCGCCGGCTGATGGTATCCGGAGATTTGCCTTCTTCAACTTCCATCACATCGCCGATGGCAACGGTTGTGCCGAGTGCAGTTGGGATCTGGACGTCCGTTACGTCTTTGATTCCAGCATAGTCTTCCCGCGGAACTTCCACATAGACATTAATATCTTTATTGTCATGCTTCACTGTAGTCAAAACAGGTGATTCGCCAGTACCTCTCAATGCCATGCCAATTTGTGCGGCCGTCAAGCCGGATTGCCCCAGGCTCTCCTGATCAGCGACCAAGGTGTATTGGTCATAAGCTTCTGTCAGGCTCGATTCGACTTTTTCCAAGCCTTTGTTTTCTTCCATCAGCGGCTGGATTTTATCGATAGCGGTTTGGATGTCTTCAATATTATCCCCATAAACGAACATTTCAATGCCGCTTGATCCGGTTGCAGAGAAGTCCATGCTTGCCCATTCACCGGTGCCGGTCTGGCTGTTCAATTCTTCAATAAGCTTTCCGCTTTCCTCACTGAAGTTTTCAAAGTCATTATCATATTCAATGAAGAACAGTGCAGAGTTGTTGCCGCCTCCGCCCATCGCAGCCATCGGGTTGCTGCCGCCAAGAGAATACTGATAAGTGGTTACGCCATCACGGGTGCTGATCATTTCTTCAGCGTCCAACGCGATTTGTTCCACATTTTCAAGTGTCTGTCCAGGTTCCGGGCTGTAGGTTGCCATGACCATCTTTTGTTCTTCTTCCGGCAAGAAGCTGACGCCAATGACCGGAATCAAGAATAAACTGGCAATCAGGACAACAGTAGCTCCTCCGAATGTAATAATTTTATGGTTTAATGTCCATTCCAGAATGCGGCGGTATCCACCAGCCAATTTCCCGGGACCGTGTGCTTTTTTCTTTGGTTTAATAGAATCCAAGTTTTGCAGCTGTTTGCCGTACATTGAATGGGCAAGCATCGGCACAATCGTAACCGCAACCAAGAGGGAAGCGGAAAGTGCGAATACTACTGCAAGAGCGAATGGCAGGAACAATTCACCGATTTGTCCATCGACTAATGCGAGCGGCAGGAATACCGCAATGGTAACAATAGTTGAGGAGAAAATCGGGATGAACATTTCCCTTGTTGCTTCGCGGATCAATTCTTTGCCGCGAAGTCGCTCGCCTGGCAGTGCCATGCGGCGATAAATATTTTCAATCACGACAATCGAATCATCGATGACTCGTCCAATGGCGACAGTCAAGGCACCGAGAGTCATGATATTCAACGTGATATCCATTTGGTTTAACAAGAAAATCGCCATCAATAGGGACAATGGGATAGAAATAATCGAAATGATTGTTGTTTTAAAGCTGCGCAAGAAAATCAAGATAATCACCACAGCGAATAAAATGCCGTAAAGCGCTTTGCTGAGCATTGTTTCAACCGATTGCTCAATTGGTTCTCCTTGGTCAAATGTCGTTGCAACAGTTAAGTCATACTCTTTCTCAAGATCAGAGGCAATGTCTTTTACTGCATTTACCACTTCCACCGTATTGGCATCAGGAGATTTAACGATTTGAATACCAATCGATTCCTCACCATTTGTCCGGGAAATCGATTCGGCTTCACTGACCACTTCAATATCAGCCAATTCACTGAGTGCAATGGTCGGTACTTCTGTAACAGCAGGAACTGTCGCGGCGGCTGCAGGATTCTGGGATGAATCCATGCCAGCAGAGCCGGGAGGCAGTTGTCCTGGAGCCATTCCACCAGCGGTTTGCTGCGGTACAGCGGGGATTTGCAATGCTTTCAGATCTTCCACCGTTGTCACATTGCCGTCGATCACAAGATTTTTCAACTCGCCATCAAAATTGGTCAATCCAAGGGGGAATGAAAGGTTGGAGCCTTGGATCAATTGCTGGATTGTTTCTTGTGTCATGCCGTATTGGGCCATTTTTTCTTCATTGAAGGTCATGGTCACTTTTTGGATGCGCTGACCGGAGATTTGTGCATCGGACAAACCTTCCACGCCTTCAAGTTCAGGCAGCACGGTATCTTCTACAGTAGCGGTCAGTTCTTCCAATGAATGTTTAGAATCGCTGATGCTGAGTGTCAGAATAGGAAATGCATCAAGGCTGACGCGTGACACTTCAGGTTCGTTGGCGCCTTCCGGCAATGAAATTTCAGAAAGTGCTGTTTCAACTTGGCGTGCTGCTTCATCCATGTCCGTTTCAAATGTATATTGGACTTGAATCGTTGCGGCGTTTGCCATAGAAGACGATGTCACCAGTTCAACACCGTTCATGTTCTGGATTCTTTGCTCCATCGGAATGGTCAATTCTTCAACGATTTCATCCGGAGCGGCTCCAGGATAAGTTGCCACTACCGTTAAAGCCGGCAATGTAATGCTTGGAATCGATTCTTGTTTCATCGTAAAGCCGGAATACAAACCTGCGGCGATTACCATGAAAGTTAGAATCCAAATAGCGAACTTATTGTTCAGGGAAAAATCAATGATTTTCTTCAATACCGGCACTCCTTTATAAAAACTTCTTTAGTTGAAAAAGTTCTTTTTCGATTTTTGGTTCTTGCGTTAAATACAGCCATAATGCTTCAATCAGGAAATCCTGGCGCTCTTTCTTTGCTGCTTCTTCTTTAAGAAGCTGAAGAGTAGAAAGAAGCTTTTCTTTATTCGGTGCTGACATTCTGATTTTTTCCTCGACTTTCAGAAAACTTTCTTCAAATGGGCTGAGCGGTGATGGAATGTCGGTTAAGACCGGTTCCATTTGGGAAAGTTGGCCGACAATGGCATCCAGACTTGAAACAATAAAACCGGCTAATTTTGCCGCATCTGCATTCCTGTTTAAAAAAATCAAGTTAATGAAGTATTCGCGTTTAATTCCTTCGAGTACGGTCACAAGGTCGTAAATGAACGGCTGAACTTTTTCGCCGTAGACTTCCAGCAGATTGTTTTTATGTACCGTAAGCTGAGAAATCCGCAATTCCTGAAACAGTTTCTCCAACTGTTCATTTTTATCCTTGGGAAAATCCTTGAATGCCATTAAAAAGAATTCTTTGTTGGTAACAGTCCGTTCAATTTCAAGTACCAGTTTTTTGGTGAAGATTTCTTTGCTGGTTGAGTCTTGGGAAAAATGAGGAGAGGCCAGGTCAGCATACAATTCCTCATGGTAGCGTATTAAGATGTCCATAAAAAGGTTTTCTTTGGAATCAAAATGCTTGTAGAATGCGCCTTTTGAAATTCCGGCTGCGTGGGCGATTTCCTGTACAGAAGTTTGATGAAAACCTTTTAATGAGAAAAAATGAACCGCCTTATTCATTAGTTCCTGCCGTTTGTCCAAAAAATCCCTCCTTGTAACTGGTAGGTCATCAAAAGTGACCGGCTGGTCATTAGTTAAAGGATATAGTTTAAAGCTGCCAGCTGTCAATTTATCCCTCACCATTTTCTATGTCAATATTGTGGCGGAGTTTATATAAGATGTGCTAAGGAACAATCCTTTACATACTGCTTCAGCCGCTTTGAGGAGGGCAAAGACTCAGTCTCACAGACCTTAGCCACCAAGCATGTGCTCCTGCGCATGCTCGTCGCAAAGCTATTGATCGAAATGATTCGGCCAAAAGCTTCGTAGTTGGTTTGCAGAATAGCTGCTGCTGTAAATTATTAGTTCAATTAATATAGTTGAATTTTTCTTGCAACAGCCATGTCAACTTGCCATATTGCCATGCAGGATTTTAACTGTTTTCATTGAATACATATGTTAGAAGAAGTTTTATCTGCAGCAGAAGGGAAGAGGTCAGATGACTTATAAATATATCAATGAACCTACGGTCGAATTACGCATGGAACAGCCCTATGTAGGGATTCCTATACAGGTAACTTTAAAAGAATGGGCTAAGACTACTGTGCTGCTTCCTGAAATTTATGACTGGCTGAACGCAAAAGGCATTGAACCTACTGGCGAACCGTTTTACCGTTATTGGTGCATCGGCAATGATGATACGGAATATAGTCTGGAAGTAGGGGTTCCAATTGAACGGATGGCAGCGGGGAACGATCGGGTGATTGCCAGTTTTATCCCGGGAGGTTCATATGCAACAGCGGTGCATCATGGGCATCCGGATCAGCTGGAGCATTCTCTGAAGGAATTGGAAGAGTGGACGGCAAAAGAAGAGCTGGAAATTGACAAACGGTGGGAAGAAGATGAAGTCTTTTGGAATGGCCGCTTCGAATTTTATTTGACGGATCCTGAATTGGAACCCGATTTATTCAAATGGAAAATTGAAATAGCATTTTTATTGCTGCGGGATGATGCCGCATAACAGGAAAGACACCTCTCTCTGAATTGGATGTTCGGGCCAATTCACAATGAGGTGCCTTTTTTGTTTTTATGGAATTCCAAATACAAAATTTATGTATTGTGTCTGTCTTGGATTTTCATATAATAATAAAGCATTTCATACATACGTGTCCGCTGCTTTTCCAGTGTATGGATGGACACATCCAATTCAACAGAAACATTATGCTGTTCGTAAATAATTCTGGTTTTGCCGGCAGCAAGCTTTTCAGTGCGGTAATCGTGATTGAATATCCAAATGCATTCCGGATGAGTTGGAGATTTTGTCGGAAATGCAGCAACGCCGTCATTGGATATAAGGATGGGTGTTTTCTTATGCTGCTTAAGATTGTACCGTGTCGCTTTGACTCGACCGTCATAGGTTGAGGCATAAAGCATGCAGGCCTGATCAAGTAATTGCAGGGCGGGGAGGCGCGAATAATACTCTCCATGCTTTGTTACCACTTTTGTCTTGCGCTCTGTTTCAAATGAAGAAATTAAAAATAATGCTGATCGATCTATGAAGTTCTCTTCGTATTTCCCCAACTACTTGCTCCCCTTTCAGTGTTCTAAAGAATCTTACCATTCACCTTGCACAGAATCAATACAGTGTTCAGAAAAAATTATGTATTTCGACTTTTTATTTATAACATACGTCATGTATCTATTCCTTTAAAGGGAATAAAGATAGATCTTATTGCTTATTTGTTGTTTTGTTTCTTTCGTGAACCTTTATTAAGCTGAGTGTACCCGGGAATAATAAGAACGTTCAGAAGGAAAGTCCATTGAAGAATTTTGAAGAAGCGATTGTCCAATATTCACCCATGATTTCTGCTATTATCCGTAAACTGCATATTTACCGTGATTATGAGACTTATAAGCAAGTTGGTAAAATAGCACTTTGGCAAGCATGTCTCCGGTTTGATGAAACAAAAGGGAATTTTACTCCGTTTGCCTATCGCAGTATTCACGGCGCAATGCTTGACGAGCTCAAAAAGGAAACACGCTTTGCCGATCGCTTTACTGTGGCAGAAAATGAACAGTTTGAATGGATCAGCGATGATCGTGTGACAGATGAATTGCCTGAATGGATCCAAACGGCTTTACTGGCGGAAGCAGAATATATTTTGCTTGAAGATTTATTCGTAAAAGGGAAAAGCTTAAGGGAATTAGCTTCTATTTCTGGAATTTCGCATGCAGGTATGAAAAAGAGGCGGGAAAGAGTGCTGAAAAAAGTGAAAGACCGCATAGCGCCGGATATTTTTGATTGAAAAGCATTGAAGAGAACAAAACGGCTGCTCAATGAGCAGCCATTTTTACAGCGTGTTGAGAAAGTTGAAATTTGTATTAGGTATGATCCCTTAACCGATATTCCGCCAACCAGCTGCGCTTGCCGCGGGCGAGCGCCAAGCCGCTTCGTCGCTCACGCTCCTGCAGGGTCTCGGCTGTCTCGCTATCCCGCAGGCGTCTCCGCTGGTTGGCTCCATATCTGGAGAACAGATACAAACATTAGAGAGCTTTCCGAATCAACTCCTTATTCCAGAGAAGCTCTAAAGGTGGCAAAAGGAAGCTGAATGCAGCGGAAGGCGGCGACTTCTGCGGGAATAGGGCGAGTCCTGAGACCCCGCAGGGAGCGGCAGCGAGCGAGGAGGCTCAGGCCGCTCCCCGCGAAAAGCGTCCGCCCTGGAGCGAAATGAGAAAAGGCTGCCGAGAAACTCTCGACAGCCGTTTTACTTATTTAATAATTGTTTTAAAAATGGAAGGACCGCTTGTTCTTTTAACTTTGCTTCGAACATAATGTCCGCATCCGTATCCCCTAACAATAGAAGCAATTCATTAAAGTCTGTCTCCGAGACTAAGTCGTGGTGGCGCAAATCGGTAAAACCTTCTTTGCCTGTACTTATATGGATTTTGGGTATACCGTAGCCTTCCCAAGTCGCCAGGATCTCGGCAAAATCAACCGGTGTTCCATCATTATTGCAATTATGATGATGGATATCGAAGCATACCGGAATGCCGCACATTTTGCTTACTTCCAGCACATCACGGATGGTGAAGGTTTTATCATCATTTTCAAGACGCAGCCGCCGTTTGATGCTTTCAGGCAACTTCAAATAGTTTTCAGCGAAACGGGCTTTAGCTGCAGCCTTATCGCCATAAGCTCCGCCTGTATGGACAATTAAATCGTTGCCGCCGAGCAATTGGATAAGCCGGTCATGATACTCCAAATCCTGAATCGATTTTTCCACCACTTCAGGTTTTGGGGAATTTAATACCGTGTATTGGCCAGGGTGCATGGAAACGCGCATTTGATGGGTCTGTACCAAATCCCGAATTTGTCCTGCGATAAACAAAAACTCAGGGTCTTCCCACCAGACCCAATCATTTATGGGATGGGTGGATAAAGGGATCAAATTGCTTGAAGCCCGGTAAAATAGAATATCATTCACTAGATTCCATTGAATGATTTCAAGTGTGGTCTGCATATTTTTTAATGTCAGCTCTTTTATTTTAGCTGTTCCCTCTGTTTCTGCAGTTGCCACCCGCAATGTTCTGAAGATGGTTTTTAATTCTGTGTTCATACATGCATAGCCTAATCTCATATAGTTCAACTCCTTATGAGCACTATACCCGATTTTAAAGTATGATATCGCTTGTTTTAAGATATCTGATAGATTGTCCGAAGTTCTAAGGGAAATGACAACGGGCGGTTCATGTATAATAAAGGAAAATCATTTAAAGGAGGAAATTCAATGAGAGCAGAAATTATTCAAAACGAGCAGGGCTATACCGCCACTTTCGAACGGCAATTACAGCAGGAATCCAATCAGGTTTGGGCAATGCTGACCGAAAACAGTAAATTGCAGCAGTGGTTCGCAGAGCTGACGATAGAGGATTTGCAAAAAGGGGGGAACATCACATTCGATATGGGTGACGGCACATTTGAAAATATGGCCATTCTTGATTACGAAGAAGGAAAGTCGATTGCCTTTGAATGGGCGGAAGACGAAGTTCATTTTGAAGTAACACCAGAAAATGGAGGCACAAAACTCGTGCTGGTGGAAACAATCAGTAAAATTACTCCACATACGGCAAGAGACCTTGCTGGATGGCATGTTTGCCTGGATGCAATCGTAGCTATTTTAAACAAAGAAGAAATTGCCCGCCAGGAAGAATGGAATAAGGAATATCCTGAATACCAGCGTCTATTGGAAAGCATGACTGGATCAATCGAATAAAAGAGAGAGCCGGCCGCATAAGCGGTTGGCTCTCTTGAATTTTAATATGATTAATAATCACTCCACATCAAATTCAAAGACATTCTGTTCTTTGAATAACCCTTTTTCATAAACCCTTTCCACAAATGTTACATGGTTATCATTATCAATCAAAACGACTGTTGCCGAACGCGTACCATACTCGGGTGTCTTGATGAACATGGAAGAAAGCATGCGTTCGAATTCAATTCCGATACCGGTTTCCGGCAAGGCAGAATCGTCTGCTTGCTCACTGTCGGCCAAGAAACTGAATAAATCATCTGCAGCAACTTCCTCATGTTCAGATAAATACCTCTCCAGATAATTCTTCCCTTTAATCACTTTCGGCCAAGGCGTATTGAGTAAATGATTGCTCAGCCCGTGGATTCCGGGCTCAATTTCTGTGATGCAATTTTCGATATTGTTATAGTAGTATAAGTGATCCGCATCACCGACAAGAATATTAAAGCCCGTGTAATTTTCAGGAATCAATGATTCCAAAAATAATTGCGGCTCCATGTCAGATGTTAAAAAGTCCCGGACAATCGCGCCGCGAGAGATTTTATTCGCTTCCGGCATGGAGGGGTCCCGGAAGTTGGTGAGAGCAGCAATCCGGCCGTTTTTGGCCACTCCAAGCCAAGTACCCATTTGCATTAAATCTCGGCCTGCCAATAAAGCAGGCGCGTCTTTCCAGAAATGGGCAGGTTCTGTTGGACGATTGTAAAATTCATCCCGGTTTGCTGCCAGAACCAATTTGTATTTTGGATGATCCTTGTATTGAAAGTTAACCAAACACATGAAAGCCACCCCTTTTTCATTTCATTATATAGAAGGTATGGAAGGGTTAACAGGGAGAGGACTTTTATATGGGGTGTACTCTGGAGGAAATTATGGGGAGGGAAATTAAGGGGATTTCAACTTCAGCTTTTATAAGAAAGCTTGAATTTATTATTGCCCAATAAATGAAGATTGCTATAATGACAAGTAATAGCGCTAAATGAGGGAGGACTGTCGTGATGAGAAAAATCAGCATTGGCTTTATATCGCCATATGATGCGATGGTTCCAATGATTGAAGAATTAAAGCAAGGCCAGACCGATTTGGAGATTTCTGCTGAAGTAGGAAATCTGGAAAAAGGAGTGTCCATCGCAAAAGAGATGGAAAAGCAGGGGACTGATATCATAATCAGTCGGGGTGGGACGGCTAAATTGATACGGGATGCTGTGTTGCTTCCGGTTATTGATGTCCATATGTCCGGTTATGATTTAATGCGCTCGATCATGCTGGCGAATGACCATTCCGAAGAAAAAAAAGCGCTGGTGGGCTTTTCCAATATAACAATAGGAGCGGCTTCGATTGTCAGCTTGCTGGAAATTGATATGGAAGTGGTAACCTTGACAGACGCTTCGGAAGTAGAGACGATCTTAACTCAGTTAAAAGAAGCTGGATATACACGAATTCTTGGTGATGTTGTGACTGTCAATGCAGCGGCACGGCACGGCTTGAACGGGCTGTTGATCCAATCGGGACGTGAGGCGATTTTACAATCGTTTGAAGAAGCGCGGCGGCTATTTAAAACCCTGAAAAAAAATCAGCAATTGCTGCGGGTTTTAGGACAGCTGGTTACTGAGCGAGAGCAGGACTTTATGATTGCTGCAGAAAGTGGCATTGTCTTATTCGAAAACTGGCTTTCTTTCGAACGTCTCCCGATAGCCAGTGAAGAGCTGGAATCACTGAAGAAGCAGGTGCTGGAAGAGGGTTCATCAGTATTAAGAGTTATAAACGATGCGGAATTTCCTTTTAGTGTTCAGGTAAATTCATGGCAAGACCGGAATGAACTCCTTTTTTCTTTCTTTTTCAAACGCATTTCTGCTTCAACTCTGGAACTATATGGAGGCAAAGCTGAAGAAATCAATCAGCTGCCTCAAATAGTAACGGAAAGTAAAGCCATGAAGAACATTAAACAATTGATAGAAGAACCCCTGCTAGCGGCAGAGCCTGTTATTTTGGTGGGGAAAGCAGGGACAGGCAAACAGACGATTGCCCGCTATATTCATGCCTACCATGAAAAAAAGGGATATTTCGTTTCTCTGTCAATTGAAGAGCTGAAAAAGTCATTCGGGGAATTGCATTCTTTAAATACCTCGACTTTATTTTTAATAGTGAATAAAGTTTCTGCTGCATTGAATGTCTATGAAATTAAAGAGCTGCTTACCATTATGGCTGCCCAAAAAGTACAAGTTATTTTATCAACTGAAGAAATGCCTTCGGAATTAGCCGAGGCACTGGAATTGCATGAAGCCATTAGAATTATTCTGCCGGATTTAAACGACAGGCAAGAAGATATTGAATTTCTGGTTCGTCAATTTTTAACTGAATTTCATCAATCGCTTGGCACGCAGCCGATCAAAGTGCGGGATGATGCAATGGAAGAGTTGAAACAAATCGAATGGAACGGCCACTTGAATGAACTGAAAGCATACATTAAAAAATTGGCTTTAGCTGAAAAAGATTATGTCATTGAGAAAAGCGCTTTGCAAAAAACACCAGTGACTTCTCACGTCCCTCGTAAAGAAAAAGGATTCATCATTAGCGAAAAAGATACTTTAAAAACAATCGAACGAAAAATCATTGAGCTAATTTTGCAAGAAGAAGGATACAACCAAACAAAAGCTGCAAAACGGCTAGGCATAAATCGGGCAACTCTATGGCGCAAACTCAAAAGCTGAGTTTGCGTTTTTTGTTGTTCTTATCGTTGCATTTTTAAACTATTTTTTATTTTAATGAAATTATCGGTTTAATAGTGTTGCTTTTTGATGCTGAAGTTTTTATAGTGTTAGTTGAAAGCGGTTTCTAATAAAAGATTATTCAAATAATAAATAAAGGAAAGAGGGAGAAAAATGAAAATTAAAAAAACACTGGAACGTATTCCAGGCGGTATGATGGTCGTCCCTTTGCTGTTGGCTGCAACAATCAATACCTTGGCACCGGATTTATTGAGAATTGGCGGTTTCACGGAAGCGCTTTTTGTCGATAGTGCAAATGCCCTTATCGCTTTGTTCCTTCTTTGTACTGGGGCGCAGATTAATGTTAAAATGTTTGGCGTCTCCTTGGCTAAAGGGGCGACGCTGTTAACAACGAAATGGGTAGTCGGTGCAGCAGTTGGGCTTATTGCATATATGTTTGCCGGTGATAATGGCTTATGGCTTGGAATTGCTCCTATAGCTGTAATTGCTGCAATGACAAACAGCAATGGCGGCCTTTACATGGCACTTGTAGGACAATACGGCGGAAAAGATGACCGCGCTGCTTATTCTTTGTTAGCATTAAACGATGGTCCATTCTTGACTATGGTCGCTTTGGTTATTTTCGGGACGATGGGATTTGTCGAAGGGCTATTTTCTCCGTTAACTTTTATAGCTGTCCTGTTGCCGATTATTATCGGAATGATACTTGGAAATCTGGATGAAGATATGCGTTCTTTCTTGGAACAAGGCAGCTCAATGCTGATTCCGTTCTTCGCTTTCGCCCTTGGAATGGGCATTGATTTCCAAGCGATTATCGAAGGTGGACTAGGTGGAATTGCTCTTGGTTTAATGACGGTGTTCATTACAGGTACTGCAGGATACATGATCTTTAAAGCATTAAAATGGAATCCGATTGTTGGAGCCGCAGAAGGTTCAACAGCCGGAAACGCAGTAGCAACTCCAGCGGCTATTGCTGCAGCGAACGCAAGTTTTGCATCGATGGTTGATATTGCAACAGTACAGGTAGCTGCATCTACCGTGACGACAGCAATTTTGCTGCCTCTGTATATTGCATTTTTAGTAAAACGATTAGAAAGAAAAGGATTTATGTTCGATAATGGGTCTTTGATTAGAAAAGAGGCTTTAAGGAGTGACGGATAATGACAGCTCAGCTTGGCATCATTGCAGATGATTTTACAGGAGCAAACGATAGTGGAGTAAGACTGGCGCAAAAAGGCTTAAAGTCGAAGGTTATACTCTCCGGTCCAGAAGAACAACATGACACCGATAACCAGGACATAGATGTGTGGATTGTCGATACGGATAGCCGTGCGATGGCTGAAGAAGATGCTTATCATGCAGTTTTTCATGAAGTAACACGATTAAAAAAACGGGGAGTAGAGTCATTCTACAAAAAGGTCGACTCTACTCTTCGAGGTTCAGTTGCGGCAGAATTGAAAGCGTTGCAGGATGCGGCGGCAATGGACGTTATATTTGTTGCACCGGCTTTTCCCGACATGGGAAGAACTGTGGAAGAAGGTGTTTTATATGTCAATGGGGCAGCTATTACAGAAACGGAATTTGCGCAGGATCCGAAAACTCCGGTGCTTCACAGCTATATACCGGATTTATTAGCTTCAGGCAATATTAAAACAGCAGTGCTGACACGTCGCATCCTGCATTCAGCTACCCCAGAAAAATGGGTGTTAGAACAAGTGCGATTTGGAGTTCGATGGATTGTATGTGATGCTGTAGAAGAAGAAGACTTTCGTTTATTGGCGCAACTCGAACCAAATCTAGACTTAAAAATCGGTTGGGCTGGTTCAGCGGGTTTGATCAATCATTTATATACAAAGCAGGCAAGAGGCAGTCAAAAAAAAACTTTGCCAAAACCGGTCGGTAAAGTATTGGTAGTTTCGGGGAGTTTGTCGGCAAAAACTCAGGAGCAGCTGAAAAGACTTGAGATTAGAAAAGCCACAAAAATGATTGAAATAGACCCATTGGAACTGTTGAAAGATCCGGTGCAAGCCGGCAAAAGAATTTCTGTTCTTGCGGAACCTGACAGCTGGGATAGTGCTGTTATATTCGTTGACGGGTCCAAAGAAAACCGGAATAAGGTCAGTGAATGGGCCACTGAATTTCACTGGACTGCCAATCAAACAGGCAAGGCCATATCTGAAGGGTTGGGACATCTGGTCCATGCCGCACTGGAAGTGGCAGATTTTGATGCTATTATCATGACCGGCGGAGACACGGCAAAAGACATTTGCAGTATCCTCGGCATCCTTGATATGGAGCTGCTTTTTGAAGTGGAAGCTGGTCTGCCGCTCGGTTTGATGAAATGGAACAATAAAGAATTAGTGGCTATTACAAAAGCTGGCGGATTCGGCATGGCCGATTCACTTGGCAATGCTGTGAATTATTTGAGAGGAGTGAAACTGCATGCAAGCAAGTAAACCGATTATCGGAATTACTATGGGAGACGCTGCTGGTGTTGGACCTGAAATTATTTTAAAAAGTTTTGAACACGATGTTGTCCATGATACAAGCCGTTCGTTCGTCATAGGCGACGCTTCAATTTTAGAACGTGCAAAGAAGTTTACAGGAAGCACAAAAACCATCAATCGCATCAGCCATGTTTCCGAAGCAAATTTTGAAAAAGAAGCAATTGATTGTCTGGATCTGAACTTGCTTTCGGATTCTTTGCCAATTGGACAAGTTTCACCCGAAGCGGGAGATGCAGCTTTTCAATACTTGGCAAAAGCGATTGACCTGGCAAATGCCAAAGAAATTGATGCGATATGTACTGCACCGTTAAACAAAGAGGCGCTTCAAAAAGGCGGCCATATGTACCCGGGGCACACCGAAATCTTAGCCGAGTTGACCGGTACTAAAGATTATTCGATGATGTTATCGGCTCCAAACTTAAAGGTTATTCATGTAACCACCCATGTTGGCATTATTGATGCTATTAACATGATTACACCTGAACGCGTATTCTATGTGATTCAGCTGGCGCATGATACCTTATTAAAAGCTGGAATTGAAGAACCCAAAATCGCAGTGTGCGGCATTAATCCGCACGCGGGCGAGAATGGATTATTTGGGTACGGTGAAGAAGAAGAAAAAGTAATTCCTGCTGTCGAGAAAGCAAAAGCAATGGGAATAAACGTTCAAGGACCGCTTCCTGCCGACACACTGTTTTTCCGTACTGTTCGTGGAGATTTTGACATCGTCGTTGCCATGTACCATGATCAGGGCCATGCACCTGTCAAAGTACTAGGGCTTGAAGCGGGAGTCAATATTACAGTCGGGTTGCCGATTATCCGGACAAGTGTCGACCATGGAACAGCATTTGATATTGCAGGAACAGGCATTGCTGATGAAAAAAGCTTAGTTGAAGCATTGCGCCAAGCTGTAGAGCTGGCTCCGAAAAATCAATGAATTAGAAAAAACCGTTTATGCGCAAATGCATAAACGGCTTTTTTGATTGCAAATTAAACGTAAAAGCTTTGTATGGAGATCTTACTGCCAAAGTTGTTTTCGAATAAATATATAAAGAGAAATTCACTTCAACTGCAAATGCTCTTTCAATTGATCTTTTACAGCAGCGAATTCATCTTCATCCATCATGTAATACCAAATGCCGCCAATTGTTTCGCCAGTCCCTTTTTCAAAAATGAGCTGCTCTACATTTTTCGAAGCTTCCCGGTAATTGCTCTGAATATCAATCATGGCATTAAATTCCATATTGGTTTTAACGTTTTTTCCTAAAGCATCAAAAATTTTAGGGTAATTGAACAGCGTAGTGGCGGAGACCGCTTCTGTCATTATGCTTTTGATTACTTGCTTTTGGCGGTCCTGGCGGCCAAAGTCGCCGTTGGGATCTTGATACCTCATGCGCACATAGTCTAATGCCTCATCACCAGACAAGGTGATGACTCCTTTTTCAAAGCCGTCAAAAGCAAAGGAATTATCAACTGTGATGCCGTCCAAAGCATCGATTATATCTTTAAAGCCGTCCATATTCAATTGGACGACATAATCAATCGGAATATCCAGTAAGTTCTCCGTGGTATCAAGCGACATTTCAATTCCTCCGAAAGCATAAGCGTGATTAATTTTATCCGACATATCAAGCCCTACGATTTCTGTATAGGTGTCTCGGGGAATACTGACCATTTTTGTAGATTGATCCGCTGGATTAATAGTCAAAACGATCATTGTATCGGAGCGTCCCCGGTCATCTTCTCTTTCATCGACTCCCAATAGCAGAACAGATATCGGATTTTTCTCTTCCAGCACTATTTTTTCCGCTCGTTTTGGTGATGCTTCTCTTTCAATGGGCTGGTGGATGTTATCCAATGTGCTTGAAGCTTTAGGGAAGAAGACAACTAGATAAATGACACCAAGCAAAATAAAAAATATGAGGGAGCGATTAACCCAGCGCTTCTTTTTTTTAGTTTTTCGGCTTTTGTTATTTGGTTTAAACATGCATTTCACCTCTTCTTGGGGCAACATTTGCCCTAAATATGAAATATGCGACCAATGAACGTATAAATTCCTTTTATATAGCTTAATCGCTTTGAATTAATAGGTCAATAGTTTTAATTGAATTTTCAGAAATAAATAAGTTTTATTTTTGTGTGATAAATGGTATGATTCTAGTAAATCAAACAACCTATTTTAAATCCATTAATTGTAATTATTCTTCCTTGATTTTTCTGAATAATCCGTTATCCAGAAAAATATTTATTGTAAACTTTTCCGGATGCATATTCTACCAGCAATAATTGAACTTCAAGAAAACAGAGGTGTTCTATATGTCTTCAACTTATCAAAATATATCTTTGGCGATTAAAGTATTGTTTATGTTTTGGATATTGCTAATGTTCATAGGAATTGATGAACAGCCGGACCGTCAAATCAAAAGTGAACAGACTATACAGCTTGACTCTGCCCAAAGACATCTGGAAATCGAAGATGAAGTATTTATTTTCGAGGATCAAGAAGGGGATTTGACAATTGAAGATGTTACACAGCCGCTGATAGAAATGCAATTTCTTCCAAACAACGATGGCATACCGAATGAAGGGTTTACCGATCATGTCTATTGGTTGAGATTTCAAATACAGAATCAGGAACCTGAAAAAAATTGGCTGCTTGAAATTGCAGCTCCTTCTTTAGATAGCGCTATTTTATATTCGCCGATTTCTGCAGGAGAATTTGAAGCAAAAGAGTTGGGAAGGACCAGTGATTCGGGCGATAGTAATTTTTATCACCGAAACTTGATTTACCAATTGGAAATGCCGGAGACGGCTGAGAAGACTTTTTATATGAGAGTAGAATCAGCTGGACCGCTGCAAATTCCGATCTCCATATGGGAAATGGGAGGTTTTGAAGAGAAGGGCCGAACGACTGCGGCTCTCATCGGAATTGTCAGCGGAATCATTTTTGTGTTATTGCTTTATCACTTGGTGCAATTTATAAAAGTGCGGCAATTGAGTTATTTATATTATGCCTTTCTTGCTTTTTCATTAATTTTTACATTTACTTCATTAGCAGGGCTGACATTGGCATTTATTTGGCCGGATGTGCTTTGGCTGGATGAACAGTTCTTATTATTATTTATAGGATTATCGAATATTTTCGCCATTCTTTTTGCGGAAAACTTTTTGGACATGCGGCGCCATCTTCCAAGAGCCGAGAAAATTTTTCAGTTTTTGATTGCCGTCAGTTTACTGGGGATAGGTATTTTGTTCTTTTCCAGCGAAACGGTGCGCTGGGTGCTTCCGGCTTTGCTGCTGGCTACAATCGCTTTTATATTCGTTCTGGCCATTATCTGTATGAACAAAGGAATATTGTATTCCCGTTATTTTGCAATAGCCCTGTTTTTGCTGGTGTTTGGAATAGGGGTATCGTTCTCAACGCTTGCCGGCCTGTTGCCTTTGACAGATCGGTCTCATCATGGCGGCTATCTGGCTGTATGTCTCGGGGTGTTTTTCATGGCACTGGCATTAACGGACAAGGCTGCTGTAAAGCGGCAGGAAAAATACAATCTTGAACGCAAAGCGATAGAACGGCAACGTTTGGCTATGGAGTCATTAAAACATGCCAATGAACGGAAAGATGAATTGCTGGCTATTACATCACATAGTTTAAGAACGCCTTTATATGGAATGATCGGAATAGCGGAATCTCTTCAGGAGATGTCTGCCGGAAGAGTTTCTCAAGCAATGTCCCATCAACTTGGCACTATCATATCGAGTGGGAAAAAATTGGCGCATATGATCAATGACATCCTGGATTTCTCGAAGCTGAAACAGAATGCCTTGGATATCCATGTAGAGCCAGTAAACTTATCCAATATAGTGGAAGCCGTAATAACGGTATGTGCGCCGTTAGTAAAAGATAAAGATGTGGCACTTTACCAGACCATCTCTGACAGCGTGCCTTTGGTTATTGCAGATTCAGACCGGGTCCAGCAGATATTGTTCAATTTGGTTGGCAATTCAATCAAGTACACTCAAACCGGCGAAATTGTGATTTCTGCACAAAAAGCTGGGAAGCAAGTTAAAATTTCAGTCAGGGATACAGGAAAAGGGATACAGCCAGACAAAATTCCATCATTATTCGAGCCTTACAGACAGGAAGATGAAGAATCTGGCACAGCAAGCGGAGTTGGAATTGGATTGAATATTTCAAAGCGGTTGATTGAACTGCAAGGAGGGTGGCTGGAGGTTGAATCGGAAGTAGGTGCCGGATCTACATTCAGTTTCACGCTTCCGATCTATATAAAAGAAGAATTGGAAGAAACCGAAGCTGACGAAGATATTGTCGTAGAAGAGTTATCTACCGAAGAACTGGCACATTCAATGGTGCAGCGCAGATTCGACAGGAAACAAATGAGAGTTCTGGTTGTTGACCATGAAGATATCAACCGGCAGATGGTAACTTATCAGCTTATGAGAGAAGGCTTCGAAGTAACAGGAGTTACAGAAGGGCAAGGTGCTTTGCAGCTGCTGGAAGAACAGCCTATCGATATGGTCATTTTGGAATGGGAATTGGCAGATATGACTGGCGATGAACTATGCCGCAACATTCGGAAGAAATTTACTTTGACTGAATTGCCGATATTGATGTTATCGAAAGAAGAAGGGCTTCAGCATAAAACAAATGCCTTTACCGCAGGAGCTAATGATTATTTAGTGAAACCATGCGATAAAGAAGAATTTTTAATGCGCGTAGAGACGCTCGCGAACTTAAGAAGCCTGACACAAGAAATCACTAATATTAATTACTTCCTGGAGCGCAATATTAAAGAACGAACCATGGCACTGGAAATCACCAACATGAATCTAGTGACAGTCAATGATGAAATTCAGGAAATCGAGAAATCACGGAATGAGATGCTTTCTACAATCTCGCATGAATTAGGTACTCCGATTACATTGATCCATAGTTATATCCAAGCGGTAAAAGAAAGTTTAATTGATGAAAAGAACCCCCGGTATTTGGATATGATCCATAATAAATTATTGCTGCTGGAGCGGTTAACGGAAGATCTGGTTGAGCTGTCGAAATACAAATCGGGCAATATGACTTTGAGGTTTGAGCAAGTAGAGCTGGGAAGCTGGCTGCAGCGCCTGATTATTGGAATGGAATCAGATGTTACCCAAAGCGGCCGCATTTTTGAACATCATAAAGGAAAACATGAGTCTTGGGAAGACAAAATGATATTGTCCATAGATGTTGACCGGATTGATCAAGTATTTTCGAATGTTTTATGGAATGCTGTCAAACATACATCTTCAATAGATGGCAAGATTACGGTTTCTGCCGAAGTTTATACCAATGATAAAGAAGATGCGGTACTTGACCTGGAAGAATTTGACGGAGAAGTGATTATTAAAGTATCCGATACAGGAAGCGGCATTGATAAAGATGTCTTGCCTCATATTTTTGACCGCTTTTTCAAAATGGATGAATCCACAAAACATAAAGGCAGTGGGTTGGGGCTTGCAATTGCAAAAGAAATTATTCTATCGCATAAAGGTGAAATTTGGGCAGAAAGTGAAGTAGGCAAAGGAAGTGTGTTCTATATCGCGCTGCCGCTGAATTTCTGATTATTTAGGAGGTATATTATGAGTGAAGCAACAGTGCTGGTCGTCGAAGACGAAGAAGGCATCCGTGAACTGATCCGATTGTTTCTGGTGAAAAAGGGCTACCGTGTCATTGATGCAGAAGATGGCTATGAAGCCATGGATATGCTGGCACGAGAAAATCCAGACCTCATTTTGCTGGATATTGAAATGCCGGGAATGAATGGGTTGGAAGTGTGCGAACAAATCCGCATGCAGACAAAACTGCCTATCCTTTTTGTCAGCTACCGAAAAGAATTATCTTATAAAATCCAAGGCCTTGAAGTCGGAGGAGATGATTACATCACCAAACCTTTTGACTTTAATGAACTGGAAGCGCGAATCAGAGCTATCCTAAGAAGAAATGGCTGGACGAACGGCGAAGATGATAAATTGTCAATTCTGCAATACAACAATATAAAGATTCATATTGACGCCCGGGAATTATATATCGACGATAAACCTGTACGCCTTTACCATAAAGAATTCCAGCTTCTTTTGCTGCTTGCCCAAAATCCAAACCGGGTATGGACCGCTGAGCAATTGTATGACCGGGTTTGGGGATATTATTCCGAAGGTGACATCCAGACAGTGAAAGTCCATATCAGTAATTTGCGAAGGAAAGTAGAGAGAGATCCTGCTAACCCTGTTCATATTAGAACAGTCAGAGGATTTGGTTATAAGTTTGCGACTGAATAATAATACCCATACAGAATCTCCGATATTTTTGTCCATAAGACAAAAGAATCGGAGATTATTTTTTTGTTTAAAAATTATTTGAATAATTAAAACTATTTAACTTCTTTTTAACCTAACCACTTTAGTATTAGGTCAAATGATTGAGAATAAAGGAGGAACAGAACATGGTTGAGAACAACTTTAAAATGTCCAATGAGCAGCAACTGGGAAATCTGGAAAAGCAAACAGTGTTCAAACGGCCTGCAGAAGTGGGCGTTGCAGGCTCGGATAATACTTCGATCGGGCTCACTGAAAATATTGCTGGTTCGCTTGCTTACTTATTCGGTTTTTTCTCTGGTTTCATTTTACTTTTAATCGAAAGAGAAAATCGATTTGTCCGATTCCATGCATTTCAATCGATTTATTTATCCATTGTGTTTTTCACCGTATTTACGGTACTGGGCATGCTTCCAATGATTGGCTGGCTGTCCGGGGTTATCTTATCGCCAATCGGTTTAGTGCTCTGGATCATTTTGATGTTAAACGCCTATAACGGCAAATATTCAAAAATTTTTTATATCGGCCAATTTGCTGAAAAGCAATTGCATTAAAAGCAGTTCAAAACCAATTAGAAATAGAGGTGTAAGGCATGGAAAGTACGTTCAATATCAAAGAATTTTTACAAGCTTTACGGAAGCGGCTTCCGCTGATCATCATTGTGACTTTATTGTTTGTCGCATTGAGCGGAATTGTCAGCTACACAATGATGAAGCCCATTTACGAGGCTTCTACACAAATTCTTGTTAACCAGCGAGTCACAAATCCGCTGCAAGCCAGTGAACAGCTAAATATTGATGCCAATCTTCAATTGGTTGAAACGTATAACATCATTATTAAAAGCCCGGCTATTTTAACGGAAGTGATTGAGGAGCTGGAATTGAAAGAATCAGTTTCAGATCTAAACGAAAACATTTCAGTTTCCAGCGCAGAGAATTCACAAATCCTTACTGTAGAAGTTGAAGACGTATCTATGGAAAGAGCCGTTCTGATCGCAAATACAACTGCCTCAGTATTTCAGGCGAAAATCAAAAGCTTGATGAACGTGGACAACGTCAATATTTTGGCGCCTGCTATTGTACCGGTTGATCCTGATCCAGTGAAGCCGGATCCGATGTTCAATATGGCAATCGGAGCAATTATCGGTTTCATGCTAGGCACGGGCCTTGCTATTTTGCTGGATCAAATGAACACAACAATCCGGAAAGAAGAAGATATTGAAGAAATTGTCGGCCTTCAAGTGCTGGGAATCGTCAGCACAGTGCCAGAAGTCAAGGAATTTAAAAGATCGGCAAATATTAATGATAAGAAGGAGTTGATAGCTGATGTGGACACAGAAAAAATCAAAGCGGTCAGCAACCCGAAAATTGGTGGGTCGTACTAAACCGCAATCACTCGTTACTGAACAATACCGGACCATCCGGACAAATATCAATTTTTCTTTGCCAAGCGATGACACGCAAACAATCCTGTTCACGTCTGCTTCGAAAGAAGAAGGGAAATCGACTACTTCCTGCAATATGGCCATTGTCTATGCAGAATCAGGCAAACGGGTGCTGCTAGTCGATGCTGATATGAGACGCCCGACTTTGCATCATTCTTTCCAGCTCAGCAATAAAATCGGCTTATCAAACCTGCTGCTGAAAAAAGGAAGATTACAGGACACCGTAAAAAGAAGCGGTGTAGTGGGGTTGGATCTCCTGTTATGCGGGCAGATTCCATCAAATCCGGCGGAATTGCTCAGTTCGCCTGCACTGGACACCTTATTGGAAGAAATGAAAGCGAGATACGACTTGATCATCATCGATTCTCCGCCTTTGCTGGCAGTGACGGATTCAAAAATCCTGGCGAATAAATGCGATGGAACTGTATTGGTAGTGAATACAGGAAAGACAGAAAAAGACAGCGTCAAAAAAGCCAGAGACGCACTTGTCACTTCAAAAGCTTTCATCCTGGGCGTTGTCATGAACAACTACCAGCTGACCAAAGATAATTACTATTACCATAATTACAGCAATTGAAAGCTGTTCAAAATGAAAGATGAGATGGGGTAATTCAATTGACGATAAAGAAAAGATTCATTTCATTATTCTTCATTGACTCACTGATCCTTCTCTCCTCCATTTATGCATGTTATTTGTTTCTGTATCCATATGCGAGCGTTCTGTCTAATGAAATGCTTTTTATCAGCACAGTAACGCTTTTCATCGCATATCATTCATTTGCCTGGCATTTCGGTTTATACCGTAAAGTGTGGTCTTATGCCTCTGTCGATGAGTTGAAATCGATTGTGACGGCGGTATCGTTGACCATATTTGTTGCAATGATCATGCAGTATGCGTATTCAAGTCAATTATATGTAAGAACATTGATGCTTTCATGGATGCTGCTGATTTTCTTCATTGGAACTTCCCGGATTTCCTTAAGGATTCTTCAGGAAGAAAAAATAAAGAAAAAAGCGATAATGACGAGCCGGACGATGGTAATTGGGGCTGGTCAGGCAGGAAGAATGATTGCGCGGCATATGAGGCAGAATCCGGAGTGGGGAAAAAACCCGGTAATTTTTGTAGACGATGACCGAACTCAATGGGGACTTGAAATTAATGGAATAGAAGTCGTGGGGGCTCTTAATAAAATTCCGGAATTCGTGGTTGATCATCGGATTGACCAGATTGTCATTGCGATTCCTTCGTTATCTAAGAAAGAGATGGCTGAACTGACTAAAAAATGCATCGATACAGGTGCTAAAACACAGACACTGCCACGCATAGAAGATTTAATGACCGGCAAAATCAAGGTCAGCGATATCCGGGATGTGAAAATTGAAGACTTGCTTGGACGTGAGGAAGTCAAATTGGACATGGCCGCTATTGAAGAGCAAGTGACAGGGAAAACGGTCATGGTTACTGGTGCCGGAGGTTCTATCGGTTCAGAAATATGCCGTCAGATTTGCAACTTCAATCCAGCTCGCATTCTTTTATTGGGCCATGGGGAAAATTCGATTTATACAATCGACATGGAACTCCGCCGCAAATTGCCTAAAACTATTGAAATCATTCCAATTATTGCGGATGTTCAAGACCGGGAACGGATTTTTCATGTCGTCAATAAATTCCGCCCAGATATGATTTACCATGCAGCTGCTCATAAACATGTGCCGCTCATGGAAGCAAACCCGCTGGAAGCTGTAAAAAACAATGTGTTCGGCACAAAAAATGTTGCGGAAGCTGCTGATAAGTATGGAGTTGGAAGCTTTGTAATGATTTCAACCGATAAGGCGGTCAATCCACCGAATATTATGGGTGCCACGAAGCGTTTTGCTGAAATGATTGTCCAGAACTTAGCAATTAACAGCAAAACCACTTTTTCAGCAGTCCGTTTCGGAAATGTGTTGGGTTCAAGAGGCAGTGTTGTACCGCTATTTAAAGAACAGATTGCCAAAGGCGGTCCTATTACAATAACCGATGCGGAAATGACACGTTATTTCATGACCATTCCAGAAGCTTCCCGACTCGTTATCCAAGCCGGACTTTTGGCTTCCGGAGGAGAAGTGTTTGTTCTGGACATGGGAGAACCGGTTAAAATTGTCGATTTGGCACGTAACTTGATCAAGCTATCAGGATACGAAGAAAACGAAATCAAAATACAGTTCACAGGCATGCGCCCTGGAGAAAAACTTTACGAAGAGCTGCTGGATGCCAGTGAAATTCAAGAAGAGAAAATCTTCCCGAAAATATACATTGGAAAATCCACTCCGATCAGCCAAGTTGAAATGCTTAAGATTATCAAACAATTGCCTGATATGGAGGCAGAAGAAACAAAGGCCGTCTTAATAAGGCTCGCCAACCGCAAACGCCAAGAGCCGGACTGGCAAGAAAACTGGAATGTTGAAGCGAAAGGTGAATTTGCTTGACGCTCAAGAACCGAACTAGCTGCATAATAACTTACTATCATTTAAAGGAGGAAGTGCGAATGCGTGATTTGACTATGAAAATATACGACAATTCGCCTATTTACTTCCAAAACCTTTTGACAAGCGTTGAAGGATATAGAAAAACAAAAAAGAGGTATGGAAATATCTATTTTAAGTATTTGAAAAAGCTCGGCCAGCGCGATTACTCAGATGAACAGTCGGAAAAAGAGCATCAGCAGTTGGAAATGCAGAAACTGCTCAAACATGCTTATGCAAATAGCCCTTTTTATCGGGATTATTACAAAGACATTGACATTGAATCAATTCAAAGCATAGAGGATCTTAAAAAACTGCCAATCCTGGAAAAAGAAACGATCCGCGACAATATCAAGTCCATGTATACCGTTCCTGAAAATTCAGCGCTAGTCAGCCAAACATTGGACTCCACTGGAATCCCTTTGAAATTTCTTCTGACAAAGGAAGATGTGCAAAAATATATGGCTTTCCTCGATTTTTTCAAGAAACAGCATGGAGTTGTTAATTTGGAAATGAAGCGCGCCACGTTCAGTGCGGAGCGCTTCATTCCAAAGAGACAGCAAAAAAAAGTTTTTTGGCGGGACAATTATTATATTAAACAGCGCTTGTATTCCACTTATTTCTGCAATGAACAAAATGTTAAAGCATTTGTGGAAAACCTGGATGATTATAAACCGGATTTTATAGACGGCGTACCATCCGCAATTTATGAAGTCGCCAAATACATCAACCGGAATAATATCATTTTGTCATTTAAGCCCATTGCTATTTTCTCTACTGTGGAGGCGCTTTCTTCAGCCTATCGAAAAGAAATCGAAGAGGCTTTTGATTGCCCGCTTCGCGTTCATTACGCTTCATTAGAAGGTGCACCTTTTATAACGGAGTGCGTAAAAGGAAACCTCCATTACAATCTGAGTTCAGGAGTAATTGAAACAACAGAGGATCAGGAAATGGTCGTCACCAGTTTTAATACTTATGGAACACCGCTGATCCGTTATAACATCGGCGAGCGGATTGAAATGTCCAAAGAAAAGCAGCGATGTGAATGCGGCAATTCCCATCCGATTCTTAAAGAGATAAAAGGGAAGAAAGAAGATTACCTTCAATCGAAGAGCAAAGGAAAATTTACTGCCTTATATATGTCGATGGCGAGCAGCAAGTTTTCCTCCAATATCCGAAAGATCCAGTTTATCCAAAATTCGCGGGATGTAATCGATGTAATGGTTGAAGCTGCAGAAAGCTATACGAATGCTGTGACGCTCAGCATTCATGAAGAAATGGAATATATTTTCGGGGAGGATATGAGATTCAATATCCGAATCGTTGAAGAAATTCCAGCACAGTCAAACACGAAGCATAAACTCGTCATCAATAATATCAATTAAAGAAAGACTGTCTTTTGATTAATCGTTGAAGGAGTGGAAGCAGGTCAATGGATTTTTTGCATAACAGTATTTTAAAGAGTACAAAAAAATTTCTCCCGGCTGCTTTTGATGGCATGCCAAAATATGATGAGGTGGTTAAACGATGAAGATTCTCCCTATAGATCATGGCAAGCAGACCAATATTTTTCTGCCTGCTGTCGAGAAGAAAGACAGAATCCTATTGTCAGCTCCTCATATGACTGGCAATGAAATGAACTATATCAGTGAAGCATTTGAAACCAATTGGATTGCTCCAATCGGACCGAACGTAGATAAATTTGAAGAAGAATTAGCTGCTTATGTGGGGACGGCTGGCGGAGCGGCATTAAGTTCCGGAACTGCTGCTATTCATTTGGCGCTCAGCCTGCTGGACGTGGGAAAAGATGACCGCGTATTTTGTTCGACATTAACTTTTGTAGCAAGTGCCAATCCTATCTTGTATGTCGGGGCTGAACCGGTTTTCATTGACTCGGAAGAAGAAACCTGGAATATGTCTCCAATCGCTTTGCGCAAAGCTTTTCAAGCAGCTGAGCAGGAAGGCCGCTTGCCGAAAGCGGTTATTGTCGTTAATATATACGGCCAAAGCGCGAAAATGGATGAACTGATGGCTATTTGCCAAGAATATGATGTGCCGATTATTGAAGATGCAGCCGAATCACTGGGATCCTTATACAAAGGCAAAAAAAGCGGTACAATCGGCAAATTCGGCATATTCTCTTTCAATGGCAATAAAATCATTACGGCATCCAGTGGAGGAATGCTTGTCTCTAATGATCAAAAATCATTGGAAAAAGCGCGGTTTTTGGGTTCCCAAGCAAAAGACCCGGCGCCTTTCTACAAACATCATGTTGTGGGTTATAATTACCGGATGAGCAATGTACTGGCTGGAATCGGAAGAGCGCAGTTGGAAGTTATTGATCAGCGCGTATGCACTCGACGGGAAATCTTTGAACGGTATGCTGAAGGGCTTAAAGATATACCGGCAATCAATTTCCAGCCCGAGCTTGAAGACACGTATTCGAATCGCTGGCTGAGTGTGATGATGCTTGATCCGGAACTGACTATTATTACCCCTGAGGTAATAAAGCAAGCATTAGAAGCTGAGAACATTGAATCCCGCAATGTATGGAATCCATTGCATCGGCAGGAATTATTCAAAGATGCACAGTTTTTTGCCCATGATGGGGAGGAAGCGGTCAGTGAAAAGATATTCCGGGAAGGATTATGTCTTCCGTCTGGATCGAATATGACAGAAGATCAGCAAAAGCGTGTCATTGAAGTAATAAAGGATTTGTTTATCCAACATTAAACTAAAGTGAAGGTCATTCTTTTATAGAATGGCCTTTTTGTTTTGCAATAGAATTTCAACTTTTCGCTTTATAAATGCTAAGATAAGGAAAGATATTTTAAGTGTACATAATACCTATCGAGTAAGGAGAAGGAAAATGGCAGACAATTTAAAACGAATTCCAGCCGTAACATATATTCCTGGATTGCTCATTTGTTTGGTGATAATGGCAGCGGGAATTTACGGTGCTGATTTAATCGGTTTTCTTTTGGAGGCAGCCGGCATTTTGCCTGAAGGAAGTGCCAGCCCGGTTTCAGGAATCTTTGTGGCAATTTTAATCGGGATAATTATACGGAACACGATTGGCCTGCCGGATGTTTTTTCAAAAGGAATAAGTTTTGCAATAAAATATGCACTGCGTGCCGGGATTATTTTACTGGGGCTGCGCTTGAGTTTAACGGAAGCGTTAAAACTTGGTGCTTGGGGTTTGCCGCTGATTGTAGCATGCATCTCAGTCGGGCTGTTTGTCACATTGTTTTTCACCCGCAAGATGAATCAGTCAAACCGGCTGGGAACTTTGATTGCGACGGGTACTGGTATTTGCGGTGTGACGGCTATCATGGCAACAGCTCCGGTTATTAAAGCGAAAGAAAATGAGATTTCATATGCAGTCGCAAATATAACGATTTTCGGTTTGCTGGGTATGCTGTTCTATCCGTATCTGGCACATGCATTTTTTCCGGAAGAGCCGATAAAAGCCGGCCTGTTTTTAGGAACCGCCATACATGATACGGCACAAGTAACGGGAGCTGCACTAATTTATGATCAAATGTACAACTCTGATACTGTAGTGGATGTTGCGACTATTACCAAATTGACCCGTAATTTGTTCATCATTGCAGTGATTCCTTTTGTATCTTATTTATTTTTTAGGAATGGCGACAAGAGCAGCCAAGAAACGAAATTGCCGAAATGGTATAAGCTGTTTCCGCTGTTCATTCTCGGGTTCTTATTTTTATCTTTGTTGCGTACGATTGGAGATGCTGCTGTTGCTTCAGATGGCCAGGCATTCGGCGTGTTCAGCGAAGAAGCTTGGGAAAATTTCTATGGCTTTTGGAGTTCATTCGGTTCCACCTATATGCTGGGATTGGCTATGGCAGGTGTCGGACTGGGGACCAATTTAAAGATTTTTAAGGGGCTTGGGATTAAACCATTTTATATCGGATTAATTGCAGCACTTTCCGTCGGCGGCGTCAGCCTGCTTTTGATTTCATTGTTTGGCGATTTAATTAAAGTATAAAAAAGACCTCTCACATTAGCGGGAGGTCTTTTTCAGGCTGTCGAGAAACTCGTATGTTCTTCTGTCATTTCGCTCCAGGCGGACGCTTTTCGCGGGCACGGCTTCAGCCTCTTCCTTCGCTGCGCTCAGTCCAGGGTCTTCAGCTCGCGTCGCTTCGCTGCTCCCGCAGAAAGCGAATTGTGCAAAAGAATTTTGCACGATTCGTTTGCGACGAAGCGCCTGGCGCTGCAGGAGCACAGTGTTTGCCCTCGCCGCCTTCCGCTGCATTCAGCTTCCGCTTATTACTTTTACTGTTCTTTGTAATCACGACATAAGTTCTCTGCTGTTGCTTCCGGCTCTCCAGATATGGAGCCAACCAGCGGAGAAAACCGTACTGTCTCTGCATCGCTTCGCTAGCTTCGAGACATGAAAGTGCGCTGCTCCTGCGCAAGCTCGTCGCAAAGCTATTGGCCGAAATGATTCGGCCTATAGCTTCGCAGCTGGTTGGCGGAATATCGGTTAAGGGATGATCACCAATACAAGTTTTATCTTTCTCAGCAAGCTGAAACCCCCTCCCGCATTAGCAGGAGGGAGGTATAACTTGCATGTTAAACCTATTTATTTACGGATTTACAGTTTCCAAAGGTTCGACAGTTTTAGAAAGCAATGTTCCCGATAAATCGGAAATAATGATGGTGGGCTGCTTCCCTTGGTAATAAGCCGAACGGATATAGACTTGCCTTACCATAGTATCCAGGAAAGGTGCTGCCATTAAATTATCAAGCGATTCCCCGTCATGGTTATTCAGTATAATGCTAATTTTTCCTGAACCCATTTTAACTTCGTCAATTTCCTGGACGCCATTAGCATCTTTAACTTGCAGTTGGGTTAAGTATAAATCGAAATCCTCCTTTGATAAGTAAAGAGTTTCCCATTCCTGGGCAGTTATTTCTTCGAATGGCTGATTCAGCAAATCTACATTCGAGCTTTTTTCTTCTGCTGCTTTTGAACTTGCCTCATCATCCCCATTGACATTTGAACACGCAGTTAACCAGAAACAACTGGCAACTCCTATTAACATGATTCTTCTTTTCATGATTTACCTCGCCTATTTTTTTAAACAATTAAAATAAATATTACCAATAAAATCCTGAAACTTCCATACTTTCTGTTTTTATTTTTGAAACGGCCAGCAATGAATTACGTCTAATTTAAAAAAGGAGAGATTTAAATGAAATGGATACGGCTAATAGGAATGTTCATATTTATATTTATGCTTACTTCCTGTGGTTCAGAACCAGTGATGCCGGAAATAGGAACTCCTGAGCCTGAAACAGACATACCGCAAGAAATGGATCAGACTGACGGTGAAGAGGCAGCTGCCGAGGAACCGGATGCCAATCAGACAGATCTCTATGCTTTTTTCATGGAAGACGGCACGGTGGCAAAGTTTAAAGGTGAAGGAAACGAATTTGCGGCCATCACGCTGCGGACCGAATATCTGGAAAATGATCACGTGGCCGTTTATGAAGATAACGGGGGAACAGTGACATTGCGGGTATACCGGCTCGAAGAAAATCGGATAGACTTGGTCAAAGAACAGTCCGAGTATTATGAGGATTATCAGCCGACTGCAGAAGAACTGCAGGCATTGGAACCGATGGCCTTGTTTCTGGAAACACCAATAGAAATAGGTGATCAAGTCAAAGGCATGACCGTCATTCAAACTGATGCGCAGGTAGAAACACCATACCGCACTTTTGACGAGGCGATTCTACTGGAAAATACCAGCGAAGAAGGTGCTTTGCTCCGGACCTATCTCGTTGAAGGATTTGGGGAAGTAAGACGGGAATTCCGGATGGGGGAAGGAGAAGAGGAATTTGTTGTAACTTCCAGCTTAGAGTCAATTGAATAACTCAATAAAACACCGGTATGCAACTCGCCGGTGTTTTATTGGTTGATTGATTTAATTTAATGCCAACAATACTTTAATGGTGTATTCTAGAGTTCGAGATTAGGGAAAAGGATTGAAGAAAATGAAACAGGCAATTACAGCAAAAGATGTAGCAAAATTAGCAGGAGTTTCACAGTCGTCGGTGTCAAGGGTGTTTTTTGACGGAGCGAAAGTATCGGAGAAGACTCGTGCTAAAATTTTGGCTGCAGCAGAACAACTCGAGTATCGTCCGAATGAATTTGCGCGCAGTTTAATTACCAATCGGACAAGGATTATCGGAATGGTGATGAAAGGGGTACAGAATCCTTTCTATCCCCAAGTGCTGAAACAATTTGCGACCGCATTCAAGGAAGAGGGTTACAGCATACTATACGTTCATACAAATAACGATGAAATTGAAGCAGAAGATGTAGAAACTTTACTGAATTATAACGTAGCGGGTGTCATAATTACGGATGCTGTGATGGCGTCCACAGTTGAAAAGCAATTTGAAGTGAATAAAATTCCTGTGGTATTTTTTAACCGAAAGTTGAATACGGATGAATTTTATTCGGTGTGCTGCAATAACGTGGATGCCGGCCGGAAAATTGCAGAGTTCTTGATCAATAAAGGTGCCACAGACATGGCTTATATAACTGGAGACGAGAAAACATCGACAAGCCGGGAGCGGCAAAGAGGATTTCAGGAAATTCTGGATCAGCGAAAAATTGCTTACCGCCAGTTTGCTTCTGATTACACGTATAACGGAGGCTATCAAACGGCGATGCAAATTATCGGGAAAGAAAGTCTTCCTGCTGCATTTTTTGTGGCAAATGATATTATGGCGCTTGGTGTATTGGATGCACTTAAAAACAGCGGCATCAAAATTCCGGAAGATACGAAAGTGATCGGTTTTGATAATATTGACATGGCCTCTTGGCCGGCGTATCAATTGACTACATGGGAGCAGCCCATTGAAAAAATGGTTGAGACAACTGTGGCGTATTTGCTGAACGAGATTGCTGAATATACCGGCTTGGCAGAAGTCGTAGAAGTGGATGGAAGCCTGATAGAAAGATTCACCACTTAATGAAGATTGACTTTTTGGATTATTTGCAATATTCTTTTTAGTAGCACCTTAATTTTTGCATACGTATTCAAAAAGGAGGAAATTTCATGGTAAAAGTATATAAAGCAGGTAAATCACAGGAAGAAGTAAGCGCCAATGATTCGAAAGTGTCTCAAATTGTAGCGGAAGCCTTAAAAGATATTGAAACAAGAGGGGACCAAGCCGTGCGGGAACTATCAGAGAAATTCGATAAATGGGCACCTGAGGCATTCCGTTTATCTGATGCACAGATTAATGAAATCGTTTCCAAAGTGCCGGATGAAGTGATCGAAGATATTAAATTTGCCCAGAAGAATATCCGGGCGTTTGCGGAAGCCCAGCTTGCTTCAATGAAGGATATAGAAGTGGAACATATTCCTGGCGTCATTCTTGGCCATAAAAATATTCCGGTTAACAGTGTCGGATGCTATATCCCGGGAGGAAGGTATCCAATGGTTGCTTCAGCGCATATGAGCGTTATGACTGCGAAAGTTGCTGGGGTAAAACGTGTAATCGCTTGCACACCGCCTATCAACGGAGAAATTCCAAACGCGACAATTGCTGCCATGTCTTTGGCTGGAGCGGATGAGATCTATCTTCTTGGCGGCATCCAGGCGATGGGGGCGATGGCGATCGGTACAGAATCAATCGAAGCGGTTGATATGATTGTTGGACCTGGGAACGCGTTTGTCGCTGAAGCGAAACGCCAGCTATACGGAAGAGTCGGCATCGACTTATTTGCTGGGCCGACTGAAACTTTAGTGGTGGCAGATCATACAGCAGATGCTGAAATGATTGCGACTGACCTTCTTGGACAAGGGGAGCATGGGCCGACATCACCTGGCGCATTGATCACAACTTCTGAGCAGCTGGCTGAAGAAACTGTTAAAGAAATTGAACGCCAGCTCCAAACCTTGTCGACGGCAGATGTAGCACGCGTATCATGGGAAGATTACGGCCAGATCCTGATTGTTGAATCGATTGAAGAAGCACGAATTGAAGCGGATCGCTTAGCGTTTGAGCACGTGGAAATCCTGACAGAAAACCCGGATTATTTCTTAGAAAATATGACAAACTACGGCTGCTTATTCCTGGGGCCTGAAACAAACGTTGCCTATGGCGATAAAGTAATCGGCACTAACCATACGTTGCCGACAAAAGGTGCAGCGCGCTACACTGGCGGTCTTTGGGTAGGCAAGTTCATTAAGACGGTTACGTATCAAAAAGTCACCACACCGGAAGCGAGTGTCTATATCGGCGAGTATGCAGCGCGCCTATGCCAATTGGAGAATTTTGTAGGGCACGCTGAGCAGGCACTTCTTCGTGTCAGACGCTACGGAAATAAATAATGGATAAATAAAGCTTGCGGGAGTTCAAACTCCCGCTGCTTATCTGTTTATCCAGAGAAACCTTGTATCTGTATATGCAACGCCTTACACAAACAAGGGATGATGGAGGAAAGTTCATGATAGGTATGATCGGCTTATTTGGCGGGTTGGCATTATTAATTTATTTGACCATGAGAGGCATGAACTTGCTGATTGCTGCACCAATTACTGCATTATTGGTTGCGATTTTTAATGGGTTACCGATTTTCCCGCAGTTGGCTGCTGAAGGAGCTGCCAACTTTTTGACCAATTACATGACCGGCTTTACCGGCTTTATCGCTTCCTGGTACTTGATGTTCCTGACAGGGGCGATTTTCGGAAAAGTAATGGAAGACAGTGGAGCGGCAGATAGTGTGTCCAAATGGATTGTCAGCAAAATCGGTATGAAACGGGCTGCTTTGGCGGTTGTAATTGCTTGTGCAGTTTTGACTTATGGCGGCGTCAGTTTGTTTGTTGTGGCATTCTCCGTATATCCAATGGCTCTCAGCTTATTTAAACAAGCAGATCTGCCCAGACGCTTTATCCCGGCTGCGCTTGCTTTTGGTTCGACTACGTTTACCATGACATCAGCAGGTTCACCGGAAATCCAGAACTGGATTCCGATTGAATTCCTGGGCACTACTCCTTATGCCGGTTGGGAAGTCAGTTTAATCGTTGCGGTCTTCATGATGGTCTTTGGTTATTGGTGGCTGAAGAAAATGATCAATAAAGCATTGTCTAAAGGGGAGCGGTTTGTTGCTAGAGCGTCAGATGCTCCTGGGGAAGAGCGCAAAGAATTGCCGAATCCTTTGCTGAGTATGCTCCCACTTTTGGTGGTTTTAATCATTTCATTCTTTTTCCATGATTCACTTGGCACATCAGCTTTGATCATTGCCTTGAGCGGCGGGATTTTAGCGACTTATATCATCAATAGAAAATACTTCCGAAATATTGGCCATGCATTTAGCGAAGGCGCATTGGGAGCGGTCATTGCCATTGCAAATACAGCCGCTGTCGTCGGGTTCGGCGGAGTCGTCAGAGCGACCCCTGCATTTGAAACGGCAGTCGGTGTCATGACAGGTATTCCGGGAAGCCCATTGATCGGCGGGGCATTGGCAGTCGCCATTATTGCCGGTCTAACTGGATCGTCTTCAGGGGGCCAGGCGATTGCCTTGCCGCTTCTTGCGCCGCATTACCTCGATATGGGCGTCAATGCCGAAGCCTTGCACCGTACGGTGTCCATTTCTTCCGGATCACTGGATTCATTGCCGCAGGGTGGATACGTTGTTACAACGATCCGGTCAATTGCTGGAGAAACGCATAAAGATGCTTACCCGGCATTTGGTGCATTGACTGTTGTAGTGCCATTTATCGGTGCAGCTTTAGCGGTCGTATTATTCTCGCTTGGCATCGGCATATAAGAAAACTTCAATCAGTAAGGGCATTCCTAGACGATTGTTAGTTGACCCAATGAAAATACCCAGCAAACTATTAGTTTCTCAGTTTGTTGGGTATAGTTCGTTATACATAATAAAAAAGAGGTGCAAACTATGGAAAAGATTTCGATTTTAGGTTGCGGTACAATGGGGCATTCCATTGTGCTATCGGCAGCTTGGGCAGGACAAATGGTAAAAGTATACGGCATCAATGACAAGGATCTTGAAAATGCACTGAAAGGGCTGCGCAATAAACTCAAAGTCATGTCAGAAAATGGTTTATTCGATAAAAAAGAAGCTGAAGAAATTAAAGGGCGCATTCAGTTTTCAACGTCGCTTGCGGAAGTAGTGGAAGGCGCTACATTCATCATTGAAGTAATTCCAGAAGTTCTGGAATTGAAGAAAGAGATGTATAAAAAACTTGAAGAGATGGTAAACGATGAAGTCATTATTGCCAGCAATACATCCGGCTTTAAGCCAAGCATGCTGGCTGAAGAGATGAAGCATCCGAACCGTTTTGTCGTGACTCATTTCTGGAATCCCGGTCATTTGATCCCTTTAGTGGAAGTGGTCAAAGGCGAACATACGGATGATGCAACAGTAGAGCGCGCCATGGATGTGCTCTTTGGCATGAATAAAAAACCGATTCTATTAAACAAGGAACTGCCCGGCTTTATCGGCAACCGTCTGCAGTATGCGCTGTTCCGGGAAGCACAGGACTTGTTAGATTCTGGGGTTGCCACAAAAGAAGATATCGATGCTGCAGTGACATACAGCATCGGCCGCCGGCTGCCGGTAACTGGACCGCTTATGACAGCGGACATGGGCGGACTGGATGTATTTTCTGCCATCTCGAATTATTTGTTCGAGGATCTCTCAAAAGCTCAGCGCTCTGGTGAAGTTCTGACAAAACTGGTGGAAGAAAAGAAATTTGGAGATAAAAATGGAGAAGGATTTTACAAATGGGATCCAGAGGTGTCAGAGAAAATAAATGCTGAAAGGGAACAGACACTTATTCACTTTCTGAAAAATGATATGAAAGCAATTAAGGAGAATGGCAAATGAGTGCATACTTTTCTGAACTGGAAAACAAGACAGTCATTGTTACAGGCAGCAGCAAAGGAATCGGCAAAGACATTGCCCTGACTTTTGCCAAACTGAATGCCAATGTGGTGATTTCAGGCCGTGACAAAACGGTGCTGCAGGAGGCGTTGAATGAATTACAGACATATAACAACCGCTGTATTGCAGTATCAGGAGATTTAAGTGACATTAAAGAAGTGAAATTCCTTATCGATACGGCAGCTGCACATTTTGGTACAGTTGATGTGCTCGTCAACAATGCAGGCGTCAATATTGCTAAGCCAGCAATGGAAGTGACTGAAGAAGATTGGGATACGGTTCTTGATTTGAATTTAAAGACCGCTTTTTTTGCCAGCCAGGCGGCTGCTAAATATATGCTGGCCCAAAACAGCGGCCGCATTATCAATATTGCTTCCCAAATGGCTTTTGTTGGATTCGTTAAGCGGGCTGCTTACTGCTCGAGCAAAGGCGGCTTGGTGCAGCTGACAAAAGCGCTGGCAGTGGAATGGGCAAAAAACGGCATACGTGTAAATGCTGTGGCACCGACATTCATTGAAACCGAATTTACTGCCAAAATGTTTGAAGACGAAGAATTCAAAAATGAAGTGCATAGCCGCATCCTTCTAGACGGCTTGTCTCAGCCAAGAGACATTTCAGGAGCGGTTCTTTACTTGGCTTCTGACTTAGCGAATTTTGTAACGGGTGAAACGATTAAAGTGGATGGCGGCTGGACAGCCATCTAGAAGATAGATTTTGAAGTGGGTTATACGGCCTGTAGTGATGAGGGAAGGAAGCGGCTTAGAAAGCGCTTCCTTTTTTCTTTGTCTCAGTCCAAAGGATGAAATGTTATGCCAATGGTTGAAAAAACCTTCCTTTTTTCTGAAAACTCTTTATAATGAACAATTATGAATAAAGGGAGATGAGGCAATGTCGAACCTAAAAAACGATTCTTTGCATTTGCACCGAAAACATCAAGGAAAGCTGGAAGTCCGATCAAAAGTGTCAGTGAAAAATGAACGGGATTTAAGCTTGGCCTATTCTCCCGGAGTGGCTGAACCATGCAAGGAAATTGCCCAAGACCGCAATAAAGTATATGACTATACGATGAAAGGCAACACTGTGGCAGTTGTCACTGATGGAACAGCTGTTCTTGGCCTTGGCAATATTGGCCCTGAAGCAGCATTGCCGGTAATGGAAGGAAAAGCTGTATTGTTCAAGGAATTTGCTGGAGTGGACGCTTTTCCGATTTGCTTGAATACTACCGATGCAGAAACAATCATACAAACCGTCAAATTGCTGGAACCCGGTTTTGGTGGCGTAAACTTGGAAGATATTTCCGCTCCGACATGTTTTATTGTCGAAGAGCGTTTAAAAGAAGAAATGGGCATTCCGGTGTTCCATGATGATCAGCACGGAACTGCGATTGTCACATTGGCTGGCTTGACCAACGCTTTAAAATTAGTCGGT
Organism: Planococcus shenhongbingii; assembly: GCF_030413635.1. Lineage (NCBI taxonomy): Bacteria > Bacillati > Bacillota > Bacilli > Caryophanales > Caryophanaceae > Planococcus > Planococcus shenhongbingii. The sequence continues at coordinate 2,895,796 of NZ_CP129235.1, read as the reverse complement.
AAAAATATTGCAGAGACTAAAATAGTGGTCAACGGAGCAGGAGCTGCCGGTATTGCGGTGGTTAAGCTATTGAGAAAATTCGGATGCAGCCAGTTGATTATGTGCGACACGAAAGGTGCAATTTTTAAAGGACGGACGTATGGCATGAATCCGTTCAAGGAAAAAGTCGCAGAAAACACAAATCCTGAACGTATTGAAGGCTTGCTGAGCGAAGTGATCAAAGGTGCAGATGTCTTTATCGGGGTTTCGGCAGAAGGTGCTCTTACACAGGACATGGTTCGCAGTATGGCTCAAGACTCTATCATTTTCGCAATGGCTAATCCAAACCCTGAAATTTTGCCGCATTTGGCGAAAGAAGCAGGCGCCCGTGTAGTTGGAACAGGCCGATCTGATTTCCCGAATCAGGTCAACAATGTGTTGGCATTCCCGGGGATTTTCAGAGGCGCATTGGACGTACAGGCACGTGAAATTAATGATGAGATGAAAGTTGCTGCTGTACATGCGATTGCTGGTTTGATTGAGGAAAAGGAAATCCATGATGATTACGTGATTCCGGCTCCATTCGATCTGCGGGTAGCCCCAGCAGTGGCGGAAGCTGTTGCAAAAGCTGCAGTGGAAACAGGTGTAGCAAAATACGCATCCGTGCAGGAAAACCAGTCAGTTGAAATTGCGGCCGGATCAGTCAGTTAATATATATATATATATATAGAAGAAAGCCGTTCAATCTAATCGATTGAACGGCTTTTTTAGATGAAAAAGAGGGGAGAAGTTGCTCTTTATCTTATAGACGATGTGATTCCTGCAGATTCCCGGACTTTCTGCAATGCTTGTTCCAAGTCTTCCAGTAAATCATCGGTATGTTCCAATCCGACTGACAGGCGCAATAATCCGTCTGTAATGCCCCGTTTATCACGTTCTTCTTTTGGCATAGAAGCATGGGACATCGTCGCAGGATACGATAAGATGGATTCGACGGCGCCTAAGCTGACAGCGAAGATGGGAATGCGCAAGCTCTCAACAAACGTCCGGGCCGCCGCTTTATCTGCCAAGCGGAGTGACAGGACCGCTCCTGCACCTGAAGCTTGCCGTTCATGAATCGGATATCCCGGATGGAAACGGAATCCGGGATAGTAGACTTCTTCAATTACAGGATGGCTGTGCAGATAGTCGGCGATGATACGGGCTGAAGCGGCTGACTGCTTGAGCCGGGCACCCAAAGTTTTAATGCCCTGGATTAAGTTATAGGAATCCTGAGCTCCCAAGACCGAACCGAAAGTGTTTTGAATAAACCCGAGCCGGTCTCCCAGTTCCGCATCTTTTGTAACGGCGAGCCCTGCAATAATATCGCTATGCCCGGACAAGAACTTCGTTGCACTATGTAAGACAAGGTCCGCTCCAAGGTCCAAGGGATTTTGATAAAGGGGCGTCATGAAAGTATTATCGACAAATGTCAGGCAATCGTTGGCTTTCGCCAGTTTTGCTGCAATTTCGATATCGGTGATGTTCATGACAGGATTAGACGGCGTCTCAAGGTAAATCACTTTTGTATTCGGCCGGATGGCTTCTGCCATTTCACTTAAATCGGTCATATTGACGAATGTATAATCGATATGGAATTTATTCAGCACTTCTGTAACAAAGCGGTAAGTACCGCCGTAAACGTCCTCAGAAATCAAAACATGATCGCCAGCAGAAAGCAGCATGAAAGCGGAAGAAATGGCAGCCATGCCGGAAGCGAACGCAAAACCGCGCGTGCCGTTTTCAAGTTTGGCAATGGTTTCTTCCAGCTTCAAGCGCGTGGGGTTTCCCGAACGGCTATAGTCGAAAGGGCCGAATTCATCAAAGCTCGGCTGGTGATAAGTTGAAGATATATAAACAGGGACGTTTACTGCTCCGGTTTGCCGGTCAACTCCGGTTGAATGGATAAATTGAGTTTCCAAATGATCGGTCATAGGCGAAGAGCCTCCTTTTCAAGTTTGGCGAAAGCCTGGGTTAAATCAGCAATTAAATCGTCAGCATCTTCAATGCCGACTGAAAAACGGAGCAGGCGATTACATATGCCGCGGTGCAGCCTTTCTTTTTCTGGAATAACTGCATGAGTCTGTGTGGCAGGATAAGTGATGAAACTTTCCACACCTCCGAGGCTTTCTGCAAAAGCAATCAGGCGGATGTTTGAGAGGAATGGAGAAACCCATTCTTCTTTTTGCAGCCGGAATGACAGCATGCCGCCTTTACCAGGATATAAAACTTGTGAAACGATGGGCTGCTCTTCTAAAAAAGCAGCAATCTTTTTAGCGTTATTTTCATGCTGCCTCATACGGAGAGGCAAAGTCTTCAATCCACGAATCAAAAGCCATGAATCGAACGGGGACAGCACGGCACCGGTGGCATTATGCAAAGCGGCTAATCGCTCACATAGGCTCTGGCCTTTTGCGGCAATCACTCCAGCTAGTACATCGTTATGGCCGCCGATGTACTTAGTAGCGCTATGGATGACAATATCCGCTCCTAATGCAAGCGGCTTCCGGAGATAAGGAGTTAGAAATGTATTATCGACAATAAGCAGCAGATTGTGCTTTTTTGCGAGTGCTGCATAAGCTTGGAGATCGATTTCCTGCATCAATGGATTGGTCGGAGTTTCGATAAACAACGCCCGTGTTTGAATGGTGATTTGCTGTTCAGTTGATTCAACATCTTTGAATTCTGCATAAGTCGCCTGGATATTGTAGACGTCAGCGAAATGGCCGAGCAGCCGATAAGTCCCGCCGTAAATGTCTTCCGGAACTAACAGCTCGTCACCTGGACGGAACAGCGACAAGACAAGTTGGATAGCCGCCATTCCGGAGCTACAGGCAAACCCTGCATCTCCTTCTTCAAGGTTCGCGATGCCTTCTTCCAAAATGCTGCGTGTTAAATTTTTTGTACGTGTATAGTCAAACCCTGTCGACTTGCCAAGTGCTTCGTGTCCATAGGCGGTTGATAAATAAATTGGTGGGCTGACTGCTCCCGTTTTAGCATCACATCGGTTTCCCGACTGCACCAATTGTGTCTCCAAGCTATGTTCGACCATGTTCATCATCCTTTCAATTAAAAAAAACAGGGGCTTTCTTCAAAAAGAAGAAAGCCCCTGTTCAGGTAACACAATCTTCTCATCTTTTAGGCAAATGCCTATTGGAATTAGCACCGTGGCCGTGAGGCTGGTTGCTGAGACATCACAGGGCCAAATCCCTCCGTCTCTCTTGATAAGAATTAAAATTATGAAGTTATGTATAATTGGATATTTCAAAGTTTAGAGTATTTTACAAAGAAGTGCAAGAGGGAATTGAAATATTCAAAATAAATCATCCTATCCGGCAGAGGACAACTATAGTGCATTTCTTTTAATTCGAAGACCGAAAGATTATAATAGACAGTATCAATTCAGTAAAAGGGGAATATGGATGTATATTGTGACGTCAACAGTTGAAGTGCCGGAAGAAAAAACAGAGGATCTCATTAAAATATATCAAAATCGTTCCCGGCGGGTGGACCTGGCTGAAGGCTTTCATCAGTTTCGGCTTATCCAGAACACTAAAAAGTTAAATGAATTGACGGTGCATTTGGAATGGCATTCAGAAGAAGCTTATTTGAAATGGGTCAGAAGCAATGAGTTCAAAGAAATCCATGAGCTTGAAAAATATTATCCGGACAAGGCGTTAGCTGGAATTGTGCCGAAAGTCCGGCAATACGAGGTCGTAGCGGAATGAACAAAGCTATTAAAGATCAAATCGCACTGGAAACAGCCACGAGCATTTATGAAGCGTATCCAAGCATTTGGGAACGGTTCGGTGAGCGGGGCTTCCAGCATACCGAGAAAGACAACCATCACCATTTGGATCATCTCGAAACAGCTTATGAACTGGAAGACAAACAAGTATTTTTAGATTACAGCCGCTGGCTGGAGACGGTATTGAACAGCCGCAATGTGGAAACAGCCCTCATCATTGATAATTTTGAACGGCTCATTAAGATCCTTCCAGGAAAAACGGAAAAGCTTGAAGAAAGCTTTATGCTGGATTGTCTTCAGCAAGCAAATGAATTACTTTCTAAACTGTGGCAAAAGGAGGTTGAGGAGATGATGCAGCCAACCCAACTAGCGGAATTGTTTCTGCAAGGGGAAGATATGGAAGCATTGCGCCAGATTCAATCTTTTCTTGAAAGCCATAGCCGAAAAGAATTGTTCGACCAATTACTGACGCCGGCGATGTATCATGTCGGCACGTTATGGGAAAACAATGAAATCACAGTTGCCGATGAACATCTGGCTACCGCAATCTGCGATTTCGTGGTATCTGCTGTAGAAAATAGAGAACTGGCAGAAAGAGGCGGGGAAAGAAAAGTCATGGTATTGGGGCCAGAAGGAGAAGACCATTATATCGGATTGAAAATGGTAGCCTCTCTGTTCCAGGAATATGGCTGGTCAGTCCAATATATGGGACCGAATCTGCCACTGCCGCATGCTTTGGAAGCAGCAGAAAAATGGAAACCTGACGTTATTGCTTTGTCGGCAGCGCTTGCTTACAGGTTGCCTTTATTGAAAACCTACGTAAATGAATTTTTGGCATTGGAGTTCCAGCCGGCTGTTCTGGTCGGCGGACGTGCAGTCAATATTTCAAATTCAAATTCTTTAAGAAATAGCGGGGCAATGGTGGTAAGAGACTTAAACCAATTGGAACTTTGGATCAAGACGGGAGAGAAGCCTGAAAATGACTATGAAATCTCAATTTAATGGACTGCCGCTCCCGGCATTTGAAGTGAACAATGAATTATTGGTAGTCGACTGTTCTATGGAGGCAGAAGAATTATTCGGAGAATGCCGTAAATTTACAGACATTGTTGATGCAGATAGTTTACAAAAAGCAAAAAAACTGCTGAGAATAGAATCTTCGCTGTAAAAATTTGAACTTAATCTCGTTTCAAAAAGAGGCGATTTGCTTTTAGTGGATGTTCATGCAAAACGCAATGATCCGACGCTTCTATCTCTTGTCATTGTGCTAAAAGATAGTCAGCTAGAGCACGTGGCCGGCCAACTGTCCAAGCTTCGGGAAAGACTTCGGGATACGGATTATGATCTTTTTCAAGAAAAAGAACGGACGCTGGAATTGCTTCAAAAAGTAAGGGGATTATCTGCGCCGTGCATCCAATTGGATAAGCAACGGCTGCTCATTCCCTTGTTCGGGGATTTGACCGAAGAACAAGTATTGGCATTTACGCCACGCTTGCTGGTGCGCATTTATGAAACCCAGGCTGACACTGTCATTTTTGATTTGACGGCAATGGGGAGGATTAACGATGACGGACTGCGCCATTTGGATTCCCTTCTTCAATCTTTCAGCTTGATGGGCACATCCAGCATCTTTACAGGAGTCAAACCGGAGCATGCAAAACGGCTGCATCGTATCAGGACAAAGCAGCCGATGTGTTTTGTCGCTTCACTTCAAGACGTACTGTCTTCCGATAAATGGCCTAGCAAGAGCTGACTCTTTTCTTGAGAGCCAGCTTTTTCTATGTCTCCTGCCATGAGCGGAAAAGATGTGTTTAATTGGCAATATCGATACAATATGAGAGACAAGGAGTGAAGAAGGATGCATATAAAGAAATTCAAAGATATACCTTTATCCGTTTTGGATTTAGCACCGATCAACGAAGGCAGCGACGCCTCCGAGTCGTTCCGCAACAGTGTCGAAATCGCACAGCATGCAGAGGAATGGGGATTTAACCGCTACTGGCTGGCAGAACACCATAATATGCCGGGCATCGGCAGTTCAGCAACTTCTGTGTTAATCGGCCATATTGCTGGAGCGACTAAAAAAATACGCGTCGGTTCAGGCGGTATCATGCTGCCAAACCATGCGCCGCTTGTGATTGCAGAACAGTTCGGTACCCTTGAGGCGATGTATCCGGATCGTATCGACTTAGGGCTTGGACGGGCACCGGGCAGTGATCAGGCTACTGCCTATGCCCTTCGCCGTACGCTGCAGAGCAGCGGCGATGATTTTCCGCAGCAAGTGGCAGAGCTGGAAAACTACTTTTCCGATAAACCGGTAGGGCGGGTCCGTTCATATCCGGGAACCGGGCTGCATGTACCCATCTGGCTTCTCGGATCAAGCGGCTTTAGTGCGCAGCTGGCGGCCATCAAAGGATTGCCGTTTTCATTTGCCAGCCATTTTGCCCCTGATTTCACGATTCAGGCGCTTCAATTATACCATCAGAATTTCAAGCCTTCGGCAGTATTGAAAGAGCCCTATGCCATGGTCGGCGTCAATGTTATCGCGGCGGATACACAAGAACGGGCAGAATGGTTGGCAACTTCCAGCCAACAGCAAATGTTCAATCTGATGAGAGGTATGCCTACTGCTTTCACGCCGCCAATCGACCATCTGGAGGAAGTGTGGACGGATCGGGAAATTGCTATCTTTAAAGAAAAAATGGCGACAGAGTCAATGATTGTCGGGACACCGGATGTCGTGCGGGAAAAACTTCAAAGCTTTGCCAATAAAACCCGTGCCAATGAAATCATCGTCAATTCACAGATATTCCATCAAAAAGACCGTCTGCGTTCTTATGAAATTGTTGCCGAGCTGATGGTATGAAAATTCATTCCCTTAAAGCCTTCATAGGCTTTGAGGGTTTTTTTACAAAAAAAATCCGCCTCCATTTTCAAGGAGGCGGGAATAGGGAAGCTTAATGAAGGTTTTGCGCTTTCTTTTCTTCACTTTTTATTTCTTCGACTGCATCATCTTCTTCCACAAATGAAAAATCAGGAGCTCCTTCACCAACCATGTTCAAAGATGCAAAATATTCTTCGTCAAACTGCCGGCGCTCCACTTCTTGCGGGTCCACACGTCTGCGGTCCATGCTGATTACCTCCTTAGTTTATGATGGGAATACAGGTGGAAAGAAGGATATATTTATATATCTTTATTATACAGACTATTCAGTTAAAGGTGAAGTGAATATACTCCTAGCCTAGAGAATCTTGAAGATAGGAAAACCCCGCTAAAATGGCTTTAGCGGGTTTTCTTTATTGCTCCTGGGCAGCTTTCGAATTCAATACCATTGATTCGAAAAATAAAGAAGGAGCTGTTTTGTTCCATTCAGCTGATACCGGATCTTTTGTTCGTTCTTCATCCCGGCTATAGGCCAGTTGAGTCCGGAGATCTTCTGTCTGTTCGACTTTAACCATGGGCCCTGCAGGAGTGAGCCAATTGAGCTGCTGGAGCCTGTTGTTCAAAGTAAAATCAATCCACTTGTCTTCCGTGGCTGCTGTTTCAAAAAATGGAGCTTCTGAAATCATAAACCAGGTCTCTGTCTGATAGTTTGGGGGGAGCCAAAAGTTCTTCCTTAAGGAACCTTCTTCCATCGTCAAGTCAGGAATTTCATGGCGCAATTCTTGAACTTCCGTTCCATTGCCAAGTGTTAATCCTCTGGAGACATATAAATTCCCTTGAAGTATTTCACCAGCAACCATTTTAATGGTGCCATAAGGATTCACCGTAGGGTCTATGCCATACACAGGATCTTCCTGATGATTCACAGGTTTCGGATTCCACGTTTTAACTTCAGCTTCTGAAAGGCCGTTCGTGTTCAGTGATACCGCGAATGGCATCCAACTTGTGTTGTCCAATTGCTCAAAAACGATTTTTACGCCATTATCAAGTGTTCTTTCAACAAGTGTGTATGTTCCAATCGGCAATCCCAATAAAGTCAGGTCATGAGAACGGATCACATCTTTGCCTTGTTCAGTTACCGAAGAATCAGACAAAGTGAAAAAAGTCGGTTTTTCTACCGTTAATGTGATGTCTCCTTGTGAATAAACTACCGTTTCGTTTTTCAAATACATCATGCCTGTAAATAAAACAAGCCCCATGAAAAACACTACGGTTACTAAAAGAATGATCTTTCTAAACAATTGTTCCACCTCGACTATTTCATAGTGCTTTGATTATATCACGCAGATATGGAAGAAAAGGAGGATATATATGAGCATCAAATGAACGATGAAGGGAGATTGCACGTAAACGTGTCTAAATCGCTCGAAAAAGCCGTTAGTTGATTGCAAAACAGAGCAAATCGCTGGCAAATAAAAAAAGCGCCTCCAGGGCGCTTTTTTATAAAACTTTTTCTAAAAAGTCTCTTGCACGTTCGGTTCGGGGACTGTTGAAAAATTCCACCGGCTGGCCTTCTTCCACCAGGACACCATGGTCAAGGAAAATCACACGGTCAGCTACTTCACGGGCAAAGCCCATTTCGTGGGTCACAACCGCCATGGTCATGCCGGATTTAGCCAAATCTTTCATAACATCGAGAACTTCTTTCACCATTTCCGGGTCCAAAGCGGAAGTCGGTTCGTCAAACAACATTAAATCCGGTTCCATCGCCAGGGCACGTGCAATGGCAACACGCTGTTTCTGGCCGCCGGACAAACTGCTCGGATAAGCTTTTTCTTTCTCTGACAAACCGACGCGTTTCAATAAAACACGCGCTTTTTCCTGAGCCACGTCTTTCTTTTCGCCTTTGACTTTCATTGGGGCATAAGTGAGGTTTTCAAGCACAGTCAAATGAGGAAACAAGTGAAAATGCTGGAATACCATGCCGATATGCTGGCGGATTTTTTGGACATCTTTTTTAGGTCCCGTTAAATCTTGTCCGCTGACAATAATGGTGCCTGAAGTTGGAATCTCAAGCATATTCAAGCAACGCAGAAATGTTGACTTGCCTGAACCTGAAGGCCCAATGATGGAAACCACTTCGCCTTTTTTAATCTCTGTCGTAATGTCTTTCAGTACTTCGTTATTGCCGAATTTTTTATACAAATGTTCCACTTTAATCACTTTGCTTCAGCCTCCGTTCAAACATTCTGCCGATGACCGTCAAGCCCATGACCAGGCACCAGTAAATCACTCCGACGAACAATAGCGGTTCAAAGTTGCGGAACAAATCGGAACCGACGACTTGCGCGCGGCGCATTAAATCAAGATAACCGATTGTCGAAACAATCGCAGATTCTTTCGTCAGCGTAATAAATTCATTCATCAAAGCAGGGAGAATGTTTTTCAGCGCCTGCGGCAGGATGATGTCTGTCATCATCGCCCGGTAAGGAACGCCAAGAGCTTGAGCAGCTTCCATCTGTCCTTTGTCAACGGCCTGGATTCCAGCCCGTATAATCTCCGAAATATAGGCAGAGGAGTTTAGGCCGAATGCCAGGATTGCCGAAAGAAAAGGCGAGATGTCATAGCCGGTCAGCTGCGGAATGGAATAATAAATGATCATCAATTGCAAAATCAGCGGAGTGCCACGGAATACCGAAGTATACGCATCGGCGAACCAGCGCAAGGCCCTGACTGAGCCAATTTTAAATAATGCCAGAATCGTTCCGAGAATAGATCCAAGGATGATGGCAAAAAATACAAATTTTAACGTGACCCATATACCTTCCAGCATGAATGGAATATAGGGAACAATCTGTGAAAAGTCCAAATTCATCGTTTACAACCCATTTCTATAAAAAAGATTTATGCCGCTAAGATTAATGTGGAAGAATAAATATTGAGTGGAGAACGAGGTCCCCACTCAATGAAGTTTTGCTTTGTTTTATATAGTTTAATGGACAGTGGATAAACTAGTGCTCAAGCGAGATGGTTCTTCCTTACTTGAGTATGGTTTTTTTATTCTTCTATTTTCCATTTCTTTTTCAATTCAGCGAGTTCGCCGCTTGCTTCCATTTCTTCAATGACAGTATTGACATCATCGACTAGCTCGCTGCCTTTCGGGAAGGCAACAGCCATTCCGGGCGAAGAAGTCGTCGGATCATCGAATGAGTCAAGGTCTTGTGCTTCGATATAGCCTTTTGCTACTTGTTTGTCCATGTAGGCAGCGTCGATGCGGTTAGACAGAATTTCCTGGATCAATGCGCCGGAGTCGTCTAACGCTTTTATTTCAAAGTTGATGTCTTCTTCTTTCACAATAGCATTCGCGCCTTCTTCTTGGATTGTTCCAAGTTGAACGCCGACTGTTTTGCCTTCCAAGTCTTCAAGTGACTTAAGCTCAGATCCTTTAGCAGTTAAAAACATTTCGCCAGAATGGTTGTATTCAGTAGAAAAATCGACGTTCTTTCTGCGCTCTTCTGTTGCAGACATTCCCGCGATGACCATATCAACACGGTCATTTTGCAAAGCTCCAATCAATCCATCAAATTTCATGTCGGTGATATTCAGTTCATAACCAAGCTCTTTCGCGATGTGGTTGGCCAGGTCAATGTCAAATCCCACGATTTCCCCTTCAGGATTCCGTGATTCAAATGGAGGGAATTCTGCAGAAGTTCCCATATCCAATACTTTTGCTTCTTCTGAGCCGCCTGAATTTCCGGATTCCGGTGATTCACTTCCACACGCGCTTAACAGCAAAGCCGCTGAAGCAAAAACTGCAAACATGGTCTGTTTCTTTATCATTTATAGTTCCCCCTAATATCTAATGGATAATTATTCAACTAAATGAATTTTAACAAATATAAAGTGCTTTTGAAAGGGTTTTTATTAATATTAATGAATAACCTTAAATTTTAATTTTTCTGTATATTATTATATGATAATTAAAGCTAAGAGTCACTAAAAAGTTTAAGGGTTTCGACAGAGCGGATAGGAGCATAGGTTTTTCACTGAAAAATAGCATTAAGAACAAAAAAATATGAAAATCCCATATAGTCTCAATGGAAGAAGCGGCTAATGTAAGCAATCAAGTGCTGTATAATGACATTGATATTACAAACATAAATAAACTGGGATTTTTTGGAAATACATGATTGTTTCTGCGTCATAGAAATTTCATGGGTTCCGCCAAGTTTAACTTGGATTTTTTGAATGCAGTAATGATTTATGGGAATTGATGTTGAAAACAAAAAAGCGAATCGCAGCTGCGATTCGCTTTTTATTAATTTCTTAGCACGGTACTCGTTGGAACTATATAACTGCCGGCGCTTCCCTAGATGATTTCCCAGTGCCGCTCTTCAGCAACTGCCCTTAAGCTTGGTTCCGGCTGTACAGCTACCGGATGTCCGACCAGTTCAAGAACAGGCAAGTCGGACAGGCTGTCTCCGTAAGCAAAGCTATTCGACCAGTCCACATCATGTCCAGACAAGGCTTCTTTAATTTTCTCCGTTTTGAGAGGGCCTTGGATGTGGGAAATCTTTGATTGGTGATCGAGAATATTATTGGCATACGGAATTTCAGTGCCAATGATGGCCTGAATCGGCAGTTTTTCTGTTACGGCATGAAGAAGAGGAGTGAACGCTCCTGAAACGAGCATGACATAGTCATCATCATGCACGTGCTGCTTCAAGCGCTCTACGACAGCCGGGTTAAAATCGCCATGCATTTTATCGGCAATTTCTCCGAAATAAGATTCCAGTTCCGGTTTTGTAAAACTTTCAAGCGCTGACAGGTAAGCTTGAACAGACTGTTCACGCATTTTTTTCACGGACACGAGCTTTAATTTTGAACCGATATAAGGAGGCATAATGGCCCGATAAAACTGGCGGTACCGTTTGCTGTGTACAGGGTGTTTTTTTAAATGGTCCATCATCAATTGAAAAGTTTCTTTCGAATATAAAGTTCCGTCAAAATCGAAAATGGCAACGCGCATTGGAATCACTCCGGTTATAGGATTTTCTGTTAGCTACATCATAACGGAAATGTTGGCCGTCTTCTACAGTTTTAAGTAGAAGGGAGGGGGACCTCAGGTTTATGCGGCTTCAGGAGCAGGGTATAGAAGAGGAAATGAGATACTGGGAGGTTTTTTGATGGCAGCACAGCGAATTATGGTCGGCTACGTTGAACTGACTGAAGAAGAGTCAGAAGAACTTTTTGAAGAAGTGAAAAAAGATAAAGAGGTGGAAAGCTACGACGCCCTTCAGGCTTTGATGGAAGACTTTGATTCACGGATTATTGAACCAGAGACAAAGCCGTTGAAAGAAATTTTAGACGAAGAAGCTCCGTCAGAAGAAGTGAATACGGGAACCCGCTATATAGAAATTTTCAATAAGCTGGAAGAAGACTCCAGTTACCGCATCAAATCTTCTAAACAAGATTAAAAATTCGACTGATAATGCAAAAGCCGGCTGTAATTTTTACAGCCGGCTTTTTTATGAGTTTATTGCAAACGGATTTGTGCATCTTCAATGTCGAATAGAGGCATTTTACACACAGAATTTTCGCAGATATAAATGGCAATCGGCTGCTCGTTATGGACTTTTCCTTCTGCCAGGGCTGACATTTCTGCATCCGCTACGAGCCACACATCAAATGGACGATAGGTGGTAAGGATAAATTCCATCATATTTTCTTTATCGGCTTCAGAAGCTCCGCTAATCACAATTTCTTTACCGCCAGCTCCAAAAGCCATGCGAACCATCAATAAACTGAGAACGGCTGTCGGATATTTGACAGCTTCATCGGCAAACGACGTCATTGCCCGCTCGGCTTTATCTAGCAATTGACTATCTGCGTCCAGTTTTGCCAAGCGCCATAATTGAAGAATGGCGACGCCGTTTCCGGAAGGCATGGCGCTGTCAAGAACGGATTTGTCCCGGACAATAAGAGTTTCCGTATCTTTGTCGGTGAAGAAGAATCCGTGATGCTCAGAATCCTCAAACCGGTGAAAGATTTCATTCGCCAATTCCCGTGATTTATTGAGATAAAGCGGTTTTCCAGTCGCCAGGAATAATTCGAGATGGCCTGACAGGAAGTGGGCGTAGTCATCCAGATAGCCTAGATGCCGCGCTTCGCCGTCGCGGAAGCGGGCGAACAGTCCCTCGTTTTTCCATAATTCCCGGTCTATAAAGGAAACGGCTTTTTCCGCCATTTCAATAAACCGCGGTTCTGAAAAAGCAGCGCCGGCTTTGGCAAGTGCTGCGATAGTCATTCCGTTCCAAGCGGTAAGAATTTTGTCATCCAGATGCGGATACAGCCTCTTTTCTCGTTCAGCAAGCAATTCACGCTGGCAGGATTCCATTTGATCCTCTAATTGTTCTCGGCTGTATCCGTATTTTTCCGCAATCGCGGTTTTATTCGTACCGATCAAGTTCGGGATATTGCGTCCTTCAAAATTTCCTTCAAGTGTAATGTTGTAAACATCCGAGTATATTTCAGCGCGGGCGGTCCCGAGGATTTCTGAAATTTCATCGGCCGTCCAAATATAGTACGTTCCTTCAGCCCCTTCTGAGTCTGCATCAATCGCTGAATAAAAACCGCCGTCTGGATGGGTCATTTCACGTTCAATAAATTCAATGGTATCGTAAATGATTTTCTTGAACCGGGGCTCCGGTTTGATAAGGTAAGCTTCGGTATACGCTGCTAAAAGCTGTGCCTGGTCATACAGCATTTTCTCGAAATGGGGGACAAGCCACTGCTGATCAGTCGAGTAACGGGCAAAGCCGGAGCCGAGATGGTCATATATTCCGCCGTCTGCAATGCCGTTCAAGGTTTTTTCCACCATGTCGTAGGCCGGCTGTTCACCTGTTGTGTGGAAATAACGCAATAGAAACAGCAATTGGCTTGGAGTCGGGAATTTAGGTGCTTTGCCAAAGCCTCCGAAAATCGGGTCAAACTCATTTCTAAGAATCGCATAGGCATGTTCAAAAACTGAATTCGGGATTTCTTCCTGAGATGAACCAGCGGCAGGCTGCAGCGCTTCCGTCAGTTTGCTTGAGATATCCTGAATCTTAGAAGGATTGTCCCGGTAAATTGCGTATAATTGCGGCAGCACAACCATCATGCCCGGCCGGCCGTACTTTCCTGTTTTCGGGAAATATGTGCCTGCGTAAAACGGCTTCTGCTCCGGAGTCAAAAAGACATTGAGCGGCCAGCCGCCTTCTCCGTTCAGCAACTGGCAAATGTTCATATAAATTGAATCGATGTCCGGCCGTTCTTCACGGTCCACTTTGATCGAGATGAAATGTTCGTTGAGAAGGGAGGCCACTTCTGGATCCTCAAACGATTCCCGTTCCATCACATGACACCAATGGCAAGTTGAAATTGTTACCCGCTAGGAATAGCCAATAGACAAGAAAACTGGCTTTCCTTCACGTTTTGCACGTTGGAACGCTTCGGGGGTCCATTCATACCAGTTAACGGGATTTCGAGCATGTTGCAATAGATAAGGTGATTTCGATTCGATTAACCAATTGAATTCTTTTGAATGTCGATCTTTCATCTCGAACACTTCCTTTCTATTTTGTTGCATATACTATAAACAAATTAAGAAGAAAAAGACAACTGTAGGCACTTTAAGAGAAATCTACTTTTATTGAGATATCTTTTTCAGTCTTAGTATAATAAATGCAATCGATTAATTCCTGAAGGAGTTTGTTTAGCGTTGGATTGAATGGATTGTTTACGTCAAAATTTAATACTACTTCGTGGACTAATTCTTTCTTGCGGTTAAAAGTTTGCTTGGGCAGCAGCATCAATTCGATTTTCAATGCTTGGACTTCACGGCAATTTTCATTTAACTTTTTCTTTTGAAATTCGATTCGATCTAACATTTCTTTTTGATCTATAAAACCGTCAACGAACAAACCTTTGATTCTAACCATGCTTTGTTTCAAACCTTCTATTTTTTCTTCAGTTGTTTCAATATTTATTTCTAATTTCCTTTGTGCAATTAAATCAGTGGCGTTATTTGTTTTCAACAGTTTCATCTGATACTCTTCAATCTGTTGCTGTAATGCTCGAAGAACGACTTCAGAATTACAACCTTTATTATGACATCTGTCGCCATATGGATCTGGATGCTGGCATTTTTTTATATATAAAGTTTTGCTTTCTTTCTTTACATGTTGTTTTTGTGTAAATTTCATGATTGAGTTGCATTGACCACAACGAATAATTCCTGACAGTGTATTAATTTCTGATTGCAATTTGAAAGGAATTTTTTGTCGTTCAGCCATTTTGATTTTCGCAAGTTTAAAAAGATTGAGTTCAACAATTGCAGGGTGGGCATTCTCAATTCGAATCCAATCTGCTTCCTTCATTCTTTTTAACGGCTTAGTATTCTTTCTTAAATGGCCACTGCCTTCACTTTTACCGAATACGATATTTCCAATATATGCTTCGTTCAATAATATGCGCCGAATTTGAATTTCTCGAAAGAATCCGCCCCGTTTACCTTTAAAACCTTGGCGATTTAATTCGAATGCTATTTCATACAATGGCAAATCTTTATTTACATAAAGGTCGAATATTTTTTGGACCAATTCTTTATATTTTTCATCAATGATTAATTTCTTTGTATTCTTATCATAATTAAAACCGATAGGGGGTGTCCCGTTAACCCAGAACCCAGAATGTGCAGAACGAATTTTACCGTCATGTAAACGCTTTTTTGTTTTCATATATTCATATTGATTTAGGATTGCCTTCATATCGGTATTGGCATCAATTTCTTTAGAAAAATCAATTATTTCTCCATAAGGAGTTAGAATGGGCGTTTTAGTTTTCATAAAAATTTCTTTTATTTCCTCATAAATTTCTGAATTGCCTCGAGTTATGCGGTCAAAATCGATTGCAATGACGGCATCGTAGATCCCCAGTTTTACCCTTTCTAAAAGTCTAATAAATTCAGGTCGAAATCGAATGGTCTCGGATGAGCCTATCTCTTGAAAAATGTCATATGAAAATCCAAGTAAATTCGCAAAATTAATCAATTGTATTCTATGCCTCTTCAGAACGTCATCAACCAGACTGGTATCATCTCCTCGAGATTTCCGTAGATATAATGCAACATATTTAATTTTAATTAAATTATTTCCCGACTCCTTAATTATCATATTCTTTTCCCTCCTTATTGTATTTATAATTACGTCTTTATGTACTATATACCCGAATGTTTGTTCGCGATGTTACTATGCAAAATTTTATTAGTCATCGAAATATGAAAACTCAAAATAAATTTTTCGATAATAATTTTCTAAGTTAATCTTCATACAACGAAAAGAGGATAACCATGATGGTGGTTATCCTCTTTATAATTTTATTCACCCATGCAGAATCACTCCACCTTGCACAAAGATTCTTAAGGTGCTGTTTGCAATAAATGCAAAACACATCGATTACGGGCTAACGGTTAATTTTTCTTTTCTGCTGAGTATTTGCACGTACCCATTCGTGCCATCCACTTTGATGACGTCGCCATCTTTTATCAGCTCCGTTGCCATATCCACTCCGACAACAGCCGGAATTCCATATTCACGGGCGACGACAGACCCGTGCGTCATCATGCCGCCCACTTCAGTCACGAGCCCAACCGCTGACGTGAACAAAGGGGTCCATCCAGGATCGGTATAAGGGGCAATCAGGATTTCCCCGGGATTCAGCTGCGCATCTTCTGCCCGCAGAACCACCCGTGCAACACCGGTTACTGAACCGGAAGAAACGGGCGTTCCAATGAGTGCATCTTTTGGCCCTTTTGCTGCGCGCGGCTTTCCTTCAATCATTTCCCCATCGCTTGTCATAACACGCGGAGTTTTTAATTTATGATTTAAGTCATGCTGTTTTTTACGCGATTCAATCACTTCCGGCAGATTCTTCGATGGCTGTCCCTCCAGCAATCCAATCAGTTCTTCCGATGAAAGGAAAAAAATATCTTGAGTCTGGAAAAGTCTGCCTTTATGGACCAGAAATTCTGCTTCTTCCAGAATAGCAAGTTTGTATAAATACATCAGCTTCACGAGTGCGAATTTATGGTGTTCCCGCATCCCCATCAAGTTTCGGTAAAGTTTAACCAGTTTGGCAACATAACGTTGGTCGATACCGCTAAACTGGCGAATGATTTCCTGGCCGGCTGCTTCTGCATCTTTTTTGCCTTGTTCGAATCTTTTGCGGTGCTCACCATATGCCATGGTCTGCAGGTTGCTGATGATTGAAGAGATGAGTTGTGCCGGATCTTCCTGCCATCGCGGTTTTGCCATGTCAATTTCCCCGATACAACGCGCGCCATACTTAATGAGAAAATGGTCCAGCTTCTGTTTGAACTCCATGCCGCCCGGGATATCGCCAAGGCTAGCGTAAAAACTTTCATGGTCCACAGTTTGCAAATAATGAATCAGTTCCGGTTTCTCTCGTGTGAAATCAGCAAGGTCGCCCAATTGCAGCCCCATTTCCGTTGTTACATTGCCGGGAAGGGATTTATACAGTTTGCCAAGCAGCAAAGCGCTTTGCTCTTTGCCAAGCCGTTGGTCCAGCTTTTTCTTAAGCGCTTCAGAAGCTAGCATGCCCGTAATGAAATAAGGGATAATTTTGGACAGCACTTGCGGAAACATATTGCCCATCCCTTGCTCAATCACGCGAATACGTTCAGGTCCTGTAACTTTTTGCAATTTCAACTCGGTTGCCTTGACGTATCTATTGATAAAATTGGTGGCTTTGCTGTTTGCTTTTGCAGGGTCTTTAAACCAATAATTGGCGGCTACTTTGAAAGCGACAGGAACGGCCATCGGGGCAATTCTCCGCAGTCTCAGCAAAACAGTTTTTTTAGGCACGTATACTCGCTGGAACTCCGAACGGCTGATCGCTTCTGAAAGAGCGGATGCTAGAAGCTCATCCATTCCGCTCATCAATTTCAGCAGCCGGTGCCGGACCGGAGGCAGTGTCAAGGCTCCGGTAAAGTCGGCAAACGCACGGCCGCCTGCTTCCCGCAACACACGGTTTTCAGGAGCGACTGTGTTTTTATTGATAAAATTGGTGACATTGCTCAAAAGGGAGAAGGACAACGGTTGCATGGGATCGGTCATCATTTGGATATAGCCAAAATTGATAAAGACATGAAACTGCTCATCGTTGACAAAAGGGAGGGGGTATAGGGAAGTGATAGGACGGCTCTGCAATATTTTGAATTCACCGCCCACGAGGCCCCATTCAATGTCTTGTTCAGAACCGTAATGATTTTCAATCTGTTGGCCGATTTCAGCCAATTGCAAAATTTTATGATTCGGCAGCGCCTGTATTTCCTGGAAAGCCGGAGAAAGAGCTTTTTTTATAGTTCCGCCTTTTGGGAGAGCATAAATAGCCAGTTCTTTTTTGGCGATTTGTTTATAAAAAATTTGGTTATGGCGGACTTGATACAAATCAGCCGAAACGAGGCCGGATACCAGCGCTTCACCTAAACCGAAGCTGGCATCGATTGAAATTGTGTGACGGTGACCGGTTATCGGATCAGCAGTAAACATGATTCCCGATACCTCGGGAAACACCATTTCCTGGACGACAACGGAAAGGTAAACGGAACGATGGCCAAACCCATTTTTTGCTCGGTAGGAAATGGCCCGGTCAGTAAAGAGAGAAGCCCAGCAATTTTGGACGGCCGAGAGAAGTGCTTCTGCCCCGATAACATTCAAAAAAGTATCCTGCTGCCCTGCGAAAGAAGCGTTCGGCAAGTCTTCCGCTGTGGCACTGGAGCGCACTGCATATGACTGCTTCTCCCCAGTGGATTTCCAAGCACTCAAAATTGCCCTTTTGATGTCTTCAGGCATCGGCAGGGATACTAGATGTTCTCTGATTTGGCTGGCTACAATGCGGATTTGATCAAATTCTTCCGGAGAAAGCTTGTCCAAAAAGGTGAACAGTTCTTCCATTTTTGTGCTGGATTGAATCAGTTTTCGGTAAGCGGAAGTTGTTACACAAAACCCTGTAGGGACAGGGAATCCTGCTCCTGCCAGTTCGCCCAGATTTGCGCCTTTTCCGCCCACAAGCGGCAAATGGTTCCGATTGATTTCAGTGAAATTCAATACGTACTTTTCCATTGTTCCACCTCCGGCATTGCTATATTGCCTTTATTATAGTCGTTGTCCGTCCGGGGTTAAAGGTATATTTGAAAAGAAGTAGAGGGGGTTAAATAAAAAGGATTTCCAGTTATTTGGATATACTGTCTGTTCACTGCAAATACTGTCCGCCCAGAGTTAAATACTATCCGTTTGCCTTGAAATACTATCCGTTTGCCTTGAAATACTATCCGTTCACAATAAAATACTGTCCAAACCAACTATCTCTGTCCAATTCTCCACAAAAAAGAGGCCAAGCAGCGTGGGTGCTTGGCCTCTTTCCAATAAAATCCTTATTCCTCTTTTTGTCCGATACAGCGTTCACATTCATAGATGATCGACTCGCGCTGCTCCTTGATTTCGCATCCGCATTCCCGGCATTCTTTCTTTGAACGTGCCTCAAAAGTTTTCGTCGTTTTCATCGTGATCTCCTCCAGTATTTTAGTTTAGTTTTTCATACCCAGGCAAGGTCAAAAATTCGGCAAAATCACTTTGCAACGTGAGGTCTGTAAACAACTCGCAGGCTTCCGCGTAACGTCCGGAAAGGTATACCGCATCTCCGGCAGATTCTTTGATCTTGCCGGCTTCTTCTTCCAGGATTTCATGGAACAGGGAAACAGTGATGTCACGCCCGTCTTCGAGCGTTCCTTTCGGATGGCGGATCCACTGCCAGACTTGTGAACGGGAGATTTCCGCTGTTGCCGCGTCTTCCATCAAGTTGTTGATTGGAGCGGCCCCGCTGCCGGACAGCCAGGAAGCGATGTACTGGATGCCGACGGAAACATTGGAGCGGAGCCCTTCTTCGGTGATGCTGCCGGTCGGCACTTCCACTAAATCTTTTGCCGTTACACTGACATCTTCGCGTTTTCGGTGAATCTGGTTCGGCGTGGGCATAAGCTCGTCAAATTGTTCCATCGCCACTGCCACCATACCGGGATGGGCTACCCAGGTGCCGTCGTGTCCGTCTGTCGCTTCCCGGCGTTTGTCTTCGGCTACTTTTCGGAATGCCGCAAGGTTTGCTTCGAGATTTCCTTTAATGGGAATCTGGGCCGCCATGCCGCCAAGAGCCGGTGCATTCCGCTTATGGCAGGTCTGGATGCACAATTGCGTATATGCCCGCATAAATGGGACAGTCATTGTCACCTGAGAGCGGTCAGGGAATAAGTATTCCGGCCGGTTGCGCATCCGTTTGATGACACTGAAGATATAATCCCAGCGACCGCAGTTCAGTCCAGCGGAATGATTGCGCAATTCATACAGTATTTCATCCATTTCAAATGCAGCGAGAATCGTCTCAATCAATACTGTAGCCCGGATGGTGCCTTGTGGGATTCCGAGCTCATTTTGGGCAAAAACGAAAACATCATTCCAGAGCCGGGCTTCCAAATGGCTTTCCATTTTCGGTAAATAGAAGTATGGACCTGTACCACGTCTGATCAATTCCTGTGCATTATGGAAAATATAAAGCCCGAAATCGACTAAGCTGCCAGAAGCAGGCTTGCCATCAATCTCGATATTTTTCTCCAACAAATGCCAGCCGCGGGGGCGGACCATCAGTACCGCCGTTTGTTCGTTCAAGATGTATTTCTTGCCAGTGCCGGGTGCTTCAAACGAAATCTCGCGCCTGACAGCATCGCGTAAATTTATCTGCCCGTCAATGACGTTGAACCAGCTGGGCGCTGTCGCGTCTTCCAAGTCCGCCATGAACATCTTTGCGCCGGAATTCAGTGCATTGATCAGCATTTTACGGTTGGTCGGCCCGGTGATTTCCACCCGCCGGTCTTGCATATCTTCCGGCAGGGGAGCAATCGTCCAGTCGCTTTCACGAATATGTTTAGTTTCCGGCAGGAAGTCCAAAGGCTTGCCGCCATCGATTTCCTGTTGGCGCACTTGGCGCTGTTCAAGCAAGGCAATCCGTTGCTTGTCAAAATTCACGTGCAGCTTTTCAATAAACGCCAGCGCTTCCGGCGTGAGAATGGATTCCATTTCGGGTGTTACTTTATTCTTAATCAAGACATTCGACTTTGTGATCAATCAAATCATCCTTTCATTTCACCGGTTGGAATTGAGCCGTTTCCGTGGAGCCTTTCATCGCAGTGGTTGAACTTGTACCGCCTGAGATGATTTGTGATACTTCGTCGAAGTAGCCGGTGCCGACTTCTCGCTGATGGCGCGTTGCTGTGTAGCCTTTCGACTCGCTTTCAAATTCAGCTTGCTGCAATTTTGAATATGCAGCCATGCCATTGTCTTTGTAATCGTGAGCCAGTTCAAACATGCTATGATTCAAAGCATGGAATCCAGCAAGCGTAACGAATTGGAATTTATACCCCATCTTACCAAGTTCAACTTGATATTTCGCAATGGTTTCCTCATCTAATTTTGCTTTCCAGTTGAAAGATGGAGAGCAGTTGTAAGCTAAAAGCTTGCCTGGAAACTTCTCGTGGATGGCATCTGCAAACTGTTTCGCTTCTTCCAAATTCGGATGGGACGTTTCACACCATACTAAATCAGCGTAAGGCGCATACGCCAATCCCCGGGCAATCGCTTGTTCAATGCCAGCGTTGGTGCGGTAGAATCCTTCAGGTGTCCGTTCGCCGGTGATGAAAGGATGGTCAACCGGGTCGATGTCGCTCGTGATTAAATCAGCTGCATCTGCATCAGTGCGGGCAATCAAGACAGTCGGCACGCCTAATACATCGGATGCCAGCCTCGCTGAGATTAAATTTCGGACCGCGTTCTGGGTCGGCTGCAATACTTTTCCGCCTAAATGGCCGCATTTTTTCTCGGAAGCCAATTGGTCTTCGAAGTGAACGCCGGCAGCACCAGCTTCAATCATCAATTTCATCAATTCAAAAACATTCAGCGGTCCACCGAATCCAGCTTCTGCATCAGCGACAATTGGTGCGAACCAGTCAAAGCCTTCATCGCCTTCCACATTGTCAATCTGGTCTGCACGCTGCAAGGCCTGATTAATCTTTTTCACGACATTCGGCACCGAGTCGACAGGATATAAGCTTTGATCCGGGTACATCTGTCCGGCAGAGTTGGCATCGGCTGCTACTTGCCAGCCGCTCAAGTAAATCGCTTCTAATCCTGCTTTTACTTGCTGGATTGCCTGGTTGCCAGTCAATGCGCCTAAGGCATTCACAAAATTCTTTTTATGGATGGAGCGGAATAGACGCTCAGCTCCTTTTTTCGCAAGCGTATATTCAATTTGGATAGAACCGCGAAGTTTGACTACATCCTCCGCTGAGTAAGGCCGGACAATTCCGTTCCAACGGCTATCTTCAGCCCAGCTCTTTTTCAATTGTTCGATTTGTAGTTGTTTGGTTACCATCTAATCCATCCTTTCAAATAAAAAATTTATAAACTGTGTTAATACAGTTTGTGTTGATGTATATTAATATATAACAGAATATTATGACTGTCCTGAAAGTTGGATGAAATCAGATATTCAGAGATGAAAGCAAGGATTGCGCGATGAATACAGTTGAAGGGAGAATCGGTGTATGGAGAAAAGTGTTTTAGAACAAGTGGGGTTCATTATGGGAGACTGGATTCCGAAAGAGGCGTCGATTGCAGTCGCAGTTGGAAGCAGCTATGTTTACTGCAAAGCGGGTGTACAGGATTCCTACGTCAAAGTGGGCGATGAAGTAGCAGAAGGCAGTGTGGCTGGCCGTACATATAAAGAAGAGAAGCGACTGGAAGTGCTGGTGGGAGACGAAGAATCTGGAATTGCATATTTTGGAGTGGGTTATCCGGTGCATATTTCCGGGCAAGCTGGAGTTTTAGTTGTTATTTTGCCGTCGGATTTCCTCCAGCGCCAAAAACAGCCGCTGAAGTTTTTAACTGGAAAGCTTGAAGATACGTGGCGGCCGGTGCCGGTCACCAATGTTTCCCATATCGAGAGCAGCCAAAAGAAAACTTGGTTTTATGCAGAAGAAGAAGCCTATTGTTCAATCCACACATTGAAATCCCTGAAAGACCAATTACCGGATACGTTTTTGCCCATCCATCGTTCTTATATCGTCAATATTCCTTTTATCCAGGAAATCTCCCGGGACTTTTCTTCAAATTTAGTTTTAACGTTAAAAGATGGGGCAGTCTTGCCGGTCAGCCAGAATTACACCGCTTTGGTCCGGGAGCGGCTCGGCTTTTAATGCGGGAAATTTATATAAAACGATTACTTTTCAGATGCACGGGTAAAGTTTACTATCTGAAAAAGGAGCTGATGGTTTATGGGGAACGAACAGTTTTATCATTTTGAAGACGACAAATCCATTCCGAATAATCCGAGATTGCCTTTGATCATTTATCCAGGGGCCTTTAAAGAAAATCCAGAAACAATCGAAGCGGCTTTCAACAAAAATGGCTGGACCAACAGCTGGGTTGACGGCATTTTTGAATACCACCATTACCATAGCAGTACCCATGAAGTACTGGGAGTGCGTTCAGGATCTGCAACGATTCAGTTCGGCGGGGACCAGGGACAGGCGCTGCAGGTTTCAGTTGGGGATGTGGCGGTTTTGCCAGCCGGAACTGGGCACAAACTGCTGGATAGCACAGATGATTTTCAGGTGGTCGGCGCATATCCCGGCGGCGCGGAACCCGACAAGAAATTAGGCAAGCCAGAGGAACGCCCGGAAGTGCTGGAAGCAATCTTGGATGCCCCATTGCCGGAGAAAGACCCGGTTTATGGCAACGATGGACCGCTGCTTACTAACTGGACTTGAAAATAAAAAAATCCCCTGGCCATCCGCTGGCCAGGGGATTTAATATTTAATAATATAAGGACATATTAGACAACCAAAGAAGGAACAAAGAATTCATTGTATAACTCCTTTAAAATTTTGGTTTCATCTTCTTTCAAGACCCCGAAGACGAGGCTGACTTCGGATGAACCCTGATTGATCATTTCAATATTGGCGCCGGTTCTGGCAATGGCATCAGTTGCACGTGCAGCCAGCCCAGTGGTATATTTCATCCCTTCGCCGACCAAAACGACCATCGAGAAGTTGCTGATGAAATGCACATCGTCTACGTGCAGCTCATTATTGACGCGTTCCACAATGCGGCTTTCTTTTTCAGGCGTTAACTGATGGCTGCGGATGATGACTGATAGATTATCAATGCCTGAAGGGATATGTTCATAGGAAAT
This sequence comes from Planococcus shenhongbingii, assembly GCF_030413635.1. NCBI lineage: Bacteria > Bacillati > Bacillota > Bacilli > Caryophanales > Caryophanaceae > Planococcus > Planococcus shenhongbingii. The sequence goes on along the minus strand of NZ_CP129235.1, from coordinate 2,871,788 downwards.
GTCTTCGTCTTCTAGAATCTGCAGCAGTTTGCGTCCGAAACCGATTTCCCGGTTCATCAAATATTTGCTGACATACAGTGTAGAGAATCCGCTGTCCGCCGAAATTCCGGTCACCGGAAGGCGTGAATAATCCCGTTCTGCTACAATCATCGTACCCGGAGATTGAGGATTATTCGTATTTCTGATGCAAACAGGAACAGATTCTTTGAACGCAGGCATTAAAGCTTCGTCATGCAGTACAGCAAAACCGGCATAAGAAAGTTCACGCATTTCACGGTAAGTCATTGTTTGGATTTCCACCGGGTTTTCCACAATTCTCGGATTGGCTGCAAACACGCAGTCAACGTCTGTAAAATTCTCATACAATTCCGCTTTCACGGCAGCCGCTAAAATAGAACCAGTAATATCGGATCCGCCGCGGTCGAAAGTCCGCAGCGTGCCATCGTGTGTATAACCAAAAAATCCTGGGAACACACTGATGAGTTGTTGATTGGCCAAAGTGGATAAATTATTGTATGATTCTGGCAACGCCTGAACGCGTTTTGGAAGTTCAGTGACGACCAGCCCTGCTTGTTTTGGATTGATATATTCTGCAGTCAATCCAATAGATGAAAAATAAGCTGCGATTAGTTTCGCGGAATTGTCTTCACCGCTGGCTTTTACTTGATCAAAGAATAAAGAAGGATCTTCTTTGCTGAATGCGAGCCTGTAAGAAAGATCGGCTGCAATGATGGAAACAATTTCACTGTCGAGCCCCAATTCTTCTGCAATCGACGCGTATCGGCCAACTACCTGGCTCAATGCTGAAGCAGTATTTTGTCCTGATAACGCAGTTGTTGCTAATTGGATAAGAAGATCCGTGACTTTTACATCGCCCTCGAAACGTTTGCCGGGGGCTGATACCACAATGATTTTCCGTGCGGAATCCGCTTTGACAATGTTCGCCACTTTCTGGATTTGTTCCGCGCTTGCTACAGATGTTCCGCCAAATTTACATACTTTCATCTTTATCAAGTCCAATCTTTAGAGAATTGAGGGTTGTTTTCCATTTAATATAATACTATAATGTCCTTATGGTAAAAACAACTGTATTTTTACAGTGTACACAGCGTAGGAGGAATCGTCAATGAAAAATGAAATTTCGATCGGATTATTAGGGCTTGGAACAGTGGGCACTGGGGTTGCAAAAATTTTGCAGCAGCATCAACAAGATTTGCATCATAAATTAGGCGTTCAAGTAACCATTAAAAAAGTATTGGTCAGGAACAATAACAAAGAACGTTTGTCAATTCTTGATCCAAGCGTTTTTACAACCGATATTGACGAAATATTGAATGATTCTTCCCTGGATATCATTGTGGAAGTAATGGGCGGAATGGACGGAGCGAAACGGGCGATTGAAGAAGCGTTAAAAGCCGGCAAGCAAGTTGTAACCGCCAATAAGGATGTCATGGCTGAACATGGCCATGATCTTTTGAAACTGGCAGATGCGCAGAAATGCGATTTGTTTTATGAAGCGAGTGTAGCTGGAGGCATTCCGATCATCCGCACTTTGGAGGATGGATTAGCATCAGACAGGATTTCAAGTTTGATGGGAATCGTCAACGGCACAACAAACTTCATCTTAACGAAAATGAAAAAAGAAAATATGAGTTATGAAACAGCTTTGGCAGAAGCGACAAGATTGGGATATGCAGAAGCAGATCCTTCAGCAGACGTGGATGGATTAGATGCAGCACGGAAAATGGTCATTTTATCATCATTGGCATTTTCGACAGAAGTCCATATTGAAGATGTGCTGGTCAGAGGAATGCGGGAAATACAAGAGGGCGACTTGGAAATGGCGAATGATTTCGGTTATACCATGAAGATGGTCGGTTCTTCTAAAAAAGACGAAGAAGGCATCGAAGTTGCGGTAGAACCTATTTTCCTGGCAAACTCACATCCGCTGGCTTCAGTCAATAATGAGTTTAACGCAGTATACATATATGGAGATGCAGTTGGAGAAACAATGCTGTATGGTCCAGGAGCCGGCTCATTGCCGACGGCTACTTCCGTTGTATCAGATATTATCGCTGCATGCCGGAACCTGTTGCTTGAAGTTAACGGCAAGCGAATTCACGCTGCCCAGCACGAACGAGTGATGAAACCGGAAAGCAGCCGCTATGCAAAGTATTTCCATCGCTTACTGGTAAAAGATGAAGTGGGAGTACTGTCGAAACTAACTGCTGTTTACAGCAAACACGGTGCCAGCCTTCAATCTGTCATGCAGCATCCTGCAGCAGAAGAAGGGCAGGCCGAACTTGTATTTTTGACACATCAGATTTCACGCCAGCAGCATCTGGATGTATTAAACGACTTAGCAGGAACGGCGAGCGTCATCAGCCATTACCGCATCGAAGGGGAGGAAACAGCATGAGATGGCCAGGATTGATCGAACAGTATAAGGAATGGTTGCCGGTAAGTGAAGCTACACCTGCATTAACGCTGCAGGAAGGAAACACACCGCTAGTCCATTTAGAGAAGTTATCAGAGCAATGGGGAATTGAACTTTATGCGAAATTGGAAGGGGCTAACCCGACCGGATCCTTCAAAGACCGCGGAATGGTCATGGCCGTTGCAAAAGCAAAAGAAGAAGGAAAGACTGTACTAGTCTGTGCTTCTACCGGCAATACGTCTGCATCTGCTGCCGCATACGGCGCAAGAGCGGGTATGCGTACAATCGTCGTCATTCCGGAAGGGCGCATCGCACTTGGGAAATTGGCACAAGCAAAAATGTATGGAGCAGAAATCCTTGAGATCAAAGGGAATTTTGATGAAGCACTCCGCATGGTACGGGAAGTGGGGCAGGAAGCAGGAATTGCACTTGTCAACTCAGTTAATCCGTATCGTTTGGAAGGGCAGAAAACAATTGCATTTGAAGTGATCGACCAGCTGGACCGTGTGCCGGATATCTTCGCGTTGCCGGTTGGCAATGCCGGGAATATTTCTGCGTCTTGGAAAGGTTTTAGTGAATATGCTGAAAAAACCGGAGCAAAACGTCCGGAACTTTTAGGTGTCCAGGCAGCTGGAGCAGCGCCAATCGTTAATAATGAGATTGTTGAAAACCCGGAAACGGTTGCAACAGCAATCCGGATTGGCAATCCAGCCAGCTGGAACTTAGCATTAAATGCATTAGATGAATCAAATGGAACAATCTTAGCAGCTACAGATGAAGAAATTCTGGAAGCCTATCAATTGCTGGCTTCAACTGAAGGAGTTTTCGCAGAACCGGCATCTTGCGCTTCAATCGCAGGCATCAAAAAACAAGTGGAAAGCGGCATGCTGAAGAAAGGATCGACTGTTGTAGCGGTATTGACCGGCAATGGGTTAAAAGATCCGGAAACCGCCATTTCAGTAAATGAGCATAAAGCACAATTAGTGCCAGCAGATATGGAGCAGTTCTGGGAGGATTTGAAGAAAGGAGTCAAGGCATGAAATGGAACGACTTTACGGTAACCGTGCCGGCTTCGACAGCTAACTTAGGCCCTGGATTTGATTCGATCGGACTTGCTCTGGATCTTCACCTATCCATTCATGTCTCTCCTGCAAATGAATGGTCGGTTCAATACAATAATGAAAGCTATCAGCATTTATCGCCTTCTTCAGATAATTTAATCGTTGTGGCGGCTCAGAAAGTTGCGGGTAAATATGGCCGGGATTTACCGCCTGCCAGACTCCAAGTGGAAACCGATATTCCGCTTAGCCGCGGTCTTGGCAGCAGTGCTTCCGCGATTGCAGGCGGCATTGAAATCGCGGATCGCCTTCTTGATTTGAATATGCCAATGAAAGAAAAAGTGGAAATCGGCACAGAGATGGAAGGGCATGCGGACAATATTTCTGCAGCACTTTTAGGCGGCTTGACGATATCTTATGCGGATGCCGAAGAGCTGTCAATTGTTCATGTTCCAGAGGTCGAAATCGGTGTCTTGATCCTAGTTCCCCCTACAGAATTTCTGACTTCAGAATCCAGAGGATTATTGCCGGAAGAACTACCGCATCCTGTCGCCGTCCGCAGCAGCATGGCTGCGAATGTACTAGCCGCAGCATTGGCAAAAGGGGATTGGGAAACAGCAGGGCGCATGATGGAGAAAGATGAATTTCATGAACCGTACCGAAAAAGCAGGTTCCCTGACTTTGATGCCATTCGGCTAGCTTGCCGGAAATCTGGTGCTTATGGTTCTGCCATCAGCGGAGCAGGTCCATCTTTATTTGTCGCAGCAGAAAAAGGCAAAGAACGAGACATCAGCCAAAAGCTGAAAAAGCTCTTTCCGCATTATGAATGCCTGATTACCAAACCGTCAAATGCGGGTATAAAATCAGTTGAAACAGTTTTATAACATATGAAAAACGGTCCGAAACACTCGGACCGTTTTTGTTTATTTATTTCGCTATAACAATCATTGAGAAGTTTTCATCATCCGCTGTTTGAAGACATCTTTATAATTTAATGGAAATATACTTCGTTTCCAGGAAAGCTTCCAATCCTTCTTGTCCACCTTCGCGTCCAATTCCACTTTCTTTCATGCCCCCAAAAGGCGCTTGTGCTGTGGAGGGAGCCCCGTCATTCCAACCCACAATGCCATATTCAAGGTTTTCAGAAATATAAGTTCCCCGTGATAAGCTATCTGTAAAGAAATAGGCCGCTAAGCCGAATCGAGTGTCATTCGCAAGGCGTACCGCTTCTTCATCAGTATCAAAAGCCATAATTGGAGCAACCGGACCGAATGTTTCTTCGTTCATGACGAGCATATCCGGAGTTGCGTTGATCAATACGGTCGGGTTATAGAAGTATGCTCCGTTTTCTGCTTTTCCGTCTCCCCCGACTAAAACTTTTGCGCCTTTTTCCACAGCATCTTGTACATGCCGAGCCGATTTTTCATAGCCGTCCTGGTCAACAAGAGGGCCAATTTGAACGCCTTCATCCATGCCGTTGCCGACTTTCAATTTAGCTGTTGCTTCTTGCAGGCGCTGTGAAAATTCTTCAACAATTGTCCGGTGGACATAAATTCGGTTGCCGCATACACAGGTTTGCCCCGCATTGCGGAACTTCGAAGCCATAACGCCTTCAATTGCCAAATCCATATTGGCGTCTTCACAGACAATAATTGGAGCATGGCCGCCAAGTTCAAGCGATAAATTCAACATAGAGTCAGCGCTTTGCTTCATCAATTCTTTGCCGATTTCAGTGGATCCGGTGAAAGTCAGTTTCCGGACTGCTGGGTGGCTGGTGAAGACACGTCCGATTTTGCTGGCGCTTCCGGTCACCAAATTAATAACCCCTTTTGGGAATCCGGCTTCTTCTGCCAGCTCATACATACGCACTGCGGTCAGTGGCGTCAATTTTGCCGGTTTCGCTACAAATGTACAGCCGGCTGCGAGAGCTGGAGCCATTTTTCTAGCCATCATAGCAGCTGGGAAATTCCATGGTGTGATGGAAACGACAACACCAACCGGCTGCTTTAATACTTGGATCCGTTTGCCTTCTTTTGTTGCGGGGATGAGCCGGCCATTTGAACGCTTTGCTTCTTCAGCGAACCAGGAAATAAAGGAAGCGGAGTATTCAATTTCTCCGATGGCTTCAGCTAACGGCTTGCCCATTTCTTTCGTCATGATTTCTGCCACTTCCAGTTTGTGCTCCAGTAAAAGATCATGCCATTTCATCAAGAGAGAGGCACGTTCATAGACGGTCGTTTTTGACCATGTACCAAAAGCCGCAGAAGCAGCATCAACTGCAGCCTTAGCTTCTGCTTCACCGCCGTTTGGTACTGTACCGAATTTCTCCCCAGTTGCCGGGTTCATTACGTCGATGACCCCATCACCCGCTGTTGTCCAGTCACCATTAATATAGTTTTTACCTTCCATTAAACATTTCCTCCTTTTATAGCTTATATTGTCCTATCCTATCCCGTTACCTCTAATATAGAAAACATAAACCTTTCTCGGTTCTCCTTTGAGAAAATTCAAATATAGCCACATTTTCAGTGAGTTCGCATTAGATAGATGAAGTCTTGAAAAAAGAATGGGACCTGCTGTCAAATTAATAGCCATAATACGATTGATTGTAATTTCTAAATTGTCGTTGAATTCTATTTATAATAGCTTAAATTTATGCTAACATTGCAGCAACACTTTATCAAAATGAAGAGAAAAGGCGGAATTAGTGCAGTCGACTGAAAGTAAAAGGAGGAAGTAGAAATGGCGCAAATGCTGGCATTGACGATTTTAGTTTTCATTTTATTTATTGGCGAAGTTGTATCAATTCGCACAAAAGCTTGGATTCCTTCTATTTTTATTAGTGGGGTATTATTCCTGCTCGGATATTGGACTTTTTTTCCGCCTGATATTGTAGCGCTTGCTGGTATTCCGCCAGCGGTAGTAACAATGCTCATTTTCCTGCTAATTACCAATATGGGGACGTTATTATCCCTGCAAGAACTGAAAGCTCAGTGGAAAACAATTTTAATCGCTTTAGCAGGAATTTTAGGGATTTGTGCTGCTCTTTTTAGTATCGGGATGCTGCTGTTTGATTTTCAAACAGTAATAGTAGCTATTCCACCATTAGTAGGTGGAGTTGTTTCCGCTTTAATCATGTCTGAAGGAGCACAAGCGGCCGGATTGCCGACTTTAGCGGTTTTTGCAATTGTTATTTACGTCATGCAAGGTTTCGCCGGCTATCCTTTAACTTCGATTATGCTAAAACGTGAAGGCAGATCTCTTTTGCAAAAATACAGAAACAACGAATTGACGGAAAGAGTATTGGTAACTGAACAAAAAGGAACACCAACCGAGGAAGTGAAAGAACCGAGAATGTTCGCAAACATGCCGGATAAATACAATACCGATTTTTTTAAATTCTTCCGGTTGGCATTAGTCGGCTATCTGGCATATCTTGTTTCCGATTTATCAGCGCCTTATGTCGAAATCAGCCCCTACGTCCTTTGCTTGTTCTTTGGAGTAGTTGCCCGAAGTATCGGTTTCTTAGAACGCCATCCGCTGCAAAAAGCAAACGGTTTTGGATTTGCTATAATGGGTCTATTGCTTTTCGTTTTCGATGGCTTGAAAAATGCCACGCCAAGCATGATGCTGGAAATTATTTATCCGCTTGTGGCTTGTATTGCTTTAGGGGTTGCAGGGATGTACATTTTTTCTTTTATTGTCGGCAAGTTATTGAAAGTCAGCAAAGAAATGGCGTTTGCTGTTTCACTCACTGCGCTATATGGTTTCCCAGCAGATTACATTATTACCGTTGAAGTGATCAATTCCTTAACAAAAGATGAAAAAGAACGGGATGTATTGACAAGCCACATGCTGCCGCCGATGCTGGTGGCGGGATTTATCACTGTAACAATTGTTTCAGTAATACTAGCAGGAATTTTCGTCGGATTTTTATAAAGTGAAACTTCCTCCAGTGGAGTGTTTATTCCACTGGAGGTTAGTTGAACCAATCGGACTTTTACGGACAGTGGCATCCGCTCGGAGAAGCGGAAGCCATACTGCCCGATAAAGTCGGATAAAACTGGAGGGTTAATAAGATGATTAATGAAGCCATCAAAAATGCCATACAAGAAAGTAACGAAGAAACAATTAGCATTCGCCGCAAATTGCATAGTGAACCGGAACTGTCCTGGGAAGAGTATAATACTTCTCAATATGTTTATGACTATTTGACAAGCCTTGGTATCGAATGCCGGAAAACAGAACCTACTGGCGTGATTGGCACGTTAAAGGGCGGCAAAGAAGGGAAAACTGTGGCCCTCCGTGCGGATATGGATGCTTTATCAGTAGAAGAACTGAATATCGATTTGCCTTATAAATCGGTTACAACCGGTAAAATGCATGCATGCGGACATGATGCCCATACTGCGATGCTGCTATCCGCCGCTAAAGCATTAGCTGGCATTAAAGACGAACTGCCGGGCTCGGTCCGTTTTATTTTCCAACCGGCAGAAGAAGTGGCCACAGGAGCTAAAGCAATGGTTGAGCAAGGAGCAGTGGAAGGTGTCGATGACGTATTCGGCATTCATATCTGGTCACAGATTCCTTCACATAGTGTAGCCTGCAATCCAGGCCCATCTTTTGCATCAGCTGATATCTTTAAAGTGCATTTCAAAGGCCGAGGCGGCCACGGCGCGATTCCGCAAGCTTGCATTGATGCAGCAATTATCGCTTCATCGTTTGTTATGAATGTTCAATCTGTGGTTTCACGGACCATTGATCCACAACAGCCGGCTGTTGTAACAGTTGGTAAAATGGTTGTGGGCACACGGTTTAATGTAATCGCTGAAAATGCTGAAATTGAAGGAACAGTCCGCTGTTTTGATGCTGAAACACGTGACCATATTGAAAAGCAACTGAAAATCTATGCGGAAAATACAGCGGCAATTTATGGCGGCACTGCGACTGTTGACTATTTTAGAGGCACGCAGGCAGTCATTAACGGACAAGAAAGTGCTGAACTGGTTCGGCAAGTAGCTGCAGCTGCGTTTGGGGAAGGGTCCGTTTATGATGAAAAGCCGACTATGGGCGGTGAAGATTTTTCCTTTTATTTGGATAAAGTTCCCGGAAGTTTTGCGTTAGTCGGCAGCGGAAACCCTGAAAAAGACACGCAATGGGCCCATCACCATGGGAAATTCAATATTGATGAAGAGGCTTTGGCAACCGGCGCGGAATTGTATGCACAGTATGCCTGGGCTTATTTAAATAAATAATATTGCTGGAGGAAAAAAGAATGACGATACACAATCCGCTATTGGAAGATTTACTGAAAGGTTTTGACACCAGCCTGTCTCATTCTGGCGTCAATGGGGAACGTATTGCCCGGCGACTTTATGAATTATCTCACATCGGCTTTACACAAGTTGGGGGAGTTAAACGCCCCGGATTTTCAATAGAAGAAAAATCAGCGAAAGCACTTGTAAAGAAGTGGATGTATGGTGCCGGGCTTGACGTGTCGGAGGATGGTGCAGGAAATGTCGTTGGGCGCCTGAAAGGAGCAAATCAGGATGCAAAAGTCATCGCTTCAGGTTCTCATGTGGACAGTGTCCCAAACGGGGGGAATTTTGATGGGCCTCTCGGAGTATTATCAGCATTAGAAGTAGTAGAGGCCTGGAAAGACAGCGGTTTTACTCCCAATAAACCATTTGAAGTAATTATCTTTACTGACGAGGAAGGATCGCGGTTTAATAGCGGCCTAAGCGGCAGCCGGGCGATGGTAGGGGAAATCAACGAAGAAGAGATCCAAAGGCTTCGTGATTTTAATGGTGCAGACTTGGAGCAGGTTTTGGAAGATTATGGAAGTTCGATACGGGATTTCAAAAATGCCAAACGCGATTTTAATGAGCTGGAGCTTTTTGTGGAAGTCCATATCGAGCAAGGAAAAAAACTGGAGCAAGAAAATCAGCCTGTGGGCATTGTCAGTGGAATTGCAGGATTAGCATGGCTGGAAATTGAGTTTTACGGCGAAGCAGGGCACGCAGGAAACACGCCGATGATTGGCCGAAAAGACCCACTTGTGGCAGCTGCAGAATTTATCCAAAGAGTTTCTGAATTCCCGCAGAAGGTAAGTGAAACGGGAGTAGCAACAGTCGGCAAAATGGCAGTAGCGCCGAATGGTGCCAATGTGATTCCAGAAAAAGTTTCTTTAAACGTGGATATCCGTGATATCCAAGAACAGACACGCGATCAATTGGTAAATCTGATTACAGAAGAAGCTAGAAACATAGCAGCGAAACGCGGAATTCAAGTAGAGATCAAACAAAGCACAAAAATCCAGCCGATTCCGATTGCAGAAAATCTGAAAGAAAAACTAGCTGAATCATTGAAAAAGTTTGGGATTAAGCCGACTTATATACCAAGCGGTGCTGGACATGATGCTATGGTGCTTGGAAAGCATATTCCAGTTGCCATGCTGTTTGTCCGAAGCAAGGAAGGGATCAGCCACAATCCAAAAGAATGGTCATCATTAAATGATTGTGTAGCAGGAATCCATGTATTAAAGGATTTTATTGAGAAAAAAATGATGGAGTAAGAAATCGGCCAGAAACCGTCCAGTAAAATGGACGGTTTTTATATTTACTTAAAATTAATAAAACTATTAGAATTTTAAGAAATAATTTACAATTAAATGAATAATTAATATAATTAAGGGTATATATGTAAATGAAGAATAAAAAAAGTAAAGATATGGGAGGCGATGATATGGTATCAATGAGAAACAACCTTTCTGAAACCCAGCCATTCACAGAACATAAGATATTGAAAAAGTGCCGGGAATGTTTCGTAAATGAAACAGATCGTATTGCAGAAACAGGAGAAAGGTTTATAAAATACTTTATGAAAAACTCTACTCCAGACGGTGTACTTTTTAAAACCATTAAAGAAATAACTATGGATATGAATATTCCGCATCAAACTTTATCAAAAGTATTAAAGACACTTGAGAGCAATCACATTATTTATAGACGAAATGGAATTATTGGATTATGGAAAGAATGAAAAAAGAATTACTTCATTTAGAAGCGATTTTTTAGGCTGTAGGCATCTTGCGAAGTTGAGGCTGTCTACAGTCTTTTAATGTTGCGAAAAAACTGAAAAACTAGTAGCGATGTACCGTACTAGCAAAACACAATCCAACTCAATAATTTCAATAGGGAATGACATCATCCAAAGCCAGTTAATGAAAGATTCCATCTGATTTGAGAAGCAGAAACCACACTTGAATTTACAATTTGCATATGTCTACAAGCAAGCATCACTTCATAAGAAGTGGTGCTTTTTTTGCATTTAGATAAAAGCAGAGCTTCTACTTTTCGGATAGCCGGCAACGAAACAGCAACTATAAACTATCTGCCATAATCTATGAAACATAAAAATCATATATTTTTTCGGTTAGGGTACATAGAACTATAATGAATTTTCTAATATATGTTAAAAAGATTCTAAGAGTCGAAATACTTAAAAATTCCAATTATTTTTTTGTTTTTTTCTTTAAAAGTGTAGATTGAACTAAAAAAGTATGATATAAATGAACTACAATTATCTGAATTTTAAGAAACTGATTAATCTCTAATTCTATTTGCTCAAAAGGAGGAATATTCTGTGGGCCAAAAAATCCTTATTTTAAATATTCTAAAAAATCTAAGGAAACAATTAAAAGTGATTCTCAGTATTACCTTTCTTTCAATTGGGGTTGTTTGGTTTTTACTGTATTTTGTTTTAGTGCCCGAATATAAAGCAACTAGCCAGATTCTAGTTGAGCAGGAAGAAAGTTCCGTGCCTTCGGCAGTAGCAGATTCACAGCTTGCTTCACAAGTTCCTGGGATAAATGAAACCTATAGCGCAACCATAAGGAGCCCGCAAGTTTTAGGAGAAGTCATTAAAGAATTGGGCTTAAAAGTCTCGGTTAAGCAATTACACGAAAGAATTATCGTTTCTGAAGCAGCTGATTCTCAAGTATTGAATATAACGGTTTCCAGTGCAGACAAAGAGTTGGCCATTCAAATCGCCAACTCAGTTGCTGTGAATTTTAAAAAGAAAATTCCTGAAATGATGCAAGTGGAGAAGGTTTCAGTTATTCCAATTACCAGCGACCAACTTCCAACTTCACCATTTGAAGAAAATATGGTGTTTAGCTTAGGGGTGGCAGGGGCTTTTGGTTTTATAATCGGAACTTTGGTGGCATTTATCCTGGAAATGCTAAATACCTTGTTTAAAACAGGAAGACAAGACAGCAAAACTACGGCAGCAAAACTGCAAACGGTATTTAAGTAATTTTTTAGCTGAAAAAAACAGGGGTGAAGAGTATGTATGAGGTTGTTGCCATACACGATCATATGCGCTGGCAAAAAATTCTCGACCTTTTCCAAGTAACGGATATATATTACACAAGCCAATATTTTTTAAGCGCAATGAAATTAGACCCCGGCGAGTCAATGATGTTTTATTATAACGATGAGGAAGGAGAAGTTGTTTATCCTTTCATCAAAAGAAGAATAGAAAATGATGCCCCGGGTTATTTTGACATTACGACTCCTTTTGGTTATGGTGGCCCATTATTAAAGACCAAGAATAATGCTTCCAAGCTGACTGCAAATTTCCTTCATGAATTCTCTGCGTTTTGTGAAAAAGAAAAAATTATCGCAGAGTTTATCCGATTTCATCCATTAAAGAACAATGCCCTTATCTTTGAAAAGCAATTAAAATTACTGCCAATGTATGAGACATTTGCCATTAAACTTGATCTGCAAGACCAGCAGCCAAAAGAGCAGGAAGATAAAAATGAACGAAGTAATGGTGAAAACGGCGTAGTTATTAAAAAACTGGGCACGGTTCGCCATATGTTCGAGTTTTTGGTTTTATATTATTCGACTGTACGGCGGCGAGAAGATGCAGATAGCTATTATTTTTTTACTAACGATTATTTTGAAACGCTTATCAGCTCGCTCGGCCCAAACCTTCATTTATTTGGAGCTTACTGTGAGAATAAGCTCGTATCGGCCTGTTATGTACTAACTATGGGAGATACTATTTATCACCATTTGGACGGCAGTCTGGAAGAAGCTGAAGACTCCAATGCAATGAAGGCCCTCTTATTGAAGATTGCGGAGTGGGGAAAAGAAAACAGTTTCACTTTTTTTCATCTCGGCAGTGATTTCAAAGGCGAAGGCAGAAATATCTCTGGCCTAAAAAAAGGAATAGCAAATCAAGAACCATCCACTTTCTATATTTGTGAAAAAGTTCATGACACCTCGATTTACAAGAAGTTAATTTCTATAGAAGAAATTGATGTCATAAAAAGATATCGAAACGTCTAACAATGATATTAATGCGGACTGCAAATCTATAAGCCAACTCAGGAAGGGGTTATCAAATGAGATATTTACAGTATAAAGGAGTCATTGAAAGAGAATATAAGAAGTCGTTGAAAAAGATTATGTTTGATCTTTGTGTCAATGAGGGCTTGACGGCGTCCCAAGGAGCCAAGAAGTTAGGGGTTGCTAAGGAGATTTTTGTCTACTGGCAGCACCATTACCGGTACGAAAGAAAACAATTATTATTTGATCAGATAGTAAATGAATTGGACAAGCTACAGGATGTATATGCCGAAGATGTAAAATCCATCGATCTAAGTAAACCTTTCTTGTATGAAAATGAAGAGTCTCTCCGTGGGCTGGAGGAATTGATCGGGCGCATGATTGATTATTATAAAACCGTTCATTACAATAGTAAGGGATTAGCGATAGAAACTGCTAAACTTCCTATGTATGAATTTAGCCGAAGAGTGGTTGATAGATACCGCAACGGAGTATTGCTGGAAGAAGCAAAGAAAACAGTAATAACTTAAAGTAAATATTTATCAGACAGGACGGAAATTTGATGCAGCCATTTACTGAGAAAGCTATTGAAACGATAAAGAAAATCCCTTTTGGGAAAGTGATGACTTATGGACAAATAGCTGCTCATGCTGGCAGTCCAAGAGGAGCAAGGCAAGTTGCCCGGTTGCTTCATAGTATGAGCAGTAAACATCAATTGCCATGGCATCGTGTAGTGAATGCACGAGGGCAAATCGCTATTCAAAATGAAGAGGCGCGCTTTGCTCAACAATCATTTCTTGAAAAAGAAGGAGTCGAGGTTGATCAACACGGGAAAATTAATTTTGAGCGTTTTCTATTCCGGCCAGACCAGCAGGACGATTAATGAAAATACATACTTCAAAATGAACTTTACATACAATGAATCCGTTTCCCCTACCTTCCGTTTTCAAAAAAACATACTTTAAAATCTGTTTATTTGCTTCCCATGACGGGTATACAATAAAAGTATGTTGTTTTAAATGAAGAGAGGAAAGTAATTTATGAAAAACAATGATAAACCAGTAATTGGTATTACAGCGCGAGTTGAAAAAGACCAAATGTATTCCCTTGATCCAGTTTATGGCCAAGCTATTCTACAGTCTGGCGGATTGCCGTTAATCGTTCCGATAGTAGATCAGGAAGATATTCCGGTATTATGTGAACGATTGGACGGTTTAATCGTCACAGGCGGGGGAGATATCAATCCGTTGCTTTACGGAGAAGAGCCGCATGTACGCTTAGGAGCGGTATATCCTGGCAGTGATGAATACGAGAAAGAATTGATCTTAAATTTCTTAAAGTTAGATAAGCCGTTTATCGGTATGTGCCGAGGGCTTCAAATGCTTAATATATCACTAGGCGGCACAAATTATCAGGATTTAGAAGCGCAGTATGAAGGCGATTTAAATCAGCATAAGCAGCTGGCAATGCGGACGCACCGAACGCATTCGGTTGAGCTTGAAGATGATAGTAAATTGCTTGGCATCATGGGCGAGAAAAAATTCAATGTGAATTCGTTTCATCATCAAGGAGTCAAAGATGTTTCGAGCCAGTTGAAAGTAGCAGCTAGAGCCGCGGATGGGCTTGTTGAGGCACTTGAAAGTGATTCTTATCAATTTGTGATGGGTATCCAATGGCATCCAGAAGAATTTGCGGTCCAAGGTGACGAAGCTTCCAAAAAACTATTTGACCGTTTTGTAAAAGAATGCACAAAAGATATGGGACAAAATCAATAATTATTATAATCATCTTTTTGAGGACTGCACCTCCAATGTTAGGCATTAGCCTGACGTTGGAGGTGTTTTTTGGTTTCTCTCTTTTTGAAAAAACGCGAAAGAAAAAATTGAATAGATAATTTGAAAAAGTAGAGGTTAAGGTTATCCCGAGGGAGGGTATTGATGCTTAAAAAGAATATGGGAGAGGGTTCTATGAATCGTATTTTTATTATAATGGCGCTTATTGGGGTGCCATTGACTGTCATTGGATCACTGATGCACTGGCCCAGTGTGGTGATGTTTATTATCTGTTCAATAAGTATAGTAGCCTTATCCAGTTTCATGGGGCGTGCGACGGAAAGTCTTGCGATTGTCAGTGGTCCACGAATAGGTGGACTCCTTAATGCAACTTTCGGAAATGCGGTAGAACTTATCATCTCTATTTTTGCATTGCAGGCAGGACTCATTGGAGTTGTTCTAGCTTCCTTGACAGGTTCTGTACTAGGAAATTTATTGCTAGTAGGCGGCCTTTCCTTTTTCCTTGGCGGCCTTAAATTTAAAAGGCAGAAATTCAGTGTTCATGATGCCTCCCATAATTCTGGTTTGTTAATTTTTGCCGTAGTCGTCGCTTTTGTAATTCCTGAAATTTTTGCTATGACGATGAATGATACGAAGACCATCCAATTGAGTGTGGGGATATCGATCATTTTAATACTGCTATATTTAGCCGGATTATTTTTTAAGCTGGTGACACATCGCGGCGTATATGCCCACGCGGATCCTGAAACTGAGTCTTCACATGAAGAGCCGGAATGGTCCAAAAGAAAAGCGCTTATTATTTTATTAGTTGCTACTTTGATTGTGGCTTATGTTTCCGAAAATTTAGTGCACACGTTTGAGGAAGTAGGAGAACAGTTTGGATGGTCAGAGTTGTTTATTGGAGTTATTATTGTAGCGATTGTAGGGAATGCAGCAGAGCATGCATCCGCTATAATTATGGCAATGAAAAACAAAATGGATATCGCAGTTGAAATCGCCATTGGCTCTACACTGCAAATTGCCATGTTTGTAGCACCAGTACTCGTATTGATTTCGCTCTTTATGCCGGTGCAGATGCCATTGGTTTTCACGATATCTGAACTTGTCGCAATGATTACTGCGGTATTTCTGGCAATCAATGTAATGAACGACGGAGAATCCAACTGGTTTGAAGGTTTAACGCTTCTTGCTGCTTATCTGATTATGGGCATTGGATTTTATTTACTGTGAAAAACGTAAGACTTTTGACATCTGCTTCATTGTATACATTGAATCATGGTAAACTGAATATATCAAAAAAAGGCGGTGGTTCTTATCGGAACAGTATCATTAAATGACAAATATTTAAATCAATTCATTGAAAAAGACGAAGTGATCGCAGTACAGGATTTTGTCAAAGCAGCTCACCGTAAAATCCACGAAAAATCAGGTGCCGGAGCTGAATATTTGGGCTGGCTGGATTGGGCCACTCAGTTGGATAAGGACGAAGTATCCCGTATTGAAGAAACGGCACAAAAACTTTGCAGAGAAGCAGAGGTGCTGATTGTCATCGGCATAGGCGGCTCCTATTTGGGTGCGAAGGCAGTGCAGGATCTGCTTTGTCCATCTTTTGGCTTAAATAAAATGGAAGTAATTTATGCTGGCCAAAATTTAAGCGGCCGTTATATGGAGGAACTTTTATCTTTTATCGAAGGAAAAGAAGTGGCGTTAAATGTAATTTCAAAATCCGGCACAACTACTGAGCCGGCTATAGCATTCCGTGTGCTGCGTGCTTGGATGTATGAGAAATACGGTGAACAAGCTGCAGAGCGTATTATTGTCACTACTGATAAAACCGAAGGTGCTCTTCGAAAAGCAGCAGATGCTACAGGTTATACCTCATTTGAAATCCCGCCAGATATCGGAGGGCGCTATTCGGTTCTGACTGCGGTCGGATTACTTCCTTTAGCGGTTGCTGGAGTAGACATTAGGGCCTTAGTAGACGGCGCAGCGCAAGCAGAAAAAGACTTGGCATCGGAAGATCTGTTTGAGAACGCTGCCTATCTTTATGCTGCCTACCGCCAAATCCTAAATGCCAGAGGTTATTCGATAGAAGTTCTTGCCAGTTTTGAACCAGCTATGTCAGGTATAAACGAATGGTGGAAGCAATTGTTCGGCGAAAGCGAAGGCAAGCAAGGCAAAGGCATTTTCCCTGCATCCGTTATTTATTCCACGGACCTGCATTCTTTAGGACAGTATCTGCAAAACGGCCGCCGTACCTTGTTCGAAACCATGATCAGTTTTAAGGAAGAGCAATATCAGAGCAGAATCCCATTTGATCAAGAGAATGGAGATGGCTTAAATTATTTGGCTGATAAAACACTGCATGAAGTCAATCAGCAAGCGATGAATGCAACAGCATTGGCGCATGTAGAAGGCGGCGTACCCGTTGTGACAATCGAAGTTGAACGAGTAGACGCCTTCCACACCGGTTATTTGATTTATTTCTTCTTGAAAGCATGTGCAATGAGTGCCTACTTGTCCGGCGTTAATCCATTTGACCAGCCGGGTGTCGAATTGTACAAGCAGAATATGTTTGAATTGCTTGGAAAGCCAGGATACGAGAAAAAGATTTAAACGAAAAAACCAGCGGCTCAAAAAGCCGCTGGTTTTTTCGTTGAATTAAGCTTTGAAATTTTCTTTAACTGACCAAGGCTCGGGAATGCGAGCCTGGACAGCGACTTCGTTCTTCACTGACCAAGGCTCCGGAATGCGAGCCTGAACAGCGACTTCGTTCTTCACTGACCAAGGCTCGGGAATGCGAGCTTGGACAGCGACTTCTGATTCAACCGACCAAGGCTCCGGTATACGTGGTTTGACTGCCGATTCATCCCCATTAGCCCCAATGGATAAACTCGTCAATGCAATAATAGCTGTAAACAAAATTCCAAAACTTCTTTTCATCAATTTCACTCCCTATCTTATAATTGTAGTTTTTTTGTATGCTTCCCTTGCTTTATTGAAATTAAAAGCAGACTTTTCATACTTCTTTAGTTTATAGTAAACATTACCCAAATGTCCGTAATAATATCCCATTTCAAAAAAATTGTTATCAATTTCCAGACATGGAATCAATCGTGTATTTACCATGCTTTCAAAATCGTCATACTCATCATTTAAAAAATGAGTTAAACAAATAAATTCGATATAAGCTTCTTTAAAGGCATGGTTCGTTGGCGAATCCATATTGAGTTTTTTTACTTCAATAAGTTTGACGCCTTTCACTTTCCACTTATTAGCTTCTTCCAAATTGCCAAGTTCGATATGGCATTTAATCAAGATGCAGTAACTTAGCAGCATATCAGCAATATATTCAGGAGGAATGAATTCTAAACAGTTTTCAATATGGATAAGCGACAATTCGTAATCCTGAAAAATAAAGTAGGAATAACCTAGGTTAAATTCTGTTGTAAATCTTAGTATATCAACATCCAGTTTGCTTCCGATTGCCAACGCATTTCGATGGTGTTCCATTGCTGTTTTGTAGTTGCCAAAACGTTGATGAGTGATAGCAATATTCAAATGGCATTCTACAATTCTTTTGGGGATAAACTCTTGTTGATAGATTTTTAAGGCTAACTCAGTATATTTATTAGCCATACTAATTTCCCAGCAGCGATTTGCTGTAATTCCAATTGAGTAATAGAGATCGGCTAAATCTGAACTGGCTATAGTCGTTGGAACTATCTTTTCAGCCATCAAATAAGTTTTCAGCGCTGATTCAGGATCATCTAAAAGATAATGGTAGTTGCCTGTATATTTATGGAACAAGTAAAACTGCTCCTGGTTCATAAATTCTTTAAACCGTTCCATTTCCTTTAGCTTTTCTTCTGCACTTTCCAAATCTCCAGTAATAATGAAATACCGGATTTGTTGGATATTATATTCCAATTCGATATCTTCATTGGCATGCAACAGGGGATGATCATGGATATCTGCATACTGCTCCATAATTTTTCCTTTATTCTGAGGATGAAGCAGAGAAGTTTTGAAGTTTTTGACCAGTACTTGGCCAATCGGGTTTTCTTTTGGAGCTAAAGAAATTTCCAGCTTCTTGCATAATGCTTCTAAATCAAGCAATGAGGGCTCTTTAAGGCCAGATTCAATTTTTTTCAGTTCTCTTGGAGAAAGAATCCCTGAAGCGGTTTCTTCTAAGCTGATTCTCTTTTTTAATCTATGATATTTGAGGCGTAAACCTGTGTTCATTGATTCTCTCCTTTCCATTTGAATGGGCAGAATATCGGTCATCCATGTAGGAGAGTTCTTTTCCAACTTCGTCGCGGCTTCTGAGAAATAGACAGTTGAAAGATTGTTAAGTACTATAATATCCGCCTCCACAACTATTAGTGTACAGCAATTCCATATATTACATCCATGATATCATCAATTTTCGAAATAAACTGCTTTTTTAAGACCTATTTTATTAATAAAAATAAAAGGTAAATAATACCTACAAAAGAAATTATTATAATGCACAAACGATTAGAAGAAGTATGCAAAGCTGCTTTTTCAAGAAAATCTGTATATTATCGTCCATTAATAAGCAAATGATTAAAACAGCGTGCAACCCATGGTACTTACAGTAAGTTTAAATCTTCTTCCTTCAAGGGTAAAGATACTAAAATACTTTATTCCGATGGAGGTTTTTGCATGGGTTCTGAAAAGCAAGTGCTGGCAGTTGTCTATTCAGAGAAAGATTTATTAAATAAAATCTATGATCTTAAACAGCAAGGACATGAAGAAAGCGAGATACATGTTATGGCGAAAGACATGGACCGATTCGATCGAGTAGAAAATCAGACAGCAGCAGAAATCGAAGGAGCCGGTTCTTTTAAAGATAAATTCAAAGGTATTTTCTCCCGCCAAGAAAACAATGGAGAAGGAATAAAATCATTGAACCTATCCGAATCCGAGACTGAACGTTATTCGGATGAACTTGAAAAAGGGGGAATCCTTCTATATGTCATGGGTGGGCGGAAAGGCATTGATGAAGTGATTGCTGAAAGCCATTTTCGTGACCGTGAAGGAAATCCGGTTGAGGCTTCCACTAATGAATATGTGAATTCGGTGGATAATACTTTTGATGATCCACAAGATCGTTTTGACCGAGGGGAATCATTTCAGCATGATCCATTATTGATGAAAGAAGAAAACCACATTTCTTTCACTACATTGCCTGAACATGAGAAGAAAAAATA
The DNA here is from genome assembly GCF_030413635.1 of Planococcus shenhongbingii. NCBI lineage: Bacteria > Bacillati > Bacillota > Bacilli > Caryophanales > Caryophanaceae > Planococcus > Planococcus shenhongbingii. Next base: position 2,851,904 of record NZ_CP129235.1, on the reverse strand, counting down.
AGATGCAGCAAAGAAGCCATACTTTAAAGCCTTATTAGAAACTGAGAAGAACAAATTATAGAAGAAGTACAAAAAAACCTCCGAATTATTCTGGAGGTTTTCTTTAGTAAAGGGGATGAATGAGAGGGCAGGGATGTTTTAGCTTTCTGGCCGTTAGGGTAGACATATATTAAAACCAGTTACAGGAGGCTGAAAAAGATGAAACCATTGAATCGAGAAATTGTGTTAGTATACAGCCAAGAAGAAATGCTAAGCAAAGTGGAAGAATTGAAGATGCGAGGTTATCAAGAAAATGATATACATGTACTTGTAGACGATGATTCAGTACTTGGAGCAGTCGATAATGACCGGAATATCCAAACTCATGAAACGGGTTCTATTGGCAGTAAGTTCAAATCATTTTTTACCGGTAAAGATACTGTGCGTGAAGAATTAAAGAAATTGGACCTTGAGCAAAGGGAAATAGATGATTATCAGGAGAACCTTGAAAACGGAGCGATCTTGCTTTATACCGAACAGTCGTCAAGAGAAGATGATAACTACTCATCGTTTGGAGATGATGCTCGGCCTATTGATAGCGATGAGGTAAAACGCAATACAGCCATGGCGCCTTTTGGACGTGATATAGAACGCGATGATTTAAGACATAATGATGCACCTATACGCGATAAAGATGTAAGTACCGATTTGGGTACTACGGGAATCCGATCGGATGAAATTTACACCACTGAAGTGCCAAGAGAAGAGCAATATGGACTTCCAAGTTATGGAGACAAAACCCAGGATTCCCGGCTGAAAGGCGATAGCATCCACCCGACAACTGGCAGTCAAACTGCCGATGAGAGTTTGCCGGAAGAAAAATTGATGGAACATGAACCAGGCCTCGGATCAGCTGCAGGAGGGGATATATTGAACACGGATGATGGAGTCCATCGCAGACAAGATGACCAGTCTCCAGGTGTAGACCCAAATCTGGGCCCGGCACCATTTGGCCGTGATTCCGAAGAAGAGCATTTATTGAATGACAGAAATGATGATTTTGAAAAGCCGCGCAGTCCGAGAGAAGGAAAAACGCTTCACGAAGAAGCCGATAAAAAACCTGGCACTCCACCAACACCTAAATTGTTTTAAACGAAAAACAGCCTTCACACGAAGGCTGTTTTTTCAGGCTGTCGAGAAACTCTTGGCAGTCTTTTCTCATTTCGCTCCAGGTGGGACGCTTTCCGCGGACATGGCTTCAGTCTCCTCGTCGCTTCGCTCCTGCGGGGCCTTCAGCTCATGTTATTTCCGCTGGAAGCGAACTGTGCAAAAGTATTTTTGCACGGTTCGTTTGCGACGAAGCTAGCGCAGCGATGCAGGAGCACCTCTTTGCCCTTCGCCCACCTTCCGCTGCATTCAGCTCTCTGTTGTCACTTGTAGAGACTCTCTAAAAGTGGGACGGTTTAAGAAATTCCTCTCTTGTTTATTCCTACTCTCCAGATATGGAGCCAACCAGCGGAGAAAACCGAACTGCTCCTGCGCAAGCTCGTCGCAAAGACTCGGCCTCGCAGGCGTCGGCCAATGTCTTGCCTGCGGGGCAGCGTAGCGACGAGACAGCCGAGACCCTGCAACGCCCTTTCATGTTTCGAAGCTAGCGCAGCGATGCAGAGACAGAAACAGGAGCGAAGCGACGAAGTGGCTTGGCGCTCGCCCGCGGCAAGCGGAGCTGGTTGGCGGAATATCGGTTAAGGGATGATACCTTATACAAATTTCAACTTTCTCAACAAGCTGGGAAAAAAAGCCTTCAAACGAAGGCTTTTTTTTCGTTGGATTATTGCCGCTTAAATCGCACAATCGCCATGCCCAGAAGGGTACCAACAATTGCTGGCACAAACCAGCCAATCCCTTGTTCAAATAATGGCAAGACACTGATAACCTTATCTACATTATTGAAAGATATGCCGGCTGAACGAAGGCCATCGAATATACTGATAATGCCGGTTAAAGTGAGGGCAATCACATAAACCAATGGCTTTCGGTCGAAAGAACGGTCAAAAAATGACAAGATAACAAGAACAATAGCAATTGGATAAATTGCCAATAACACAGGGAGGGACACTGCAATCAGCTGTGTTAATCCTATATTAGCGATTAAAGTACTGAATCCGGCATACGCCATAACATACGAGACATACGAAATTTTTGGATAGATCTTATGGGAAAACTGGGCAGTGGCTGCAACCAAACCGATGGAAGTCGATAAGCAAGCAAAGAGAATAGCAGCCGCTAAAATGACTCCTCCCATTTCGCCAAAAAGAACTCTGGACGCCAGAGCGATAATCGTCCCGCCGTTGTCCTGGAGGCCAATAGCAGACACACTGGTTACGCCAATGTAGCTTAGCGATAAGTAAACCAGGGCTAAGCCGGATGCTGCAATAATACCGGCAAAAGCAGTCGTCTTCAAAATACTTCTTTGGTCTGTTACGCCTTTTGCGCGGATCGATTCAATAATGACGATGCCGAAGACAAGGGCTGCGATAGCATCCATTGTTAAATATCCTTGCAAAAAACTGTTGAAAAAGGCATCAGTATTGTAATTGCCTACAGGCTCTTCTATTTCTCCCATAGGTGTAATAATGCTTTTTACGGCCAATAAACCGATTACCAAAATCAAGATAGGCGTTAAAATTTTTCCGATCCGGTCTACTAGCTTTGTCGGGTTTAATGAAAACAAAATGGTCACGATGAAGAAGATGATAGTGAAAGTGAGCAATGGCCAGAAAGAGGAACTCAAATTGCTCGGAAGAAAAGGCGCTACCCCAATTTCAAAAGAAACAGTTGCCGTGCGCGGGATTCCAAAAAAAGGGCCAATAGTCAAGTAAACAATAGAAGTGAAAATAATACCGAAAATCGGATTGACACGGCCGGCAATTGTTTGCAAATCACCTCCAGCTTTTGCTATTGCCAAAATACCAAGAAGAGGCAAACCGACCCCGGTCAATAGAAACCCAGTAATAGCAGGCACAATATTATTGCCGGCAAGTTGGCCGAGATAAGGAGGAAAGATAATATTTCCAGCTCCTAGGAACAAGGCGAATAACATAAGGCCGACCATAATTGATTCACTTAAAGTAAGTGTTCTTTTTTGCATAATAAACTCCTTTATAAAACAATTTGCATAAGTCTATATTATAACTGAACTGCAGAACTTTAAAAAACTTAAGTAAAAAAACAAAAAATCCGATCAAATTGACCGGATTTTGAATTCTGTTACTTATTGTCTTTTTTAAATTCGCCAACTTGATCCTGCAAATCGCCTTTGGCTTTATCAATTTTACCTTCAGCTTGTTTTTTATGGTCGCCTGTAGCATTTCCGACTTGGTCTTTCACTTCACCTTTGCCTTTATTTACTGCGCCTTTTAGTTTATCTGATAATCCTTCGCCATTGCTCATTGAAATTCCTCCTCTAAAATGTCTTATTCTATATATAACCGACAGAATAATAGTTAAACATTAAATATAGCGGCAGTAAAAAACTCCCGGCATGCGCGCAGGGAGTTTTGCGAATTAGCTGTCATATAAGTGCAGATAAGGTATACTTAGCGGCATCTTTTACACTGCCGCAAAAATCCTGTTCTGCTAAACGCCTTAAAGTAGTTAATGGAGTACGCGGATTTTCGGCTACTCCTTTTCGCACTTCAAAATGCTGATCCATGGATAAGTCGACAAGTAATCCTATACAAGTGATGGATTTAGCCAGTTCAGCACGCTGCAAATACTGCATTTTTAATACAGCAGCTTCGTCCCAAGGCGTCCACTCCGTCAAACTTGCATAAAACTCCAGATTGCCATTCATCTCATTTTGCACCCCTAATAAAATTTTTGTAAAATTCTAATTACACCGTCATTATAACATGAATTTAAATATATGCCAGAAATTTAACATGAACGCAAATATACAGGGTAATTCAAATTTTAGTATTAGCCGATATGTCATCTGAAAAACGCGGCATTTACTAAGACGTTATGATGAGGTGAGTGAATTTTATCACATTATTTATATAGAAGGAAAAGTACTAATCCGAAGCTATTTCGGTATTCACTCTTATTAAAAGAAACGGTCTTAGAGCTGCAAGTAAACGCGAGAATGAAATATCGGAATTTGTACATCAACACTTGCTTTAGCCGATTAAAATCTTAAAACATTAATTAGACAAACAAAGAACTTGAATTATTAAATACAAAACAAAGTTAATTGATCGGAACTTAATCTCTCAAAATTCGTCTAATGTTTTGAAGCAGAAAAAACATACAAAAATATGGATTTTTTAGTTAGACATGGTATAATGACAATTGGATATGTATGTTGATTAGAAGTTTTGAGGAGGAAAGACATGCTATACCTGACTTTGGTTTTGGCATTTATAGCTTCGATAGTATTGACTCCAATTGTAAAGCGATTAGCTTTCAAAATAGGAGCAGTTGACCGTCCCAATTATCGAAAAGTACATGCGAGAATAATGCCGCGTTTAGGCGGATTAGCTATATTTGGATCATTTGTAATCGGTTATTTTATTCTAAGACCTGAAGAATCGATTTCTAATGCTGTAGAACCCGCATTTATCCCTATTTCAACAGCTGTATTATTAGGGGCATTGATTATTACAGTTACAGGTGTTTTAGATGATATGTATGAAATATCAGCAAAAGCTAAATTGCTGGGCCAGTTGCTTGGAGCTGCCATTGTAGTGATCGGCGGAGGACTTGAAATTTCTTTCATCAACTTGCCATTTGGCGGCGAATTGGATTTCGGCTATTTTAGTATCCCTTTAACCATCATATGGATTATTGGTATTACAAATGCGATTAATTTGATTGATGGATTAGACGGTTTGGCAGCAGGTGTGTCAACCATTGCGTTAATTACATTATCAATTATGGCCTTTATTATGGGAGATCCTTTCGTTATGTCACTCGCAGCTATTTTAGCAGCAAGTTCAATTGGATTCTTATTTTATAATTTTCATCCAGCGAAAATTTTCATGGGTGATACAGGTGCATTATTTTTAGGATTCATGATTTCTGTTCTAGCATTGATGGGTTTCAAAAACATCACTGTTGTTGCATTGATCATTCCAATCATCATGTTGGGCGTTCCTATTTCGGATACTTTTTTTGCAATTGTACGCAGAGTACGTGAAAAGCAATCGATATCGGCAGCCGATAAATCCCACTTGCACCATTGCTTATTGAATATCGGGTTCTCGCATCGCCAAACAGTTCTCATCATTTATGGTATAGCTGCTTTATTCGGATTGGCAGCATTGTTGTTTTCTCAAGCGACATTATGGGGCGGAATTTTGCTGATCAGTGTAATGCTGATTGCAATTGAATTGTTTGTAGAAATTGTTGGTTTGGCCGGGAAAAACTACCGCCCATTAATCAATCTTGTGAAATTAATCGGAAAATAAAAGGATCGAACGAAAAGCATACCGCTTTTCGTTCGATCCTTTTTGTTCTATGGCTTGGTTAAGATTTGTCTCTAAGAAAGGTGAAAACCGCAGCTCGGCTGCGGTTTAAAAATCTTCTTCATTGGTTTCTTCAGTCAAGTCCGTATTACTGCTGTCCGAAAAAGTCGAAGAGTCTGGCTGGAATCCTAAATGACCCTTCAAGATATCCTGGACTTCTGACAATGATTCTTCATCCAGCTTCCAAAAATAAGTGCCAGTGGACATATCGTCATAGCCATCCAACATCAGTGTATCAATATTTGGCTTGCCACCTCTAGCGTATTCGAAAAACGACTGCATGTCTCTGAAGGTTAAGTCGGTTTTCATATTATCGCCGATCGCATCAATGACATTGCCATACTTGGTGAGGGAAGAAGCAGATAAGATTTTATCCATAATGCTTCCAATAATCATCTGCTGGCGCTTCCCGCGCTCAATATCATTGTCGTAATGGCGCGTTCTCGCCAGTGCAAGTGCCTGGCTTCCGTTCAAGGTTTGCAGACCAGCTTTTAACTCGATAGCATCTTTTTTGTCATTTTCATCTTGTTCTTTTAAGTCATATGGAACCGTTACTTCAATGCCTCCAAGGGCATCGACTACATCGATAAAAGCATCAAAATTCATACGGACATAATAATCGACAGGCACTTCCAATAGGTTTTCAACTGTATCAATTGTAGAACGAGGCCCTTCGTATCCGTATGCATGCGTAATCTTGTCTTCATATCCTACAGCAGGAATAAATGCATAAGTATCTCGGGGAATGCTTACTAATTTAATCGATTTATCAGCATTATTGAGTGTAGCCAGAACCAATGCATCAGATCTCGTGCTATTTTCGTTTTGGCTGCGCTTTTCACTATCATCTACTCCGATAAATAAAATCGAAACATTGTCATGTAAAGGCTCTACCTGTTCATCACGCAAGTCTGATCCGTCGCCAGCAGCTTCAAAAGATCTGTCTGCGGCATCTTCGGCTTTTTTTACTAAATAAATTCCGTAGGCGGACCCGCATAAAAGCAACGAAACAACTAAAGCGGCAGTAATTTTGATAGCAGTCCGTTTTTTGCTCGATTTCTTTTTTCGGTAATTTTTACGATTCATGGTTATAACTCCTCTGTAAAGGAATGGGCTAACCGACTATTCAATTCGATTGATCCAATCTTTCCGGTGTAATTTGACGTACTTTTGTAGGTCTTTGGTACATATTTTCTTTGATTCTCCCTATTATACAGTGAGATAGAAGAAACGTAAATGAAAATTATTCAGGCATTTGGAACTCCAAAAACTCCTTTTCCAGACAGCTGATCATTGCTTGCCCGTTCGTCATTTCGTTAATCCAGCCAGTAAAATCAAGCTCTTTTTCTACTGGTACATGGACTAGTATTTCGACGCCGTCAGTGTATCGGATTTCTTTCAGGGGATACGGGGATTGACGGATTTCGTTTTCCGCTTTCCCAAGCCAATTATAATCAATTGAAACTGCCATAAGGCTATGAAGTCTCCGTTCAACAATACCAGAAGCCGAAATTGCTGCAGTTGTCGCTTTTCCATATGCACGGATCAAGCCGCCGCCGCCAAGTTTGATGCCGCCAAAATAACGGGTGATTACCACTGCCGTATCTTTTAAGCCCTGCTTTTTCAGTACTTCCAAAATAGGGACTCCTGCAGTGCCGCTAGGTTCACCGTCATCATTGGCTTTTTGGATTGAATCATGTTCTCCTATTATATAAGCGGAACAATTGTGGTTGGCAGAACGGTGTTTTGCTTTAATGGATTCTATAAATTCGATAGCTTCTTGTTCTGATTCCGCTCTTTTAGCATAGCCAATAAATCGTGATTTTTGTATAATAATTTCACTTTCTGTTAACTTGCCAATAGTTTTGTAATTTTCTCGCATTTTAACTCCCCCTGGTGTAAAATATAATCAGATATTTTGTAATGTCTTTTTAATACGGATTTGCTTACAAAGTGGTATACTTGTGACAGCCGTCACAGGCATAAAGGTGCAAGGAAATTTTTTCTATATACAGTTAAGTATAGCTAAGGCGGTTTTAAAATGGCTAAAAAATTCGATTTGAAAGCGCTAGATTCCATTTTTAATGATGTGCTCGAAAAAATGGAAAGTTCCAAGCAGGATGTTTTCGTCATCAGTGAAAAAAGTCGCCAAAGTTATGAAAATATGAAAGATGAACTTGAAGATGTGCGAACGAATATATCCCGTGTGATCAAAGCTGGTGATTTGCTCGAAGAAAAAACCCGGGCAGCACGGCGGCGCCTCGCCGAAGTATCTCAATTTTTTAATTCATTTTCTGAAAGCGAAGTCCGGCAAGCGTATGAGCAAGCAAACGAACTGCAGGTCCAACTGTCAGTCAACCGTTCGGAAGAAAAGCAGTATCGCCAAAAGCGGGATAGGCTTCAACGCCGTCTGCAAACGCTGCTGCAGACGATTGAACGTGCTGAGGAACTGGTGAACCGGTTAAATGTCACCATCAATTACTTGGCTTCCGATCATGAGGAGCTCGGGGAAGCGATTGACAGCGTCAAGCTAAAGCAAGATTATAGCCTGCGCATTATTGAAGCGCAAGAAGAAGAGCGTAAAAGGCTGTCCCGTGAAATTCATGATGGACCTGCTCAAATGATGGCAAATGTCTTGCTGCGTTCAGATTTGATTGAGCGAACTTATCGGGAAAAAGGCCCTGAACCGGCTTTCAAGGAAATTTCCTCGTTAAAAGAGATGGTTAGGGATGCGCTTACTGAAGTCAGAAGAATTATTTATGATCTTCGGCCGATGGCTCTGGATGACTTGGGTTTAGTGCCTACTTTGAAAAAATATCTTGAAACGACTGAAGACTATAATAAAGGAACGAGACTCCATTTCCATACTAGTGGAAAAGAAGTCAGGCTTCCAGGCAATTACGAAACGGCCATCTTCAGATTAGTGCAAGAAGCCGTCTCCAATGCAATCCGCCACGGCAAAGCAACTGTAATTGATGTTAAAGTAGAATGGTTAAAAGACCACGTTACATTGGTAGTAAAAGACAATGGTTCTGGATTTGATCAAAGCATAGTAAAGAGCCAATCTTTTGGATTGATTGGCATGAAAGAACGAATTGATTTAATTGACGGTGATTTCTACATCAATTCTTCGTTAGGAAATGGAACCGTTTTGATGTTTCAAATCCCGTTGGAAACTGACTGATAAGATATGGTATTTGAGGAGGACAACATAATGACGAAAATTATTATTATTGACGATCACCAATTATTCCGCGAAGGTGTCAAACGGATTCTTGACTTTGAAGATTCGTTTGAAGTGGTCGCAGAAGGTGGAGACGGCACGGAAGTTGTCAAATTGTATGAAGAGCACAAACCCGATGTGGTATTGATGGATATCAATATGCCGCAGAAAAACGGGGTTGAAGCAACGGGGGAACTGATGGAGAAGTACCCGGATGCAAAAGTCATTATGCTGTCAATACACGATGACGAGTCATATGTAACGCATGCTTTGAAAACCGGGGCATTGGGTTATATGTTAAAAGAAATGGATGCTGAAGCCATTATTCAAGCGATTAAAGTTGTGGCTAAAGGTGGTTCTTATCTGCATCCTAAAGTGACACGCAATTTAGTGATGGAATTCCGCAGATTGAGTGAACGCGAAAATAAAGGCTCTTTCCATCAAACTGAAATTCGCCGACCTTATCATTTATTGACTAAGCGTGAAAGCGAAGTATTGCAATTGTTAACAGATGGCCAAAGCAACCGGGTAATCGGTGAAACTTTGTTCATTTCCGAAAAGACAGTCAAAAACCACGTCTCCAGCATTTTGCAAAAAATGCAGGTGAATGACCGGACACAGGCAGTAGTAACGGCAATAAAAAATGGCTGGGTTGAAGTCAGATAATAGAATAGCCGTTAAAATGGTTCGCAGCTTGCTGCGAACCATTTTTTTATGAAAAGAATTGGACACATATTCTTCATTGTATTTGATGTCTTGCTATGGCAAAATGAACCGCAGGAGGAATGCGCAATGAAAAAACTATTAGTAACAATAGGGCTATTGCTTACTCTTGCTGCATGTTCAGAAGCAGAAGATACAACTGTAAACCAGAACACAGCAAATGACGGCGATTTAACTAATGAAAATAATGCAGTCGACCATGGAATTGAAGATGAAAAGGTTGGCTTTACTTTGGATGAAGAAGGAAAAGTGATTGAAGCAGATGTGCCAAAGGAAGAAGCAGACGCAATTCTAGCCGCTTATCAGGAATATATTGAAGCTTTCAATGCTGAAGATCTCGAACGTTATATGAATGTGATTTCAGAAAACCCCGAAGGCTTCGACCGAGAAGAAGATAGTAAGGCTTTGACTAAAGCTTTTGATGCCTATGATACGACGTATGAAACCAGTGATGAAACCATCGTGAAATACGAAAAAGACAGAGCTGAAGTTTTTGCAAATAATAATGTTACGATGGCAGATCCAAAGACTAGCAAAAGCACGAAACAATCCGGCCGCCAAGTTGTCGTATTTAAAAAAGAACAAAACGAATGGCGCGTCAGCAGCCTTCATTTTATCGGCAATCAATAAAGCAAACTTCGCTTCAGTTCAATGTTCGTTTATCTCTGGCTGAACGAAAACTTGTTTTATCAGATGAACCAGACAAAAAACTTCCTGAAAATTTTTCAGGAAGTTTTTTTCTATGCCTTTTCGACGGTATTTTTTGGTAAACTGGCAAAGGAGGCTGATTAACAATGAAAACGGCAATAGTAACAGACAGTACTGCATACATTCCAAAAGAATTACGAGAAAAAGCGGATATTCATATGATTCCTCTCCAAGTAACTTTCAAGAACGAATCGTTTGCAGAAGAAGAAGATTTGCTCGTTGATGAATTTTATAAAAAAGCGAAGGAGGAGCTGCCAAAAACTTCACAGCCGCCTTTAGGAGAATTTGTAAGTTTGTATACAAAACTATCGAATGACCATAAGGAAATTGTTTCTATTCATTTATCAAGTGGCATCAGTGGAACTTTTGAAGGTTCAAGGCAAGCAAATGATTTGGTGGGCGAAGTGGCCGTTCATTCTTTTGATTCGGAGATTTCCTGCGCTATGCAAGGGTTCTACGCTTTAAAAGCTGCTGAAATGGCAAATACAGGAGCAGGCGCTGCTGAAATTATGAATGAACTTAACGACATGAAAAAAACAATGCGTGCTTATTTCATGGTCGAAGATTTGAAACATTTAAGCAGAGGCGGAAGACTTTCGAATGCGCAAGCGATTGTCGGCGGATTGCTTCAAATTAAACCGCTTTTGCATTTTGAAAATAAAGTAATTGTTCCTTTCGAAAAGATCCGAACTAGAAAGAAAGCGATGAATCGCATTGCCGACTTACTCAAACAAGATGCTGCTGCTGGCGAATCAATTCAGGCTGCCGTCATCCATGCGAATCGGCCAGAGGAAGCACAAAAATGGCTGGAAGAATTAAAGTCTTCATGCCCGGAAGTCGAATTTTCCATTTCATATTTTGGTCCGGTCATCGGAACACATTTAGGTGAAGGTTCAATGGGTCTTGGTTGGGCAAAGAAATAACAGCCCAGGCCTTTTGGATTTTCGGAAGGAGAATGCAAATGCCAGAGTTGGAGGAATTTTTAAATGGCCGGATATGGCTGAGAAATTTCACTCCGTTTTCAGAAGACCTTATAAATGAAGCGATTGCCAAAGGGTTTATAACAGTTACAAATGGAATTGCTGACGGACATATTTGCGCCCGTTGCCTTGAAAAATCCCCCCACAAAATCATTTCTTTCTACTGTTCAAATTGTGATGCCAATTGTTTATATTGCAGGCATTGCATCAAAATGGGAAGAGTCAGCTCATGTACAGAGCTCATCACATGGAAAACCACATCATCAATCCCTTCACAAAATCATTTATTTTCCTGGAATGGCACTCTTACGGCTTTGCAGCAGCGTGCTTCTGCTGAAGTTTCTTCCAGTCTTTCAAATGGAAAGTCCCATCTGGTATATGCCGTTTGCGGAGCTGGAAAAACAGAATTATTATTTACGCCAATTTTTGAAGCACTTCAAAAAGGCCAACGTGTTTGCATAGCCGCACCTCGAACAGATGTTGTACTTGAACTATCGCCGCGTATAAAAGCCACTTTTCCAAATACGATTGTTCACACTCTTTACGGCGGAGCTCCAATAGAAACAGGTTTTTCAAACATTGTCATTGCCACCACCCATCAGCTATACCGGTTTCAAGAAGCTTTTGATGTCATGATTGTCGATGAAGCAGATGCTTTTCCTTACTCCTACGATCCGGCACTTGAACGGGCAGTCATCAAAGCAAAAAAGAAAGAAGCTCCAATCGTGTATGTTTCAGCTACACCATCCGCCGCCTTATTGAAAAAAGTTGAGAACCGATCTGAAATTTTCAGACGTTTCCATGGCCATGCCTTGCCTGTGCCAGTTTTTGAACCGTTGTGGAATTATAAGAAAGTTTTATTCAAAAACAAAATACCTCCTAAATTAGCTAAATGGGTTCAAGATAAACTGAGCAAAAACGAACCTTTTTTATTGTTTTTGCCAACGATTGAGTTAATTGTCCACAGCATTAAACTATTCCAGGAATTAGATCCTCGCATTGAAGCGGTACATGCGCAAGATCCGGAACGAAAAGAGAAAGTATTGAAATTGCGCAACGGCGAAGTTAGGGGATTGCTGACTTCGACCATCCTAGAACGCGGAATCACAATCCCGAATGTCCAAGTGGCTGTAGTTGGTGCCGACGATCGGATCTTCGAGGCTTCTGCGTTAATTCAAATTGCAGGACGTGCTGGCAGGGCTGCTGCAAATCCTAAAGGAGATGTGGTTTTTTTCCATGACGGAATTGTAAGGGAAATGGACAGGGCGAGACAAAAAATCCTTTCTTACAATAGGAGGGGATTGCCATGAATTGTCTTATTTGTGATAGCGCCATACTTTATCGCCCTTCTTGGAGAAGTCTATTTTTAAATGACGCTGAAACAGTCGTTTGTGCAAGCTGCAAAAGGAAATTTGAGAGGATTGATGGTGCCGTATGCGGAAAATGCGGGTTGCCGGGAGAAGAGATGTGCGGGGATTGCAGGCATTGGGAAACAACAGAATTTGCCGGCTTGATCGAAAGTGGGAGCAGTTTATTCCAGTATAATGACGCCATGCAAGCTTTTTTGCATCAATACAAATTTTTGCAGGATGTTGCTTTGGCACATGTTTTCGGAGAAGATCTTAAAACGGCTTTTCGCAAATCAGAAAACGTTCTGGTTCCCATCCCGATGAATTCCAAGAAGTTAAAAGAACGGACATTTCCACAAGTCGACCGGTTATTGGATGCAGCGGGATTAACTTATAGCCATTTCCTCATTAAAAGCGAAGATGTCCAAGGAACGAAAACAAAAGCGGAACGGATGGCGGCGAAAAATCTTTTTGCATGGAATGGAGAAAAAGTTCCGAAAAAAATTGTATTAGTTGATGATTTATATACGACTGGCACTACCATGCGCCAAGCGGCAAAAGCAATGAAAGATGCTGGAACGGAAGAAATCCGTTTTTTGACACTTATTCGAGGATAAGCCATGCTTCCTCATAATGAACCGGAGGGATTAAATGTTTTATAACAGAACGGAAAGCTATCGTCATAGTTTTGGAAAACCGGCTGAAATTTTTATCGAAAAGGTGTATGGCAATAACATTCATTTCCCTTGTTGCGGTTTATTGCTGGACGTCTCGCCGCGGGGAGCAAGAATTTTTACGGAAAAAGATATCTTCGAGGAAGGTAGCTTATTTACAGGGGTTTTTAAGATAAACCATGAAAAAATAAAGGCACAAGCTAATATGGTTTGGAAGACTCCTATTACTGGCGGTTACCTGATCGGGGTGCAATGGACAAAAGACCAAATCAGAGAAATCCTGATAGCGGATGAACTTGAGTCTTGTATAGAAATCCGGTAAAAAGAAATTTGAGTCGAAACGTTTTAGCTATCCTTCATGCAAAAAATGTTGACAGTGCGAAATTCGATTTTCCTTAAGCCTGCCGGTAACGGCAGGCTTGTTTCAATGCTCGTAAATCATTTTGCGGGTCATGCCGCCATCGATTGTCAAGCATTCTCCGGTGATGAATGAATTTCTTGGGTCGCAAAGAAATAGGCAGGCACGGGCAATGTCGTCGGCTTTTCCAACGCGCTTACTCAGATGTTGGTGGTGATCAACTTCACGCAGCTCTTCAGAACCGGTATGAATCCATCCAGGAGCGATTGAATTGACCCGGATGTTTTTTTCACTCAAGGTGGCTGCGAGTGAGTGGGTCAATGCAAAAATTCCTCCTTTTGAAGCGGAGTAAGTTTCTGTATTAGGCTCTGACATGAAAGCGCGGGTTGAAGCCATATTAACGATAGAACGGATATCTTCGGTCATATAACGGGCAGCTTCCCGGCTGCAGATAAATACACTCTTTAAATTAGTGTCGAGAACCCGGTCCCAGTCACTTTCATCTATTTCCCAGATCGATTTAAACTCCGACAGGCCAGCATTGTTGATCAATGCGTGGATTGAACCGAAATCTTTATTGATATCAGAGAATACCTGGATGACTTCTTCGAAATTCCCAACATCACATCGCCGGTATTCCACTCCTTCAATCTCCACATCTTTGACATCCAATCCAATAACATGAGCCCCTTCAGCTTTGAAATGTTCGGCAATGCTGCGGCCAATGCCCTGTGCAGCTCCTGTAATAATAATTGTTTTGTTTGTAAGCATAAAATTCATCTCCTTGTCACTATATTTACCTACAATTCACGAACGTGAAACTTTTAGCGTTTTAAGAAGGAGAGTTAAGGGAAGATATAGAACTGTATAGATAGGTATAAAAGAAGGAGGAGTTAACATGTTACAATTCAATATTAAAGGGGATAACGTTGAAGTAACTCCCGCAATCCGAGAGTTCATCGAAAAGAAAGTAGACAAAATTGAACGCTACTTTCCTGAAGGCACTAACGCAACCGCAATGGTCAATTTAAAAGCGATTAACCACAGCCAAACTAAAGTGGAAGTAACAATTCCAATGAAAAATTTAGTATTGCGTGCCGAGGAACGGCATGATGAATTATATGCAGCCGTCGATTTGATCGTTGGCAAGCTGGAACGTCAAATCCGGAAATATAAAACGAAGATCAACCGCAAGTTCCGTGAACGTGACGGGATGGGAATGGCGTTTGCCATAGCAGAGCAAGAAACAAGACCAACATATGATTCAAATGCTGATTTGGATGAAGATGATGATGACATCAAAATTGTCCGAACAAAGCAATTTGACTTAAAACCAATGGACGAAGAAGAGGCCGTTTTGCAAATGAATATGCTTGGCCACAATTTCTTTGTCTTTACTGATGCAGAATCAAATGGAACAAATATTGTTTATAAACGCAAAGACGGCAGTTACGGATTGATTGAAACTAGCGTCGAATAATGAAAAAGCCTCTCTAAAAGAGAGGCTTTTCTTTTGCTTGAAAATAATACATAATCAGGAAAATGGGAATACCTGTCTGCTATGCTTTCAGAACAATCAAAATGAAGTGTATTTTAGAGGAAAACAAGCCTGGGTGATGTTTCTCTTTATTTGCACAGCGATACTAGCAATGTTAAAATAAGTAATGAGATTTTTTGCCATGGATTAAAGAGTACAAGGTCTCTAAGTTAAAAAGACCTAGAGCTAAAAACTAAAAGCAAAAGCGATCTGGAGACCTATATAGGTGAGCCGGACACTAAGCAGGGAGCGGTTATAAATGCTTGGAGTATTGAATAAGGTATTTGACCCGAATAAACGGGATTTAAAAAGATTGGAAAAGACAGCCGATGGAGTAGAAGCGCTGGCATCTGAGTATGCAGCTCTTTCAGATGATGCTTTAAAAGCTAAGACAGCTGTATTTATTGAGCGGTATGCGAAAGGCGAGTCTTTGGATAATTTATTGCCGGAAGCATTTGCCACTGTCCGTGAAGCATCCAAACGAGTTCTTGGGATGTTTCCTTTCCGAGTTCAAATTATGGGAGCAGCCGCTCTGCATGAAGGCAATATTGCGGAGATGAAAACCGGGGAAGGTAAAACTTTAACTTCCACTATGGCTGTTTATTTAAATGCCATTTCGAAAAAAGGCGTCCATGTTGTAACAGTCAATGAGTATTTGGCCAGCCGCGATGCGACAGAAATGGGCCAGCTATTTGAGTGGCTTGGTTTATCAGTCGGCTTAAACTTGAATAGTCTGACGAAAGAAGAAAAGCGCGAAGCTTATGCCTCAGATATCACTTACAGCACCAACAATGAGCTAGGATTCGATTACTTGCGTGATAACATGGTCCTTTACAAAGAAGATATGGTTCAACGGCCATTGAATTTTGCCGTTATCGATGAAGTCGACTCCATTTTAATCGACGAAGCCCGTACACCATTAATCATATCTGGCCAAGCGGCAAAAGCTGCTCAGCTATACGTTCAGGCAAATGCGTTTGCTCGCCTGTTGATGAAAGATAAGGATTATACTTATGATGAATCAACAAAAGGTGTGGTTTTGACTGAAGAAGGAATTGAAAAAGTTGAAAAAGCTTTTGGCATTGATAATTTATTTGATATAAAACATGTGCGCTTAAACCATGCTGTTAACCAATCACTTAAAGCCCATGTAACAATGCATAAAGACGTTGATTATGTGGTTCAAGAAGGTGAAGTAATAATTGTTGACCAATTCACTGGGCGTTTGATGAAAGGTCGCCGTTACTCAGATGGGCTTCATCAAGCTATTGAAGCAAAAGAAGGATTAGAAGTCCAAAACGAGTCAATGACAATGGCAACCATCACCTTCCAAAACTTCTTCCGTATGTACGAAAAGCTTTCCGGTATGACAGGGACAGCGAAAACAGAAGAAGAAGAATTCCGAAATATCTATAATATGAATGTAATTGCCATTCCGACAAACCAGCCAATTATCCGGGATGACCGTGTTGACTTGATTTACGCTTCAATTGCCGGAAAGTACAAAGCTGTTGCAGAAGATATTGCAGAACGCCACAAAAATGGCCAGCCCGTATTGGTTGGTACAGTTGCCATCGAAACTTCTGAAATCATTTCAGATTACTTGTCTAAAAAAGGAATCAAGCATTCGGTCCTGAATGCTAAAAACCATGCCCATGAAGCAGAAATTATTTTGAATGCCGGCCAAAAAGGATCGGTTACCATTGCAACCAACATGGCTGGCCGCGGTACAGATATTAAGCTTGGCGAAGGTGTTGTTGAAGCCGGCGGATTAGCGGTATTAGGGACAGAACGGCATGAATCACGCCGTATTGATAATCAGCTGCGCGGACGTTCAGGTCGCCAAGGGGATCCAGGTGTCACTCAATTCTATTTATCATTGGAAGATGAGCTGATGCGCCGTTTTGGTTCGGATTCCATGCGCGCAATGATGGGGAAACTCGGTATGGATGATTCACAGCCATTGCAGTCAAAAATGGTGAACCGTTCCGTTGAGTCTGCGCAAAAACGAGTAGAAGGCAACAACTTTGATGCCCGTAAACGTTTGCTGCAATATGATGATGTGCTGCGCCAGCAACGCGAGATTATTTACAAAGAACGTATGGAAGTTCTTGAAACTGACAATATGCGCCAATTAGTGGAAAACATGATCAATGGTTCAATCGAGCGTATGGTTCATTCTCATACGACTGGAGAAAAGCAGGAAGAATGGCATTTGAAATCATTAGTTGATGTCATTGGAGCTACTTTACTGCCTGAGAACATCATCAAACCGGAAGATTTGGAAAACAAAACACAAGAAGAGCTGATTGATTTCATTAAAGCGGCTGCTATTAATCATTATGATGAAAAAGAACAAGAAATGACGCCGGAGCGCATGCGTGAATTCGAAAAAGTTGTTCTTCTCCGTTCCATCGATACAAAATGGATTGATCATATTGATGCTATGGATCAACTTCGCCAAGGAGTTCACTTGCGGGCTTATGCTCAGAACGATCCACTTCGTGAATATCAGAATGAAGGCTTTGCTATGTTCGAAGACATGGTTCAAGCAATCGAAGATGACGTGACAAAGTATGCCATGAAAGCGGAAATCCGCAATAACCTGGAGCGTGAAGAAGTTGCGAAAGGCCAAGCGGTCAATCCAAAAGAAGATGGACCGGCTCCTAAAAAGAAAAAAGAGCCTGTCCGTAAAGAAATGACAGTTGGCCGCAATGATCCTTGTCCTTGCGGCAGCGGCAAGAAATTTAAAAACTGCCACGGCGTTACAGCGAAAGTTTGATGGCTGGCATGGAATTAACGAGATAAAGGTACGTAAATACCGAAGAGCATCTGCTCTTCGGTGTTATTTTGAGGAGGAACACGAAATGATGGATTTAGCAGATATCCGCAACGAGCTCGACAAATCAGCCAGTAAATTGGCGGACTTTAGGGGGTCTCTTTGACTTAGAAAACAAAGAGGCACGGATTCAAGAACTGGATGAGATGATGCTTGACCCGAACTTCTGGAATGATCAGGATTCAGCACAAGTTATTATATCCGAGTTGAATGGATTAAAAGAAATTGTCAATACGTATCACAGCTTTATAGATACACAGGAAAATCTGGAAATGACTTTAGAACTGCTGCGTGAAGAGAATGATGCAGAACTTCACGAAGAAATCAGCTCTGAAATGAAAACATTCATCTCGGATTTAAGCGATTATGAACTCACTATGCTATTAAGTGAACCATATGATAAAAACAATGCAATTCTTGAATTGCATCCGGGAGCTGGTGGAACCGAATCTCAAGACTGGTGTTCTATGCTGCTTCGCATGTACACACGCTGGGCTGAAAAGCGCGGTTTTAAAGTAGAAACGCTGGATTATCTGGCGGGAGATGAAGCCGGAGTTAAATCTGTAACGCTTGGCATCAAAGGTCATAATGCTTATGGATATTTAAAAGCGGAAAAAGGCGTTCATCGCTTAGTCCGCATTTCTCCGTTCGATTCTTCAGGTCGGCGCCATACTTCGTTTGTGTCATGTGAAGTAATGCCAGAATTTACCGGAGAAATTGAAATCGATATCCGCACAGAAGATTTGAAAATCGATACGTACCGTGCAAGCGGCGCCGGTGGCCAGCACATTAATACGACGGATTCAGCTGTCCGCATTACTCATATTCCAACGGGAGCTGTCGTGACTTGTCAGCAAGAGCGTTCTCAAATCAAAAACCGTGAAAAAGCGATGCAAATGCTTAAAGCGAAATTATATGCTTTGAAAATTGAGGAGCAGGAAGCTCAGCTTTTGGAAATTCGCGGCGAGCAAAAGGAAATCGGATGGGGAAGCCAAATCCGCTCTTATGTATTCCACCCTTATTCAATGGTAAAAGACCATCGCACCAACTACGAAACTGGAAATCTGCAAGCTGTAATGGATGGGGATCTTGATGGTTTCATCAATTCACTGCTGCGTTCAAAAATGCAGTAAAAGAAATTTCAGTGTATAAAGATTCTTTGTCTCCATTATAATGAATTGAAATAGAGCTGTGCTTTAAGTCATTCTTTGGCTTATGGCACAGCTTTTGCTTTATCCCGATGAAGTTCACAACTTTGCTTTGGTCTGCTATACTCTGACAAGATTCTAATGAACACTAAATGGAAAGAGGAAACGCCATCATGAACAAAACAAAACAGCGTAATCGCCGAGAGCCGCATCCAATGCTGACTTTATTTACTGATTATTTCAGTATCCTTATTGGTTCAGCAATCGTTGCAATATCATTTAACGTGTTTTTGTTGCCCAATGAAGTAGCTTCAGGGGGAGTCAGTGGAATAAGCACCATTTTAAAAGGGCTGTTTGATTGGACGCCGGCTTTTGTCCAATGGGCATTTAATATTCCGTTGTTTATAGCCGGTGTTATATTATTAGGGAAGAATTTCGGTATTAAAACGGCTGTCGGCACAATATTTTTGCCTCTCGTTGTATATTTGACAGCTTCCTGGGAACCATGGACGTTGAACCCGCTGCTCGGTGCGTTATTTGGCGGCATTTTGGTAGGCGCCGGTCTTGGGATTGTGTTTAGAGGGAAAGCTTCTACGGGCGGGACAGATTTGGCAGCTCAAATTATTACGAAATATACGGGGTTTACACTGGGCACAAGTGTAGCTTTAATAGATGGATTAATCGTATTGGCGGCTGCAATTGTTTTCGACATTGAAAAAGGCTTGTATGCTTTAGTAGGTCTGTATGTAACCACGAAAACCATCGATTTAGTACAGGTTGGATTTGGACGTTCAAAACTTGTGTATATCATCACGAACAAACAAGTGGAAATGCGTGATGCCATTTACGAAGAAATCGATCGGGGTGTAACAAAGCTGGCGGCGACGGGTGGCTATACGGAAACGGAAAAACCGATTATTATGGTTGTTGTGCATCAAACTGAATTTACCCGGTTGAAGCAATTAGTAAAAAGTGTCGACTCTTCTGCGTTTGTAATTGTCTCTGATGCAGCAGAAGTGCTAGGGGAAGGTTTTAAACGGTCCTAACTTTGGTATACTCTATTATGTATGAATAAATATTTGAGGAGGAACCATGCATGAAAAAGCAATTAATGGCTTTGCTGTTCGGTTCTGCTCTAGTCCTGGGAGCATGTGGAGGCGGCGGAGATGAAGCTGCGCCACCTGCTGATACACCTGACAGCGCGGGCACAGAAGAAACCTCGGTAGACCCTGAACAAGTGGTACAGCAAAACTGTATTTCCTGTCACGGTGAAAATCTGGAAGGTGCAGGTAATTTCCCTGCATTGAATAATGTAGGAGCTCGTTTATCAGAAGAAGAAATTCGCGGTGTCATAGAAAATGGCAAAGGCGCGATGCCAGCAGGCATTATCGAAGGTGAAGAAGCGGACGCAGTAGCAAAATGGTTATCAGAGAAAAAGTGAGCCGGCTAACTTAGCCGGTTTTTCTTATGCCCAGTTATTGATTAAAAACCACCTTTATATAGAAAAAAGTTCAAAATACCTAAACTGTTTTGAATTTTAGAAACTCAAAAACTTTATGCCTATATAATATTATATTTCAAAGTCTGATGTTAATTGATACATAACTGTAATAAAAATATAGGTTTAGGATGTTATAATGAGTCTGCCGGATTTTTTGAAGTAACAGTCAGCTTAGGGAAACTTAATTAATATAGGTGGTTATTAAATGATTCAAATGAAGAATGTCTACAAGAAATATCCGAATGGCATCGTTGCTCTCAATGGCTTGAACGTTGAAATAGAGCAAGGCGAATTTGTATATATAGTAGGTCCGAGTGGAGCAGGAAAGTCGACTTTTATCAAAATGATGTATCGGGAAGAACGCCCGTCTTCAGGACAGATGTTAGTGGATGGCATTGATATTGCTACATTAAAAAACAAAAAAGTGCCATTGCTTCGCCGTCAAATGGGCGTAGTATTTCAGGATTTCAAATTGTTACCGCGACTAAATGTCTATGAGAATGTTGCTTTTGCACTTGAAGTGATTGAAGAATCGCCAGCCAAGATCCGCGAACGTGTATTGAACGTGCTGGATATGGTGGGATTAAAACATAAAGCGAGAATGTTCCCGGATGAATTGTCTGGAGGGGAACAGCAGCGGATTTCCCTTGCCCGTTCAATCGTCAACAAACCGAAAGTGGTTATCGCCGATGAACCGACAGGAAACTTAGATCCCGAAACGTCTTGGGAGATTATGAATTTGCTTGAACAGATTAATGCAAGCGGAACGACAATTTTAATGGCCACACATAACCGTGAAATTGTAAATGCAATGAGACATCGGGTTATCGCCATCGAAGGCGGATTAATTGTACGTGATGTGGCCGGGGGTGATTACGGTTATGAAGGCTAGAACATTAGGACGCCATTTCCGTGAAAGTTTAAAAAGCCTCGGGCGTAACGGATGGATGACATTTGCATCTGTCAGTGCTGTTACAGTTACATTGCTCCTTGTAGGAGTATTTGTAATGATTATGATGAATCTGAATAAAGTTGCCGATGATTTGGAAAATGACGTTGAAATTAAGGTGTTTGTTTCTCTCGAAGCAGATGAAACAGGGACTAAACATATAGAGCAGATTCTTACTGATATGCCTGGAGTAGAGTCAGTTGACTATTCCACAAAAGAAGAAGAACTGACGGATTTGGTACTGGATTTTGGAGACGAATTAAGTTTGTTTGAACAAAGTAATCCATTGTTCAATGTTTTCTATGTAAAAGCGGCTGACCCGCAGCAAACTGAAAAAGTTGCTGCTGAAATTGCGAAAGTCGGAAATATCGAAGACGTGGAATATGGAGAAGGCAAAATCGAGAAACTTTTCGATTTCCTGAACACGGGACGAAATGTAGGATTGATTTTGATCCTGGCATTATTGTTCACAGCAATGTTCCTCATTTCAAATACAATCCGCATCACAATCGTTGCAAGACGGCGTGAAATTGAAATTATGAAATTAGTGGGCGCGACAAACTGGTTTGTCCGTATACCATTTATCTTAGAAGGCATGTGGCTTGGTTTACTGGGTTCCATTATTCCAATTGGATTAGTTGCCGCGTTATACTACAATGTCACTGAATTTGTTCAACCGAAGTTAAGCGGCGAACTGATGCAGATACTGAACTTCACTCCGCTCATTTACCAAGTGAGTGCTTTGATTCTAGTAATGGGTGTCTTTATCGGTGTTTGGGGAAGCTTTATGTCGATTCGTAAATTCTTGCGCGTCTAAAAATAGATAAACAATAGAGAGAAAGAATGAACGTAAATCCGAAAGGGGAACATGAATTTGAACTCGAAGCCAATGTCGAAGTGGATGTTGACTGGTTTATCTTCTGTATTAGCGTTGTCGGTCTTAGTGCCGACAGCTAATGCTGATAAACTAAGTGAACTGGAACAAAAGAAACAAGAAGCACAACAGCAACAAAGTGAATTGAATTCAGGAATTAGTGAAAAAACAAACGCAATTTCTGAAAACCAATCAACTTTAGAAAAGATTATGGCTCAAATCAATGAATTAGACGCGAAAATCAAAGAAACAGAAGCAAAAATTACTAGCGTTGAAGGCGAGATTGGGCAAACAAAAGCGGAAATTGAAGAACTACGGGCTTCAATTGCAGAATTAAAACGTAAAATTGATGAAAGAACGGCTTTGCTGCAAGAACGCGCACGCGCGATTCAATTGAGCGGCGGATCTGTAGATTACATAGATGTATTGCTTGGAGCTAATAGCTTTGTTGATTTCATCGACCGTTTTTCAGCAGTTAACACTTTGATCGATGCAGACCGCGAAATTATGCGCGAACAAGCAGAAGATAAAAAACTTCTTGCGGAGCAAAAAGCGCAAGTGGAAACAAAACTGGCTGAACAGGAAAAACGCCGTGCAGAACTAGAAGGACTAAAAGGATCTCTTGATGGCCAAAAAGCTGAACAAGCCGGTTTAGTGAAAAACCTTCAAGCAGAGCAAAAGCGTTTAGCGAGTGAAAAAGCGAATTTGGTTCAGCAGCGTGAAGAAGCAATTGACGTTACCGCTGAACTCGAGAAGCAAATCATGGATGAACAAGCGCGTCTTGCTGAATTGGCAAGAAAAGCGGAAGAAGAGCGCCAGCGCAAATTAGCGGCTGAAAGAGCAGCGCAAGCAAAAGCGGCAGCGGAAGCAGCAGCAGCCCAACAAGCAGCAGAAGAACGTGCCGCGGCTGAAGCTGCGGCAGCAGCAAAAGCGGAGGCACGTTCGAAGTCTGCGGACTCTTCATCCTCTAGAGCAGCAGCAGCACCAAAACCGGCTGCTGTTTATACTCCACCGGCAGTGAAGCAAGCTGTAAGCTCGAACTTTATCCGACCGGCATCTGGCCGTTATACGTCTAAATTTGGATGGCGCGATATCGGTGCCGGCCAGGAATTCCACCAAGGCGTAGACATCGCTAATGGAGTTGGGACAAATGTCGTAGCTGCAGCAAGCGGATATATCTCTTATGCTGGATCTATGGGCGGGTACGGGAATGTTGTTATCGTTACTCACTCAATCAATGGCCAGACGCATGCAACTGTTTATGCTCATTTAAGCTCTATTGGCGTGTCTGTCGGCCAATCGGTCTCTCAAGGGCAAAGCGTAGGGAAAATGGGGAATACAGGACGCTCATTCGGATCTCACCTGCATTTTGAAATTCATGTGGGTCCATGGAATGGTGCACGTACAAACGCAGTAAACCCTGCTAATTACATTGCTCTATAAAACGTTTTAGCCGGCATCGCTAGTGATGCCGGCTTTTTTTATTCACTGTGAGTCTGTGGGTGCGAAAACCTCTGAATATAAGAGCTTTCACATAAAAGCCATTTTTAACTGGAGTCTGCAGTGGAATAGTGGCTGCATTTTATCGTATGATGAAGTTTGAATGAGGTGAATGAGGGATGTCTAAAAAGCTGTTCGGCTTATTGTTGATTGCTGCGATGATTGGAATTGTAATAGCCGGCATTGTAAAAAATAATATTGAAAACACATCTGAATTTGATAATATTGCTTTAGGCAGTGATGTCGAATTTTTGGCTACTGATGAAGGCTTGGCTAAAGGCAAAGTGGCGCCTGATTTCGAACTTACCACATTAGATGGTGAAACCGTCAGCTTATCGGATTATCAAGGGAAAAAAGTGATCCTGAATTTTTGGGCGACCTGGTGTCCTCCGTGCCGGGCAGAAATGCCGCATATGCAAAAGTATTTCGAAGAACAGGCTAAGGAAGAAAACGTAGAAATCCTTGCAGTAAATTTGACTACCGAAGACCGGGGCATTGACAAAGTGAAAACATTTGTCCGTGAATACGACCTGACTTTTCCTATACCAATGGATTTAGAAGGCGAGATCGGTGCTTCTTACCAAGCTGTTACGATTCCTACCAGTTATATGATTGATACAAAGGGAAGAGTGCAAAACAAAATTGTGGGGCCGATGGATGAAACAATGATTGAGAAGATGATTTCAAATTTAGAGTGAGGAGCTGTAAAGATGGATATGATTGAAACAAAAGCTGTACATACTGCAGCATTAGAGGAACGTACGATTAAACCCAAAGTTATGCCGTTGTATCAGACGTCAGCTTTTTCTTTCTCTTCACTCGAAGAGCTGGAAGGTTATTATGAAGGAAATGGCACTTACCTTTATTCGCGCACTGCAAATCCCAATACGGATGCGCTTGGCCAAACTGTCGCTACTATGGAAGGTGCACCTCGGGGAGTGGCAGCTTCTTCCGGGATGGCGGCTATTCTGGCCGGCATTTTGTCCGTTGCCAAGGCAGGCGATCACGTGGTAGCGGCTCAAGATGTATACGGTGGAACATTCCATTTATTAAAAGATGAATTGGCCAGAATGGGTATACAAGTGCATTTTGCTGATTTCGCATATACCAGTGAAATTGAACAAATATTGATAGACTATCCGGAAGTTAAACTGATTTTCAGTGAGTCAATCACCAATCCTTTTTTGAGAGTAGAGGATATTAAAGTTCTCGTTCAGCTTAAAAAACACTATGGAGTTAAAGTTATGATTGATAATACGTTCGCCACTCCTTATACGATAAATCCGTATAATTCAGGGGCAGATTTAGTGGCTCATAGTGCGACGAAATATTTAGGCGGGCATAGTGATGTAACAGCCGGCGTCTTAGTAGGCGATGCAGTGCTGATCGCTGATGCTGAAGACCGCATTGTCAACTTGGGAATGAATTTGAGCCCTTTTGAAGCTTGGCTTACCTTGCGGGGAATTAAAACACTTGCAGTTCGGATGAAGGCGCAAACTGCAAATGCAAAAGCGATTGCGGCATTTTTAGAAGGGAAAGCACAAGTTTGGTATCCAGGAAAAGGCGCGATTGTAACGTTCGCTTTACCTGAAACAGCAGATGTTTCAAAATTCTTTTCATCATTGGGATGGATTAAAATTGTACCGACATTAGCGGGAGTTGAAACGACAGTTTCTTATCCTTACGGAACTTCCCACCGCGCATTATCAGATGAAGAAAAAGTGAAAATCGGCGTGACGAAACAAGTAATCCGTTTGTCTGCTGGCATAGAAGGAACAGAAGATATTTTGGCGCAGTTAAGCGCAGCCTTCAATTAACTAAAAAGAAGTGCAGAGTCTGCCATTTCTTTGGTACAATGATAAGAAACGTTAGTTGCCAGTGATAGGATGGTGTGAAAAAAGTGATGATGACCGCGTTACTAGATATAGGCAGATTTTTTATTAACCCGCTTTTATACATAGCACTGTTAGCCGCAGTTTTATTAGGGTATTTTCGGGTGAAACGCGAACGGAAAATGTTCCGTACGCGAATTGTGTGGGGCTGGACAGAATTTTCCGGTTTCCTGAAAGACGGATGGAAGTATGCTTTAATTTTTTCAGTGATTTTTGCCGGAGTCGGCTTAGTCATTCCTTTAGAATGGCTGGTTGCTTTGAGTATTGTCAGCATAATCATGGTGATTTCAGGATTTTATCAAGCAGGTTCGTTTATTTATCTAACGGCGGCTGCGGTGGCTCTCGGTTGGCTGTTTGATTTCAATGAATGGTCGGCCAACTTAGGGTTCATCAATTATGATGGCTATTATATTGCCTGGGAATGGTTGTTGCCGGTAGCACTTCTGGCAGGCGGGTTCGTAATTGCAGAAGGCCTGATGATCAGTAAAAATGGAGCTCCTTCAGCTTCACCAAGACTGCAGAAGTCACCAAGGGGACTAAAGGCCGCAGCCTACGATTCTAAGCGATTATGGCTTATTCCGGTTTTGCTTGCAGTGCCAGGTTCTCTTATCGAGGAAGTGGCACCTTATTGGCCGCAGATTCCAATTGGGCAAAGCTCTTTCTCATTTATACTATTTCCTTTTGTTTTTGGATTTCAAAACCGTGCACGAAAAACATTGCCGGTTTATCTGTATCCCGCAATCGGCAAAATGACATGGAAACTGGGTGTTGGAATAGCGGTTCTGGCATTAGCATCATTGCTATGGGAGCCATTGGCCATTATAGCCCTTATTTTAGGAGTTATAGGCCGGCTGGTCATTACCCTGTATTTTGAGATGAAAGAGCGGCAAGGAAACCATGCTGTAACACCACATTCTCAAGGATTGATGATTGTCGATGTACTGCCTGATTCGCCCGCGCATAAAATGGGCCTTTTACGCGGCGAAGTGATCCGCAAAGTGAATGGGTTGTCTGTTTCGAACGAAACGGAATTATATGAAGCGATTCAAGTAAATGCAGCGCATTGCCGGTTGGAAGTCCTCGATCACAGCCATGAAGTGAGACTTCGCCAGCATATAATTTTCCGGCATGATCATCACCGATTAGGATTGATTGTTGTCAACTGAGGAGTTTATCGCAAATGGAATCGATGTTCACGAAGTTTATATTGTCGCTGCTGCTGCCAGGATTATTTGTTGTCTTATTCACGAGAGTCACGTTTAATCATATCGTAGCGTTGATCTTAACGGTTGCATTGATTGCAGCGGCAGTTTATGCAGGATACACCAATACTTGGTTTTTATATGCCGTGAATGCCGCTTCTTTAACTTTAGGGTTTTGGTATGCTACCAACATGTATAACCGCTCGAAAAAAGCCGGAACTCATGAAGATGAGTGACGGCTTTTTCTATTTTATAGGATGTATATCACATGAAGATTAAGCTGTAAACTGCTAGAACAGCGATAGAACCCAGAACTACAACCATTACGTTTGCTCCCATGAACGCCAGACCAAAAGCTGCAGCAGCCCCTAACACGCCAAACCATATGTTTTCCTGAATGAAAAAGATAGCAGGGAAAATTAGCGCGCCGAGAACCGCATAAGGAATGTTTTTGAGAACATTTTGAACGGAAGCAGGAAGTTCCCGCCCTTCTAAAAATGTCAACGGAATAGCGCGTGGAATATAAGTGACTGCCGCCATTCCAAGAATCATCCACCAAAACCAAGTACCCATTATGCTTTCCTCGCTCTCGGAGAAATATATTCAATAAATATAGCGGAAACAAGTGTCGACACTAAGATTGCCCAGCCGGTTGACAGCCAGCCGGTAAAATAGAACAGCGAATTAATGATGCCGGCAATAGCTGCCAAGCTTACCACTTTCCTGTTGCCGCGCATGGATGGAACAAGCAAGCCGACAAACATGGCATACAAAGCGATTCCCATTGAGGCCTGGAGAAACTGAGGCAGGTTAGCACCGATCAGATGCCCAATCGCTGTAAATACTACCCAGCTGCCATATGAAATAATAATGACTCCTGCAGCAAAAGAAGTCTTGAGCCTGCCACCTGATTGTGTAGCCAACACTGAAAACGATTCATCCGTTATGCCAAAAGCGTAAAGGGCTTTTTTCCAAATGGCATCCGGCTGCATCTTTTCATTCAGCGCAGCCGTCATTAAGAAGTGGCGGATATTAACGACGAAGGTATTCACTACAATAACAACGGGGGAAACACCAGCAGCAATCAGCGACAAAGAGATGTATTGAGCAGCTCCTGCAAAAACGAAGACACTCATTGCCGTCGCTTCGATTAGTGAAAGGCCGGTAGTTTTGGCAAGCAGTCCGAATGTCAGAGCAATTGGAAAATAACCGATCGCTATACTGACTCCGGCTTTTAAACCTGCTGAAAACCCGTGTTCATCCATTTGACCCGCTCCTTATGTATAAGTATTACTCATTTTCCAAATGAGGAGAAAGAGTGTAAAGTAATTAATATAGCATATCAAATACCATTTGATTTTTGAAGGCTGTTTTATAAAGCCGTAACAGATTCTAATGTTCTTCATGAAAGTATAAAAGTGCAATAGATAATTTTCAGCTACGAATGTTTCGCAATGCTGCTTTGCTTGATGTGGGAGCGCCCATTCTGTGTGACGAAGTGTGCAGAAACAGTACGGTTTTCTCTGCTGTTTTAATCCATATCTAAGTGGTTAATAATCAAAGATGTATATAGATGATTATTTCCCTTATAGAAAGCTTATCCAGCGCCGGCGCGTCCAGGGGCTGGGCTCATCGGGAGTCCTGCCCAAAGCGGTCGAAGCGGCATATAAAGATAGTAATAATTAATAAAGAAACAATAATTTAAAATCTACGAAACTTAAAGGATGAAATGCATGTCAGATTTTTTCTCGATGGAAAATATAATTGAATTAACTCAATCTTATCGGGCATTTGGTCCCCTTATCGGTTTTTTGCTGCCATTTATAGAAGCGTTCATGCCATTTTTGCCTTTGTTCGTGTTCGTTTTTGCCAATGCAACAGCTTATGGCTTATGGATTGGCTTTCTTTTATCGTGGGGGGGAACAGTTCTAGGAGCTTATGCTGTTTTTCTAGTAGTACGGAAATATGGCCGTGCCCGTTTTATGAACTTCATGACGAAACACCAAAAGATTGAAAAGCTGATTCATTGGGTAGAACGCAATGGCTTTGGCCCGCTCTTTTTGCTGCTCTGTTTTCCTTTTACTCCATCGGCTCTCGTCAACGTGGTTGCGGGATTATCGAATATCAGCAGACATTATTATTTACTGACAGTGATGGCGGGCAAGTTCGTCATGGTCTTTATGATTTCTTTTGTCGGTTATGATATTAAAGCTTTGTTTACACAGCCTATCCGTACAGCTATTGTTGTTGTGGTCATAGTACTGCTCTACATAATAGGGAAGATTTTAGAAAAAAGGCTCAATAAGCGGGTAGAAGCAGACTTTCGCAGAGCCAGCGAAGAAGGCAAAAAAGAAATTTGATAAACTGCCTGTAAAGTGGCAACTATAGCTTAATTCTTATATAATAAGAACAAACGTTCTATTTGAGAGGGAGTGAAGTCGTGTCGTTGCGAATTGTATATGGACGAGCCGGATCAGGGAAAACCCGGTTTATCCAAGAAGAGATTGCAGAAGAGTTAAAACGCAGCAGAGTTGGAAATCCGATATTTTTGGTTGTACCGGACCAGATGTCGTTTTCAACAGAATATCGGCTTTCTTCTGCCTATGGCATGAGCGGGATGATCCGTGCTCAGGCAGCCACTTTTAAGAGGCTGGCGTGGCGTGTCCTGCAGGAAGTTGGCGGAATCAGCCGGAAAGAAGTAGACACTTTTGGGTATCGCATGCTGATCCGCAGTTTATTGGAAGAGCATAGAGAAGAATTTCAATTGTTTCGGAGAGCGGCCGGTAAAAGAGGGTTCACCGATCAGATTGAACAGCTAGTAAAAGAATTTGCCAGGTATTGTGTCGATTGCGGAGAATTGACAACAATCCGGGCCTCTTTGGCTTCTGCTGGAGCCCCGCGCACTTTATTGGATAAAGCGGCGGATCTGGAGCTCATCTTGATGGAACTTGAAAGCCGGCTTGGAAAAGTCTTTGTGGACTCTGAAGGCCATTTGGCTTTGCTGTCCGAAAAAATCAAGTTTTCAGAGACGATCAAGTCTGCAGATATTTACATTGACGGCTTTTTTACGTTTACTGCACGTGAATACGAAATCATCTTCGAGTTGATGAAGTATGCTAAAAACGTCACAATAGCCCTTCCTTTGGACAGTGGCACAGATGCGCATGATGAGCAGGCAATTTTCTATCAGACCGCAAATACAGCCCAGCGCTTAACAGAGCAGGCCAGAAAAGAAGGCGTCGAAGTCGACCTGCCGGTGCATATGGACATGCAGCAGCGTTTCAACAAGGCCGAACTCGCGCATCTTGAAGAACACTTTGATGATTATCCGTTGGCAACTTCAGTATCAAGCGGCGCCATCTCTTTAGTCGAAGCTTCCAACCGTAGAGCGGAAGTGCATGCGATGGCGCGGTCCATCCGGCAGCAGACACGTGAAGGCATGCGTTATAAAGATATTGCTATTTTATATCGACAGCCTGAAGTGTACGATGAACTCATCAATACAATCTTTCCGCAATACGATATTCCGTATTTCATCAGCCGCAAAAAATCGATGCTGCACCATCCGCTTATTGAATTCAGCCGGTCGGTGCTGGAAGCCGTATTGTCCAATTATTCCTATGAGCCGGTCTTCCGTGCTGTTAAAACAGATTTATTTTTCCCGGAAGGCAGTGTATCGAAATGGCGGGAACGCAGTGACCTTCTCGAAAATTTCATCATTGCCAATGGAATCTACGGCGAACGCTGGTTTGACGAAAAACGCTGGTTTTTTAAAAAATACCGGGGCTTGGAGTTCCATACTGGCATCCAGACGGATGAAGAATTGGCTGCACAGATGGAACTTCATGCTGTACGCGATTTGATCCGAGGACCGCTGTCAGAATTGAAGGACAAACTGGATAAGTGTTCAACGGGCAGAGAAATTGCGGAAACCCTTTATTTGTTCATTGAACAAATGAATGTCTACGGGAAACTGCAATCCTTAAAAGAGCGGGAAGAATCAGAGCATCGCTTGCTGGCTGCTACAGAGCATGAACAAGCTTGGAAACAGTGGATTGAAGTGCTGGACCAATTTGTGCTTATGTTCGGGGATAAGGAAGTGGAACTCAGCACGGCAGTTAAAATTTTAGATGAAGGGTTTGAAACATTGGAGTTTTCACGCATTCCGCCTTCTCTTGATCAAATAACCGTGTCTAAAATCGATTTAGCGCGGCTTATGGATATCAAGTCGGTATTTGTCATTGGAGTGAATGATGGCGTTCTGCCTAAGCGCGTGGAGCAGGAAGGGCTGCTGACCGATACGGAACGGGAATGGTTTGCAACGATTGGCATCGAACTGGCTCCGACTTCAAAAATGCGTCTGATGGATGAAACTTATACAGCGTACCGTACATTCACTGCATCCTCGGATTTTTTGACTGTTTCTTACCCGATTGCAGACGAAGAAGGAAAAGCGTTGATGCCGTCGTTATACATCCAGAAGATTAAAGATATGTTCAATCTGGAACTGACACCAGCAGTGATTGATCCTGAAGAATTGGAAAACGCTTCTCCGCTGCCTTATATATCACATCCTCGTGCCAGCCTGGCTTATTTAACGTCTCAGCTGCGTGCAGGAGAGCTTGCGCCGGAATGGCGGGCAGTACTGTCATATTATCGCGAAGATCCATTTTGGGCGTCTGTGGTCGAACGGATAGTCGAACCGATCAAACCGAATGTGGCCGATCAATTGCGTGAAGAGATTGCAGAGCCGCTATATGGTTTGCCGGTCTCTTCAAGTGTTTCCCGGGTAGAAACTTATTTCAGCTGTCCATTTGCGCAATATGTTTCTTATGGGCTGCGGCTTGAAGAAAGAGATCAATATAAATTGGCAGCTCCGGCAATGGGGGATTTGTTCCATGCAGCTATTAAATGGATTTCAGACGAAGTGAGCCGGCTCGGTGTTTCTTGGTCTTCTTTAAGCCAAAAGCAATGCCAGGAATTGGCTAAAGGCGCCATTGAACAGCTGTCGCCTTATTTTGTTAATCACATCCTCATCAGTTCACACCGCTACCGATATATCCAGCATAAATTGGAAGGCATCATTCGCCAAACCGCCTTTATGCTCAGCAGGCACGCCAAAGTGACCGGCTTTGCACCTGTGGCGTTGGATGTTGGATTTGGAGGAGCAGAAGCGATTCCGCCGCTTGATATTGCATTAAAGCGCGGACGCAAAATGAATGTGCGCGGGCGCATCGACCGAATCGATTCAACAGAAATCAACGGCAAGCCGTATATCCGGATTGTCGATTATAAGTCTTCAAAACAAGGCCTGGACCTCGGCGATGTCTATCATGGTCTGTCTTTGCAGACCTTCACCTATTTGGACGTTGCATTAACTCATTCGGAGCGTTGGCTCGGCACTCAGGCAGAACCGGCTGGCGTCCTGTATTTCCATATGCATAATCCTATGCTGAAGCTGTCCAAACTGATGACTGCGGACGAAATTGAAGAAGAAGTTGCTAAATCATTTAAAATGAACGGGTTGATTGTAGAAGACCCGGATGTGATTTATGCGATGGACAGTGAAATTGAAGGCTTTTCAAATGTAATTCCAGTCCGAATGAACAAAAAAGGCGAGATTTCTAAATCCCAGTCCAAAACGGTACAAAGAGAAGACATGGAAATGATTCGCCATTTTGTCCGCAATAAACACCAAAAAGCGGGCAATGGCATTTTAGATGGCGATACCCAAATCACTCCTTATAAAGTGAAAGAAGACACACCATGCCAATTCTGTTCTTACCGCTCCATCTGCCAATTCGATCCGTCAGATCCCGATCAAAGTTACCGCAAACTGCCGGATTTGAGCAGTGAAAAAGCAATAGAACTTATTCGAAAGGAGACTGCAAGCGATGATTCCGATAAAACCGACTGATGCTACTTGGACAGAGGAACAGTGGCAAGCTATTTGGGCTAAGGGCCAGGATATGCTTGTTTCCGCAGCCGCTGGATCAGGGAAGACAGCTGTATTGATCAACCGGATGATTGAAAAAGTGGTGGCTGAACAAGACCCGATATCAGTGGATGAGCTGCTTGTCGTCACTTTCACCAACGCTTCTGCGGCTGAAATGCGCTTGCGGATGTTAAATGCTTTAGAAAAAGCTGTAGCTGAAAATCCCGAATCCCAGCATTTGCGCAAGCAATTGCGGCTGATCAATAAAGCGCAGATTTCTACGCTGCATTCATTTTGCCTGCAAGTGGTTAAACAATATGCCTATTTACTGGAGATCGATCCGGGCTTCCGGATTGCCAATGAAACAGAGGCTGCTTTGCTGCGGGACGATGTACTTGAAGCCGTTTTGGAATCAGCATATGAAGGCGACAAAGCGGATGCTGTTTATCGGCTCGCTGACAGCTTTACGTCAGACCGAAACGACCAGGCCATGGAAGTGCTGTTGAATAAATTGTATGATTATTCGCGGGTTCACCCGGATCCTGCGGATTGGCTTGAACAAGTGCCAAACCTTTACGCAGTGCCAGAAGGAGCTTCGGTAGATGATTTGCCGTTTATAAGCGATTTGAAAATGACGATACGTCATGCTTTCGAAGAAGCCTTGCATCTGGCATCTGAAGGGAATGATTTGGCAAACCAGCCGGACGGCCCCTATTTGCTGAGTGAGACTTTCCAAATGGATATGGATTTGATCCGTACTGCGATTTACTCGTTAGAAGATTCATGGGACAGCCTGTATTCCTTTACGAAAAATTTCAGCTGGGCGAAAGCGGCCACGATTCGAAAAGATAGCTGCGATCCTCAGCTTGCTGAAGAAGCAAAAGCGAGACGCAGCGACGTTAAGAAAATCGTCAACAACGTCTTTGAAGCATACTTTACGCGCACGCCGAAACGCTTGCTTGATGAAATGCGTGAAATGGCTCCATTGATGAAAACATTGGTGGAATTGACGAAAGTCTTCGCCAATCAATACAAAGCGCTGAAAATTGAAAGAGCGATTGTCGATTTTTCGGATTTGGAGCATTATGCACTTCAGATTTTGAGCGAGGAAGGCCAGCCTTCAGCAATTGCAAAAGACTATCAGAACCAGTTTAAAGAAGTGCTGGTGGATGAATATCAAGACACCAATATGCTTCAGGAGACGATACTTTCATTAGTGAAATCTGGAGGGGAAAAAGACGGAAATTTATTTATGGTGGGCGATGTGAAACAATCGATTTACCGTTTCCGGCTTGCTGAACCGATGCTGTTTCTCGGCAAATATGGCCGGTTTACGAAAGACTCGCAAGAAACAGGACTGCGGATTGACTTGAATGCCAATTTCAGAAGCCGGAAAGAGATTTTGGATGGGACCAACTATATTTTTGCCCAGATCATGGGTGAGCGTGTTGGAGAAATCAACTACGATGAAGCAGCCGCTTTAAAAACAAAAGCGCCGTATCCTGAACAGGAAATCCCTATTGAACTGGCATTGATCCATGAGCCGGAAAATGAAGAAGAACCGGAAGAGGATTTGGCTAAATCCCAGTGGGAGGCCCGTTATATTGCTGAGAAAATCCGTGAATTGGTAGAAAAAGAGACACTTGTCTACGATCCATGGAAAAAAGAGCAGCGCAAATTGGAGTATAGCGACATTGTCGTATTGATGCGTTCAATGACTTGGTCGGGAGATTTTGTTGATGAGTTCAAGAAAGCGGGCATTCCATTGTATGCTGAATTGACAGGCGGTTATTTCGATGCCCTTGAAGTCATGATCATGCTAAATACCCTGCGTGTCATCGATAACCCCTATCAGGATATTCCGATAGTGTCTGTACTGCGGGCCCCATTTATCGGCCTTAAAGAAAATGAATTAGCTGAAATCCGTTTAGCAGCTCCGCAAGCCTCTTTTTATGAAGCGGTTAAAACCTTTATATTAGGGGGATCCGGCATCGATCCGGCAGCTGCAGAAAAACTGCGCCGTTTTATGCTGCATTTGGAGGACTGGCGCAATTTGGCTCGCCGCGGCTCGCTTGCCGACTTGATTTGGCAGGTTTATTTAGATACGAATTATTATGAAATGGCTGGAGCGATGTCGAACGGCAAGCAGCGTCAAGCAAACTTGCGTGCGCTGCATGACCGGGCATTGGAATATGAAAAAACATCGTTTCGCGGTTTGTTCCGATTCATCCGGTTTATCGACCGAATGCGGGACAGAGGAGATGATTTGGGTACTGCCAAATCACTGAGTGAAAAAGAGAATGTGGTTCGGCTAATGACAGTCCACAAGTCAAAAGGGCTCGAATTTCCAGTGGTCTTTTTTGCAGGAACCGGCCGATCATTCAATGAAATGGATTTTCATAAGCCGTATTTATTTGACCAGGTTTATGGATTGGCTGTAAAAGCGGTGAATCCTGACACGCGTTTGGAATATACGTCATTGCCATTTTTAGCGGTGAAAGAAATGAAACAGCTTCAAATGAAGGCAGAAGAAATGCGTGTATTGTATGTAGCGATGACGCGGGCAAAAGAACGCCTTTATCTGACAGCATCGGTGAAAGACATCGACCGAACGATCGAAAAATGGAAAGTGAACTCGCCGGCTGTTTTACTGCCGGATTATATCCGGTCGCGGGCAAAAGGCTACCTGGACTGGATCGGTCCAGCAATTTCGCGCCATCCGGATGCTGCAGAGATTCTACAAGGCAACAGCAGTTCTTTGCCGCACGATTCCAAATTTCTCATTCGCATTGTTGAATCCACTTCATTGCTGCCAGCTTCTATTGACGTCGATGAATTGCTCCGGCCGAATGAAGGAGCAGAAGACTTTACAGAAGAAGTAGCTAGCCGTTTTGATTTCCGATATCCTTTCCAGAATGCGGTTGATAAGAGATCGAAGCAATCGGTTTCTGAGATGAAACGTCTGCAGATGCTGCAGCGGCTCGATGAACCTGAATCGTTCATTCAGGCAAATGAGCCATTGCGGCGGACTTTGGTTCACCGGCCGGATTTCATGCAAGAGAAAAGCTTGTCGGCTGCTGATATCGGAACCGCTGTCCATGCCGTTATGCAACACATCCCATTAGACAGAAAATTGGCGGCTCCTGAAATCAAAGAATTTGTAGAAACGCTGGTAGGCATGGAAATCTTATCACCTGAAGAAGGCAAAGCGGTCAATATAACTGACATTGAGCTTTTTTATGGCAGTGATATAGCAGAGCGTTTGTTACATGCGAAAAACATCAAACGGGAAGTTCCTTTTACTTATGCGAAAGAAGATTTCGAAGGAGACCACCAAATCATCCAAGGGATT
Organism: Planococcus shenhongbingii; assembly: GCF_030413635.1. Taxonomy (NCBI): domain Bacteria; kingdom Bacillati; phylum Bacillota; class Bacilli; order Caryophanales; family Caryophanaceae; genus Planococcus; species Planococcus shenhongbingii. The sequence continues at coordinate 2,815,653 of NZ_CP129235.1, read as the reverse complement.
GTCGACTGCATTTTTGAGGAAGAAGATGGCTGGGTCCTGCTTGACTACAAAACGGATAAAATTGGCCAGATTCCGGATATTGGCCATGAAATGGCTGCTAGGTATGGCGTTCAATTAGCAGTTTATCAAGAAGCGGTGGAAGCTATCTTGCAAATTCCGATCAAAGAACGTCTTTTATACTTGTTTGCTGCAAAGCAGACAGTGAAAATTTAGGAGGATTTTTGTGAAATTACAACCCGTGGCTTTAAATGAACGTATAGAAGCAATTGATTTGATGAGAGGATTTTCGCTTTTGGGGATTCTGCTCATCAATATGCTGGCGTTCCATTCGCCGTTTTCATATATTGATCCTTATACTTGGTTTGACGGCCCGTTTGATACAGAAGTATTTGGATTTATCGATATCTTTATTCAAGGCAGCTTTTATCCGTTATTTTCTATGTTATTCGGGTATGGTTTAGCAATGCAGTACATGAAAGCCCAAGAAAGACAGCAGCCTTTCCTGCCCGTGGCAATAAAGCGTCTGCTGATTCTTCTCGGCTTCGGTATTCTCCATGCATTTCTAATTTGGTACGGTGATATCTTAATCACTTATGCCGTTACCGGATTTTTCCTGCTGGCATTGCTGCGTCTGAGTCCGGCATGGCTTCTGGCACTTGGAGCCGCTATCTATACCCTTCCGCATGCGTTCCTTTTAGGACTGATGTTTATTGCGGTTTCAATCGATCCAAACATCTACACAGGCATTCAAGAAGTGCAAAGTTCACTTGCTGCTTATCCGACTGGAACATTTGCTGATATATTCAGCCAGCGTTTTTCTGATTGGATGCATAGCAATAACCCAAGCGGTTATCTTTATCTGATAGTCACTATTTTGCCATTTCTGATGGTGGGCGCTGCGGCAGCGAAAGTCCGATTGATTGAACGCGCGGGCCTTTTCCACAAGAGTTGGATTAACGCTGCGGCCGGTTTACTTATTATCGGTTTATTATTAAAAGCGGCACCGCTTCTAATCGATAATAATTATGCCTTCAGATACATCCAGGATATTTTCGGAGGACCGCTTGTCGCCATGGGGTATGCTGCACTTATTGTGCTGATTGCAGATAGCCGCCGCATGCGGAAGGTTTTAAGTCCTGTTGCAAAAGTTGGCCGCATGTCGTTGACTACTTATCTTAGCCAATCCATTATTGCCACTTTTATCTTTTATTCGTATGGATTAGGATTGTATGGCCAAGTGGATGTTTTAACTGGAACATGGATTGCGCTGGGGATATTTGCTATACAGCTGATTTTTGCCGAGCTTTGGTTATCAAAATACGGACAAGGACCACTGGAATATTTATCAAGAAGAATGACTTACGGAAGAAATTTAGAAAAAAGCAACAATTCAAAACGCTGAATGTGTATAATAAATGGAATCAAAGAAAAGGAGTGTTTGACGAATGAAGCTGTTATCTTTTCGATTTGAAGGAGAAGAACGTTTTGGTCCAAAAGTAAAAAAAGAGGAAGCTGTATGGGATGTTTTAGCAATTCAGAAAGAACTTGAAGTATTGCCATCTTTCCCCGAACGGCTGATTGAAGGAGTACCACAGGGAATGGAATTTGTAGAACAGATTCGCAAGTTGACAGAAGTTGCGGCAAAATCCGAAAACCCTGAGCAATTCAAACACTCTTTTTCGGATATCGAATGGTTAGCACCTATATCAAGAACTCCAAAAAATATTATCTGCATCGGCAAAAATTATGCGGATCATATAAAAGAAATGGGATCAGAAGCGCCTGAAGATTTAGTTGTTTTTACAAAAACGCCGCAAACCATTGCAGCAGATGAACAAACTGTATCTGTCCACAGTGATGTGACGGATTCCTACGACTACGAAGGCGAATTGGCGGTAGTCATCAGCAAAAAAGGGAAGTCCATTCCCAAACAAATGGCATATGACTATGTTTTTGGCTATACGATTGCCAATGACTTAACTGCGCGTGATCTGCAAAGCAAGCATCAGCAATACTTTTTAGGCAAAAGCCTGGAAGGCTCTTGCCCAATGGGACCTTATCTTGTAACAAAAGATGAAATTCCTCAGGCACAGAATTTGTCGATTGTCACAAAAGTAAACGACGAAGTCCGCCAAAATGGCAACACGGGTGATATGATGCGCCGAGTGGATGATTTAATAGCGGAAGTCTCCAAATTCATTACACTTGAGCCAGGAGATGTAATTTTGACAGGCACTCCTGCTGGAGTCGGCAAAGGCTTTAATCCCCCGAAATTCTTAAAAGCAGGGGATACTGTAAAAGTTTCAATCGAGTCAATCGGCACTCTCGTCACACATTTGTCATAACGGCAAACATGTCTTTTAGCGTTCCAGTTGTGCTAAACTGGAAAAGACTAAATTAAATGAGGTGACGGTTTGGACTTTTTAACTAACTCTACACATTTACACATTGCCACTTGGGTCATCGCAATCGTGCTATTCTTAATAGCCGCTTTCATGAACCCTGCGAGCAAAGGCCGTAAAATTATGCACATGGTATCTCGCTTGTTCTATATTTTAATCTTGATCTCCGGATTGGCTTTGTTTATCGCGTATTCTTCATCAGATGCTATGATGTACGGCTTGAAGTTCCTTTTCGGCTTACTGACAATCGGTATGATGGAAATGGTGCTGGTCCGTTCGAAAAAACAGAAGCCTGTGACGATGTTCTGGGCGTTGTTTGCAGTATTCCTATTTATTACCATGTTCTTAGGTTTCTTATTGCCGATTGGATTAAATCTTTTTTAAAAAAACTGGCGCTCAGGCGCCTTTTTTTTATGCCTTTAAACGACTGGATTTTGATAAACCAGTAAAGCAGTAAATGCCATTTAATTGGTATGCACGCTCAGGCAATTTTTTACGAAGCAAATTGACTAGAGCAATAAAAACGAGGAGATATACAGAAAACGAACAAAAGAATTCACTATTCTGAGGAAATTCACAGATTAGACGAAAGTAGAGCCGGTTGCAGCAGTTTCGAGAATTATACATAGCAGTGATGAGGTGATTTTGTTAAAATTAACCGGGTGGAACGGAATAAATACGCCTCATTGAGGGAGGATTTTAGATTGAAAGCAAAATGGATATTAGGCTTTTTGGCAGGAATGCTGGCGTTAAGCCCGATTCAGCCGGCTGCAGCTGCAGAAGAGCAGGCGATTGAAGACGAGATTATATATGATGTTTTGGTAGACCGTTACTTTAATAAGCAAATTCAAAATGATTATGAAGTAGATGCATTAGATCCGGCGGTTTTTAACGGGGGAGACTTTGCAGGCATAGTCGATCAGCTGCTTCATGTAAAAGAAATGGGTTTTACCCTTTTGTCGATTGGACCGGTTTTTGCATCGGATACATATGATGGAAAACAAGTGCTGGATTATACTCAGCTTGAACGCCATTTTGGTACAGAAGAAGAACTGAAAAACCTGATTAAAGAAGTTCATGAACAGGATCTCAAAGTCATGGTTGATGTTCCGACTCAAAATGTTAGCAAAGATCATATTTGGGCAACTGAAAATCCGAAATGGTTCACTGGAAACGAAGACGGCACGCTGTCGTTGGATACCGCAAACCCAGAAGTTCAAGAAGCATTGATTTTAGCTTTAAGCGAATTTATCAACCAATATGATGTCGACGGCTTGCGTTTGCAAGATGCTGATCGGCTGGATAGCGGTTTTATAGAAGACTTTTCTAAAGCGATGAAAGATATTAGAGATATCTATTTAATAAATGATGTGGAAATGAAGCCGGCACCTGGACTGGATGCAGTTGTATTGCCTGGAGCGGAAGAAGTCCTTCGGAACTCTTATAAGCAGTTTGATCGGGATACTTCGAAAATGCCGGCTGTTTTGAAAGAAAGTGAAGGAAACTTGATTCGGATGGATTCGCTCCGCAGTTCACGTTTTATTGCTGATGTAGTGGAAGAAAGAGGTTTTCCACCGACCCGCATGCGTTTAATGTTAACGCAATTATTGACAATGCCGGGTATTCCGGTAATCCAATATGGCACGGAAACCGTCATGAACGGTGCAACTCTCCCTGAGTCTCATCAAATCCTGGATTTGGCTGTAGATGAAGAAATGATTGATCATATCACGAACTTGAATACACTCCGCAACTCTTCTCCAGCTTTGCGCAGCGGAGAAACTGAAGTGCTTATAGAGGAAGACGGCTGGATCGTTTATAAGCGTTTTAACGATAAAGAAACTTGGATTGTCGCTATAAACAACACCTCCTCTACAAAAAGCATCAATTTACCAGCTGATGTGATAGGCAGTGATAAAGAATTGCAGGGATTATTCGAAAGCGACCGGGTACGCCAGGAAGCAAATGGCGAATACCGGATTTCTATGGACCGGGAAATTGCTGAAACCTTCCATGTTACTGAAGAAACGGGCTTTAATAAAGCTTATATCGCAGCATTAGCCGTAGTGTATCTTGTCTTTATGGTATTCCTTTGGATTGTTTGGAGAAAAGGGAAACAGCGGAAAGCAGACGAAGCAGCTAAAAAGCTTAGATAAGACAAAAGGAAACCACTGCCTCAAAAGAGCAGTGGTTTCCTTTTTATTTAAATGGTAATTTGGAAATTCAATGATAGCAGTTATTTGCTGAATGCTTTGTAACCGGCCATATTGATCGGATCTTTTGGTGAAGAATAAGGTGGAGCATAGCTCAATTCCAAAGCTTGCAGATCATCAATCGTCAATCCTGCATAAATGGCCGTGACAAGGACATCAATCCTTTTATCGACGCCTTTTCCGCCGATGCACTGTGCACCTAGAATTTTTCGGCTGGCCGAATCATAATGGACTTTGAGCGTGATTTTAGCATGGTCCGGGTAATACCCGGCATTTGAATTGCCGCGATGTATGACGGTTTTATAGGAAATGCCTTTATTTTTGATTGTCCGTTCGTTTAAACCGGTCATCGCCACCGTCAGCGAAAATATTTTAACGACAGATGTTCCGAGCAAACCTTTTTTAGGAATGGCATTGCCTGTCAAGTATTGAGCGATCAGGAAGGCTTGCCTATGTGCTGGCCAAGCAAGAGGGATCCGTTTAGGATCACCGGTGACCATATCCGTATTCTCAGATGCATCCCCGAGAGCAAAAATGGAGGGGTCTATCGTCTGCATAAACTCATTTGTCATAATGCCTCCAGTTTCGCCAATAGGAAGCCCGGCTTTTTCAGCTAATTCGGTATTCGGTTTTATTCCGATGCTCATGATGATAAAATCAGCCTGCAAGCGCATGCCATTGGACAGTTCCACTGAAGCGGAATCGGCTTTTGTAATGACGGTCTCTTTAAATAACTGTACCTCATTAGCCTGCAGTTCAGCTTCTATCAATTGAGAAATATCGGAATCCAAAATCGACATGACCTGGCCGGATTTATGTACTAGCTGAACTTTGAGGCCTAAAGCCTTTAAATTTTCGGCCATTTCCAAGCCGATAAAACCGGCGCCTGAAATTACGCAACTGGCGGGATTGTTGGCGTCAATAAACTTGCTGATTTTTTGCATGTCGTCGTAACTCCGCAATACAAAGACCTTCGCAGAGTCCAGCCCCTCAATTTCAGGCACCATGGCAGAACCGCCTGGCGCCAGAATCAATGTATCATAGGATTCGGTGAATTGCTTGCCGGTATTCAAATCTTTAACAAGCAATTGTTTGTTATCACGTTGTATTTCCAGCACTTCATGTTTCAGGAAAACATTGATATTGCGTTCTTTTTTGAATTGCTGAGGATCTGTCATAAGCAGCGAAGAAGGATCTTCGATAACGTTTCCGATTGCATAAGGAGTGCCGCAGGCGGCATAGGACATCGTTGAATCACGGTCAAAGATCGTGATTTCAGCGTTTTTATCGTAGAACCGGATTTGGCCAGCAACCGTTGCGCCTCCTCCAACAGCTCCCACAATTACTATTTTGCTCAAAGAAATCACCTCACGCTTTTATTTGATCCAGAAAAAACACAGCCAAAGTTCCGGGTCCGGTGTGAGCGGCAATTACCGAACCAATCATATAGATCTCGACTTGTTTAGGGTGCAGATTTTCTTCAATTTCCTTTTTTAAGAGGTGTGCATATTCCAAATCATCTCCGTGGCTGATGGAAACTGTCTGTCCACTCCAATCGGTTCCCCGTTCGCGCATCAATTCAACCATGCGCTTGATTACTTTTTTACGCCCCCGTAATTTTTCAATGGGCACTAGTTTGCCTTCTTCCACATGAAGCAGCGGTTTGATATTCAGTAATCCACCGACAAAGGCACTTCCTTTGGAAATACGGCCTCCTTTTGCCATATAATCCAAATCTTCAACCGTAAAAAGGCTTTGCATGTGTTCAGCCATCAAGCGCGTCTTTTCAATTATTTCATTTAAGGGATGTCCGGCGGAACGAAGCCGAGCTGCTTCTTTTACAAGCATACCGTATCCGAGTGATGCGGCTTTCGAATCCAGAATGGTTAACTTCAAGTCAGGATATTCTTCCCGCACTTGATCTGCCACCATGACGGCGGTACTGTATGTACCCGATAATTCGGAAGAAAAAGAGATGTAATAGCCTTCCTCTCCGTCTTTTGCCAATTGCTCAAAAGCTTTGAGCACTTCCTCCGGGGAGACTTGAGATGTTTTTGGATGAGTACCCGAACGAATGGCATCGAACACTTTTTTCGAATCGATGCCACGGATATCATCATAATCTTTGTCTCCGATATGAACCCGGAGAGGGAATAAAACAAGGTTTTCATCCTCGAAAAATTGTTTCGGCAAATCAGATGCACTGTCGGCAAATAGTCTCATGTAAAGCCTCCTTTTTATTTTAGTTTTAAGCGGTCAATCAGCAGCTCAGCAATGCCATCTTCATTATTCGTCAGCGTGATTTCATTCGCAATATTTTTCAAGGAATCGATGGCATTTCCCATTGCCACTCCTGTTCCTGCAAATTCAATCATTTCCAGATCATTGTCTTCATCACCAAAAGCAATAATGTTTTCCCGGGAAATACCAAGGGATTTCGAAACACGATCAAGTCCGACCGCTTTGTTCATGCCGCTTTTAACAATTTCGATTACATGCCAAGGAGCACCCCATCTACGGTGATCGATAACTTCGGCATGTACCGAGTTCAAATGATCGTGAATCAGGCCGACTTTTTCATAAGGTGCATGAATCAGCATGGAAGTTGGATCCACTTTCAAGTAATTTCGCAAATCGCCAGTCGTAATAGCCGGATCTCCAAATTTGAAGATGTCCATTAATTTCTCATCATGGTGATGGACATATACATCGTCCAGCACTTCCGCAACAATATTGTGGAAATTGAAATCATGCATAGATTCCACCACTTCATGGACCACATCCAATGAAATCGGTGTGTGGTAAATGCCCCAATTATTATCTGTTGGATGATGGACGAATGCCCCGTTGAAATTGACGATAGGTGTAGTCAGTCCCAATTCTTTATAATAAGGTTCGCTTGAACGGTAAGGGCGGCCAGTAGCAATCATTACTTGATGCCCTGCCATCAGCGCTTTTCTTAAAGTTTGTTTTGTTTTTTCTGAAATGACTTTCTGATCGGTTAATAGCGTCCCATCTAGATCCAGGACAATTAAATGTTGTTTCATGATATTCCGTCTCCTTTCTCTCTCTAGCTATAGTGTAGCGATAATAGAAGTGTTTCGTCAAAAAACTTAACGAAATATTTCCAGGGCATTCATATAAAAAACAGTAAAGTTTCACATTGTTTGCCGACTTTCTTGAACATTGTTACGATATATATATAAAGGAAGTGAAGTAAATGATAGCAGAACGCGAAGTATGGAATGAAATCCCATTGCTCCATGTATATCCGGAGGGAAGAAAAGATGAAAGTCTGCCAACTGCAGTGTTTTTCCATGGACATATGAGTGCAAAAGAACATAATCTTCATTATGCCTATCAAATGGCCGAAAAAGGGATGCGTGTGCTTCTGCCTGACGCTCTCTTGCATGGCGAACGGGAAGAAGGACTTGATGAAGTCCAAATGAGTTTAAGATTTTGGGAAATTGTCTTGACTTCAATTGAAGAATTGGCATACATACACGAAAAGATTCACGAAAAGCAATTGGCGAAAGGTGAAATCGGTGTTGGCGGGACTTCAATGGGGGGAATCACGACACTTGGCGCTTTGACTGTTTATCCTTGGATTAAGGCGGCGGCGGTTATGATGGGAGCAGCGAATTATGTTCAGTTGGCAAAAGCCCAAATGGCTCAATTTGAATCAAAAGGATTTAAATTGCCAATTACGGATGAAGAGCGGAAACAGATGCTGTCCACGCTGGAGCAATTTGATGCAACGAAAAACAAAGGAATTCTCAACAAGCGCCCAATCTTCTTTTGGCATGGCGAACAAGATACGACAGTGCCATTCAGCCCGACATACAGTTTCTTTAAAGCGCTAAAAGAAGATTACGAAGAAGTGCCGGAGCATCTTCATTTTATGAACGAACGAGAGGCAGGGCACGCCGTAAGCCGGCCGGGAATGCTTGCGGCCACCGAATGGCTCGCTCGGCATATCGCACATTAAGCAGAGGAATTTCATTTCCGCTGAAAGTTTGTTAAGATGGAAAGAGCAGATAAGGGAGGGATTCTTATGGATCAAGATATGAGAGACAGTATTATGGGGGCTTTAGAGCAAGTTATTGACCCTGAATTAGGGGTTGATATTGTAAACTTGGGCCTTGTCTATGATGTTGATATGTCGGAAGAAGGCTTTACAGTTGTAACAATGACTTTAACTTCAATGGGATGCCCAATGGGACCTCAAATTGTGGATATGGTTAAACACGCTTTATACGAATTGCCGGAAGTAAGCGAAGTCGATGTGAAAATCGTTTGGCAGCCAGTATGGGGTAAAGACAAAATGTCCCGTTATGCGAAAATGGCACTCGGAGTACGCTAATGAATAAAACCCAAGGAATTAACAAATTCCTTGGGTTTTTTTTATTGCTTATTGTTTGCCATTTCGGACGGAATTTCATATAATTTAATTGGTCAATAAAGGTCAAACTCTTAAAGGAGTGAAAAAAATGGTTCAATTTGCAAATCAAGAACAAAAATCGCCATTAGAGCAATATGGCCGAAATATGGTGGAGCAAGCCAAGAGCGGAAAAATGGATCCTGTGATCGGCAGGGACCAGGAAATCCGTAATGTTATCCGTATTTTATCACGCAAAACAAAAAACAATCCGGTTTTAATCGGTGAACCTGGTGTCGGTAAAACAGCCATTGTAGAGGGGCTTGCACAGCGGATTGTCCGCAATGACGTGCCAGAAGGTTTGAAGAACCGGACCATTTACGAACTCGATATGAGTGCATTGATTGCGGGTGCCAAGTACCGGGGAGAATTTGAAGAGCGCTTAAAAAGCGTTTTAAAACAAGTTAAAGACAGTGAAGGACAAATTATTCTATTCATAGATGAAATTCATACAATCGTTGGTGCAGGAAGAACTGAAGGAGCCATGGATGCCGGCAATATGCTGAAACCGATGCTGGCACGAGGGGAACTATACTGTATTGGTGCAACTACACTGGATGAATATCGGATGAACATTGAAAAAGACCCGGCGCTTGAGCGCCGTTTCCAGCAGGTAATGGTCCGCGAACCTTCTGTTGAAGATACAGTTTCCATTTTGAGAGGATTAAAAGAGCGTTTTGAATTGCATCACGGAGTCCGCATCCATGACCGGGCTATTGTAGCGGCGGCGGCTATGTCGGACCGTTATATCACTGAACGCTTTTTGCCGGACAAAGCGATCGATTTGATCGACGAGGCATGTGCTATGATCCGGACGGAAATCGATTCAATGCCGCAGGAACTTGATGAAGTAACCCGGCGCTTGATGCAGTTGGAAATCGAAGAACAAGCGTTAATGAAAGAAAAAGACACCGCGAGCCAAACCCGGTTGGAGACGCTGCGCAAAGAAATTGCCGAGCTGAAAGAATCCTCTTCCGGCATGCAGCAGCAATGGAAAGCGGAAAAAGAATCGCTGAAAAAAATTCAGGAAAAACGAGAGAAATTGGATCTATATCGCAGACAGTTGGAAGATGCGGAAAACAAATACGATTTGAATGCCGCTGCAGTGCTGCGCCACGGCAAAATTCCGGAACTCGAAAAAGAACTTGCTGCTCTGGAAACAGAACTGAAAAAAGACGGGGCAGCACGGCTTTTGCGTGAAGAAGTGACAGACGACGAAATTGCCGGAATCGTTGCGAGATGGACAGGAATCCCAGTAACGAAACTGGTTGAAGGCGAGCGTGAGAAATTATTGCGGCTCGGTGACACATTAAGAGAACGCGTAATCGGCCAGGACCGGGCAGTTGAACTGGTGACAGAAGCCGTCTGGCGAGCCCGGGCAGGCATCAAAGATGAGCATAAGCCGATTGGCTCCTTTATCTTTCTGGGACCGACCGGGGTTGGTAAAACGGAACTGGCAAAATCACTGGCCGCTAATCTTTTTGATTCGGAAGACCATTTTATCCGCATTGATATGTCGGAGTATATGGAAAAGCATAGCGTTTCCCGCCTCGTCGGTGCACCTCCAGGCTATATTGGCTACGAAGAAGGCGGCCAGTTGACGGAAGCTGTCAGACGCAATCCTTATTCAGTTGTGCTGCTTGATGAAATTGAAAAAGCACATCCGGATGTCGCGAATATTCTGCTGCAGATCCTGGACGATGGACGAATCACAGACAGCCAAGGCCGGCTCGTGAATTTCTCCAATACCGTCGTCATCATGACTTCGAATATCGGTTCTGCTTATATTGGGGTTGAAAATACCGAACATGATATTGAGGACATTGTAATGGCGGAACTGCGCAAGCACTTTAAACCGGAATTGCTGAACCGGATTGATGACATCGTCATCTTCCATTCACTTAACAATAGCCATTTCTATGGAATTGCTAAGAAAATGCTCGCCGAACTGGCGAACCGTATGAAACAGCAGCAGCTTGTGCTGGAGGTGGATGATTCAGTCATCGACTACATTATTGCAGCGGGAACCGATCCGGTATTCGGCGCACGGCCATTAAAACGGTTTATCCAGCGTGAAATTGAAACAAAAATAGCACGTGAGTTGATTAAAGGTGATATCGCTCCAAATGCTGTTTTGCATTTAGCTATGGATGGTTCAAACTTGATCATAAATAAAAAAGAAGCGTAATCCGGATTTCGGATTACGCTTCTTTTTTATCATTAATGTTTTTCAGGTGTCGGTTCATCCGGAATAATCGATGAAATTACGAAAATCAGGATAGAAACTCCAATAGAAATATAAACGCCCATCATAAAGTCGAAAGGTACGTTTTGGACAGCACTTACAACATAGTTCAATAAAGAAATTAATAAAAATGACCATAAGAATGTTCCAATATATTGCATCAATTTCACCTCAACATAAGATATCTTCTTTTATCATATCATACCGCTTCCTGGACAGAAAGAAAGTTTGGCTTTTTTAAAAATAATTTGTCGGAAGTATGTCAGTGAGTTGAAAAAAATCTACAAAAGGCGTATTATTATTACCAGGTACTAATAATTGATGTTAATTGAAAAGAGGGACCAATAATGAATGCAGGAATTATCGGCATAGGCAGATGTCTGCCTGAAGATAAACTAACGAATTTCGATTTGGAAAAGCGCATGGATACTTCAAATGAATGGATTCGTACCATGACAGGAATCGAAGAGCGCCGGATTGCGAAAGACGATCAGGATACCTCTCATATGGCTCTGGCAGCAGCAAAAAAAGCCATTGAAGATGCTGCAATCGATCCGGCAGAGATTGGCATGATTTTGGTTGCAACCGTGACGCCGGATCAGCCTTTTCCTTCAATGGCCTGTACCATCCAGCAAGAGTTAGGGGCTGTAAATGCTGCAGCAATGGATCTGTCGGCTGCCTGTGCAGGCTTTATGTACGGACTCGTTACTGCAAAACAATTTATTGACTCTGATGTTTATAAATATATATTGGTTATCGGTGTAGAAAAATTATCGAAAATCACCAATTGGGAAGACCGCAATACCGCTGTGCTTTTCGGAGACGGGGCAGGAGCTGCTGTTCTTGGAAAAGTGTCGGAAGGACGTGGCATTCTTTCTTTTGAACTTGGAGCAGATGGCACTGGAGGAAAACATCTGTACCAGGATGAATACCTGGTGATGAATGGCCGCGAAGTGTTCAAATTTGCTGTCCGCCAAATGGGTGAATCAGCAGTCAATGTAATCGAAAAAGCTGGGCTTACCAAAGAAGATGTGGATTTCCTGATTCCGCACCAAGCGAATATCCGCATTATGGAAGCGTCCAGAACCCGTTTAGAGCTTCCAGTTGAAAAAATGTCGAAGACAATCCATAAATATGGCAACACATCTGCAGCCTCTATTCCAATTTCATTAGTGGAAGATGTCGAAGAAGGCAGAATCAAAGAGGATGATGTAATCGTGATGGTTGGCTTTGGCGGCGGATTGACTTGGGGCGCAGTGGCAATGAGATGGGGCAAATAACTGTTTATGCGAAAGGAAGAAGATAGAATGGCAAATCGTCGAGTAGTGATTACAGGAGTTGGGGCTGTAACCCCGTTAGGCAATAATATTGAAACTACATGGGAATCCTTAAAAGCCGGAAAATCCGGAGTAGGCCCATTAACAAGATTGGATGCCGATCAATATCCGGCAAAAGTAGCTGCAGAAGTTAAAGATTTTTCGATCGAAGATTATATAGAGAAAAAAGAAGCACGGAAAATGGACCGTTTTACACATTATGCTTTAGCTTCTTCAATTATGGCGATGAAAGATGCAGGATTGGAACTGGATGAAAAAACCGCTCTTCGAACTGGCGTTTGGATTGGATCAGGAATCGGCGGGATGGAAACAATTGAAAACCAGATGGATATTTTAAATAGCCGCGGAGTTCGCCGCATCAGCCCGTTTTTTGTTCCAATGATTATTCCGGATATGGCATCGGGTCAAGTATCAATTTATTTCGGAGCTAAGGCGATTAATTCTTGTTCCGTGACTGCCTGTGCATCTGGAACGAATTCAATCGGAGATGCCTTTAAAGTAATTCAGCGCGGAGATGCAGATGTAATGATTTCTGGTGGAGCGGAAGCGCCTATTACGCGATTATCAGTTGCTGGATTTACAGCAAATACGGCATTGACTACAAATGAAGACATTTCAACGGCGTCTCGTCCTTTTGACAAAAACCGCGATGGTTTTGTTATCGGAGAAGGAGCGGGCATTGTCATTCTAGAGGAATATGAACATGCTAAAGCTCGTGGCGCCAAGATCTACGCTGAACTGGTAGGTTACGGCTCGACAGGAGATGCACACCATATTACTGCTCCGGCTCCAGGCGGAGAAGGGGCAGCGCGTGCAATGGCCCAAGCGCTTGAAGACGGCGGAGTGGAAGCTACGGAGATTGGCTATATTAATGCCCACGGCACAAGTACGCCATATAATGATCTTTTTGAAACGATGGCTGTTAAAACCGTATTTGGAGAACATGCTTATAACTTAGGGATGAGCTCTACAAAGTCGATGACCGGGCATCTGCTTGGAGCTGCCGGCGGAGTGGAAGCCATTTTCACTGCTTTAGCTTTAAAAGAAGGCATTATGCCTCCAACGATCAACTATGAAACGCCGGACGAAGAATGCGATTTGGATTATGTCGCAAACGAAGCCCGTAAAGCTGACTTTACGTATGCGATGAGCAATTCACTTGGCTTTGGCGGACATAACGCTTCTTTAGTCTTTAAAAAAATAGAAGAATAATTCACAACGAATTTAGACCCCCAGAATAGTTTAATCTGGGGGTTTTTTTATTGGCCAAGAAAATCAATTTTAAAATACGAAGTCAGCTGGTCGTTTAGAAAAGTAAAACTATATAACTGCTATTTTTTGCGGGAAGCATTAATGATTACTAAAATTACAAAAAATCTATTGTATATGTAATGTTTTTGTAATAAACTTTAATTTAATATGAGTTATCAGAATAAAAAGAATTCAGAGGTGTCCATATGGTAATCCACCACTTGTCCAACAAGACAGAACCCCTTCTTCATGTAAAAAATCTTCATACTGGTTTCAAAATAGATGGAAAATTTTACAACGCAGTCGACGGGGTTTCGTTTGAAGTAAAAAGGAAAAGAATTGTGGGAGTTGTAGGCGAATCTGGTTGTGGGAAAAGCGTCATGTCGCTATCTATCATGCAATTGCTGCCACCAGGGGTTGGCGAAATCCGAGAAGGCCAAATTGTATTTGAAGGGGAGGACATTTCAAGATTTTCGGATAAAAAGATGAACAAGCTTCGTGGAAAAGACATTTCCATGATTTTTCAAGAGCCGATGACTTCTTTGAATCCGGTATTCACAATTGGCTACCAGATTGAAGAAGTGATATTGAACCATGAAAAGATTTCGAAAAAAGAAGCGCGCCTGCGGTCAATTTCACTATTGAGAAGCGTCGGCATCCCGCGGGCTGACAAAATCGTCAATGAATACCCTCACCAATTGTCGGGAGGAATGAGACAGCGGGTGATGATTGCCATTGCGATTGCCTGCCAGCCAAAATTGCTGATTGCGGATGAACCCACCACTGCACTGGATGTGACGGTGCAGGCACAAATTTTAGAATTGCTGAAAGGAATCCAGGAAACAAATGACATGTCCATCATTCTAATTACGCATGATCTGGGAGTAGTAGCAGAGATTTGTGATGAAGTCCTGGTTATGTACGCTGGGAAAATTGCAGAACGGGCAACAGTGGATGAGCTCTTTAACAACCCGAAACATCCATACACGCAATTATTAATGAAAGCAATTCCGAAAATGGATGAAGATGTGGAGAAGCTGGCAACAATAGAGGGGCTGGTTCCTTCTATTACAAATATGCCTCAAGTCGGCTGCAGGTTTTCGAACCGCTGCCCAAAAGCTATGCCGGAATGCATGACTGTAACTCCGCAGCTTAGGGAAGTTGTGCCGGGGCATGAAGCCGCTTGCCTTCTTTACAACGAAAGCTGGCCAGAAGAGCAAAAACCCAAAAAAGAAAGGGCTACAGTTTTATGACAACACGAGATTTTATACAAGAAAGAATTGATCGTCTGGAAAACCGCGAGGTCCTGTTGGAAATCCAGAACCTTAAAACCTATTATCCGGTGACTGGCGGCTTTTTTAAGCGAGTCATTGGCAATGTAAAAGCGGTCGATGATGTGTCTTTTACTATTCGAAAAGGGGAAACTTTTGGGCTTGTAGGGGAATCCGGCTGTGGAAAATCAACGACCGGCCGGACAATTTTGCGGCTTCTTAAGCCGACAGACGGCAAAATACTGTTTGAAGGAAAAGATATCACGAAAGTGACAGGGACCAAACTTCAAAAAGCACGCAGGAATTTTCAAATGGTTTTCCAAGATCCCTATGCTTCCCTGAACCCGATGCAAATGGTCGGGGATATAATTGCCGAGCCGATTCTCAATTACGAAAAACGCAATAAAAAAGAGCTGGAACAGGAGATTAAATCTTTATTGACCCGCGTTGGACTTCCAGAAGAAGCATATTACAAATATGCCCATGAATTTTCTGGCGGACAGCGTCAGCGTATCGGAATTGCCCGTGCTCTTGCGCTGAACCCTAAACTGATTGTGGCTGATGAGCCGGTTTCCGCATTGGACGTTTCAGTGCAGTCACAGGTATTGAATCTGCTGAAAGATCTGCAAAAGGAACTTGATTTAACTTATCTGTTTATCGCGCACGACCTTAGCGTGGTCAAGCATATGAGCGATCGAATCGGTGTGATGTATTTGGGCAATCTCGTTGAGCTTGCTTCAAATAGAGATTTGTACAGAGAACCGTTGCACCCGTACACGCAAGCTTTGATTTCCGCGATCCCGGAACCGAATACGGCGATCAAGAAAGAGCGGATTGTATTGCAAGGAGATGTACCGAGTCCGCAAAACCCGCCATCCGGATGCCCGTTCCATACGCGCTGTCCAATGGCAATGGATATCTGCTCGAAAGAAAAGCCACCATTAAAAGAAGTGCGCCCGGGACATCATGTTGCATGTGTTCTGTATGAAGCCGAAAAAATTTAGGGGGGAAAAAGATGAAAAACAACAAGCGGTTCTGGCTCATCGCAATGTTCTTAACATTAGCAGCATTTTTAGCGGCTTGCAGCGGAAGTGATGGAGATGCGTCAAAAGATGATTCATCAACAGACGACAGCAAGGATTCTGCGACAGCTGAAGGAGAGCCTCAAAAAGGCGGCACAATGGTCTATGGAATCGATGCCCCTCCTGAAGGGTTATTTAACTCAGCGTTTTATGGCATTGCTACAGATGCAGAAGTCATCGGTCTTTTTGATGAGGCACTGATTGACTACAATGAAAAACTTGAACCGCAACCCAACGTAGCTTCATGGACAACAGAAGACAATAAAGTGTTTAACTTCAAGTTTAAAGAAGGCGTGAAATGGCATAACGGCGAAGAACTGACAGTCAATGATTGGGTATTCGCTTTTGAAACAATCGCAAGTCCGGATTATGACGGCCCACGCTATTCAAACGTCCAGACAATTGAAGGAGCCGAAGCTTTCCGGAGCGGAAAAGCTGACACGATTTCCGGAGTTGAAGTTGTGAATGATCATGAGATCAACATCACTTTTGATGAAGCGCGCGTAAACAATTTGACAAACCTTTGGCCATACCCTCTTCCGGAATCGGTGCTTGGAGATGTCCCGGTTGCTGAAATGTCAGCATCTGAATGGGTGCGCACTACGCCAATTGGCATCGGGCCATTTAAAGTGGACAAAATCGTGCCAGGTGAATCTGTTGAATTATCCAGATTTGATGAATACTGGAATGGCGATGTGAACTTGGATAAAATCATTGTCCGTGTAATCGACAACTCTTCAGTAGTTGGCGCATTGCAAAACGGCGATGTGGATATGATTTCCCTTCAGCCGGTTTCCGGACCGGAAGTGGAGCCATTGGAAAACGTGGACATCATTACGTATCCCGGGCTTTCTTATTATTATGTAGGATTCAAACTTGGCAAATTTGATAACGCTAAACAGACAATCTCTGAAGAACTGCCGAAATACCAAAGCAAAGAACTTCGCCAAGCGATGATGTATGCCATCAACCGCCAGGAATGGGCTGACGCTTTCTTCTTCGGTTATGCGAAAGTTGTAAACAAGCCGGTTCCGACTTCACATTGGAATGCAGCTGATGACAGCGACTTGAACACATATGATTACGATCCGGAAAAAGCGAAAGAACTTCTTGATGCAGCTGGGTATGTAGACACCAATGGCGACGGTTTCCGTGAAGATCCGAACGGCGATGAATTCGTCGTGAAATTCTCTCATTATGCAACAGGAAACCCGACATTCGAGCCTCGTGCACAAGCAATCACTCAGTACTGGGAAGAAGTAGGCATTCAATCAGAACTGGAAATGGTAGAAGTCAATCTCTATTATGAAATGCTTGAAAAAGACGATCCATCAATGGAAACGTTCTTTGGCGGCTGGTCGACAGGGTCAGATCCAGATCCATCAGCTACTTGGAAAGCAGATCAATTGTGGAACTACACTCGCTACAATAACCCGGAAGCGGATAAATTGCTTGATGATGCTTTAAATATTGACATCGTTGGCACTGACCAACAGAAACGTGCTGATTTATATATTGAGTGGCAGAAAATAGTTAACGAAGAAGTTCCAATGCTCTATATTGCGGAACTTGAAGAAATTGTGGCTTTAAACAAGCGTGTAGGCGGAACGGAGTATGATGTATCCGGTTCAAACAGCCCTGCTAAATGGTTTGTAAAAAAATAAATATTCAACAAGACATTCAACGATGGGCAGAAAGAGGTCCATCGTTGAATGATTATATTGATGCTCTTATGCACGGTAAGGAATGCTTTAAGAAAAGCAGCTCTTACCGTGCCGGAGAGCACAGCCAAGATTAGTACTGACAAGGAGAGTATATATGCTGAAATATACAGTTAGAAGATTGCTTGGTATGATTCCGATGCTCATCCTTATATCCGTTGTAGTTTTTTCATTAGCAAAATTGATGCCAGGCGATTCGTTAAGCGGTGAAATCGATCCGCTCAATACAAATCCTCAGTACATTGCAGAAATGAGGGAAAAGTTGGGTTATAACGAACCGCTGCCGGTTCAGTATTTTAATTGGGTTACGGATTTTGTACAGGGGGACTTCGGCAAATCGACCCGTTTTAAAGTGCCGGTTGCAGACGTCATCAAGGAGAAGCTTCCAAATACCCTTTTCCTTGGCGTAACGTCGTTATTGATCACTTATATCCTAGCTTTCCTTATGGGAATGTATTCGGGACGCAAGCCCTATACGATTGGAGACAATGCGATAGCAGGGCTAAATTACGTGATGTTGGCAATCCCATCTTTCGTAGCAGCGGTTTTTGCTATTTACTTTTTTTCCTTCCATTTAAATTGGTTCCCGTTTGGAGGCTCGGTGGATATTCAAGTTGAAGAAGGCACACTTGAATACTGGATCAGCAGATTTCACCATGTCCTGCTTCCTGCTCTTGTGCTCGGAACGTTGAGCACGGCTTCCTATACACAATTTCTTCGGAATGATATTATCGAAAACTCACGGAAAGATTTTGTCCGCACTGCCCGCGCTAAAGGAACGCCGATGAAAAAGATTTACAATGTGCATATTTTGCGGAATTCCATTATTCCGCTAGTAACTTTTTTAGGCTTTGACTTTGCGGCTTTAATCGGTGGGGCTATCATTACAGAAACCATTTTCACTTATCCGGGGATTGGCCAATTATTCCTTAATTCAGTCACCACCCAAGACTATCCCACTTTAATGGCATTAACGATGCTGTTGTCGTTTTTAACATTAGCAGGAAATTTACTAGCAGACATATTATACGGCATCGTGGACCCACGAATCCGTTTGGATTGAGGAGGACCGATCATGGCGTCATCAACAACTATTGAACAGCAGAAGAAGCCAGAAAGAAGCTTATCTCCATGGCAAATAGCACGGAAAAAGTTTTTTCGAAATAAATTAGCGATGATTAGTGCGGGTTTTATTATTTTAGTGACCATCATGTCATTATTAGCACCATTATTAGCACCCTATCTTTCTTCAAACCCAGATATTTCAAGAGTAAATATTGGAGCTATGAACATTGAACCGAACGGTGAGCATCTGTTGGGAACAGACAAGAGCGGCAGAGACGTTCTGACCCGTTTGTTCTACGGGGGACGGGTGTCATTATTAGTCGGGTTCAGCGCAACCTTAATGGTTATTACATTGGGGACGCTTGTCGGATCCATAGCCGGCTTTTTTGGCGGAAAAGTGGACAGCATTTTAATGAGATTTACTGACTTTGTCTTGAATTTCCCATTCTTGGTTTTCGTTATTGTATTGAATACAGTTCTTCGAGGAATCGTAGATGGTTTATGGGTATTAATCATTGTCATCGGAGCCCTCAGTTGGGGTGGCGTTGCCAGATTGGTACGGAGTAAAGTACTGGCTGAAAAAGAAAACGAGTATATTTTAGCGGCGTTATCAATCGGCTGTTCACCTTGGAAAGTCATTGGCAAACACCTTCTGCCGAATGTCATGTCGACTATTATTGTTCAAGGAACATTGATTTTCGCCAGCATGATTGTGGTAGAATCTGCACTCAGTTATTTAGGTTTCGGGGTTCCGCAGACAACACCAAGCTGGGGCAATATGCTGTCTTCTGCCAATGAACCGGATGTTTTGCAAGGCAAGCCTTGGATATGGATGCCCCCGGCTTTGATCATTACATTGACCATTTTATCCATCAATTTTATCGGTGAAGGATTGAAAGATGCTTTAAATCCGAAGTCATTGCGTTAATAGAAAAGGCTGCAGATCATGCAGCCTTTTTTATTTGGTTACTGAATGACTATTGCTAATGAGTGATGAATTAAATTAAAGAGGTAAATAAAGAATTCGCATCGATAATTGACAAGAAAGATGAAAAAGTACTATTAATTTGTTTTATAAACACGTATAATTCTAAATATACATAATATTCTGATAATAAAAATAGGAGGTATTAAAGTGGGCAGCATGAAAAGATTCTGGCTAGCCGTTTTGCTTGTATTGACGGGAATTGTGCTGGGTTCTTGCAATGAAGAAGATGGAAGTGATTCAACAGTACCGGAAGGGAATACGGAGACAGAAGAAAGTGCTGAAGGGAATGCCGGGGAAATGGATGCTGAACAAGTATTGAATCTATCAGAAGGTGCCGAAATCCCGACAATGGATTCAGCACTTGCGGAAGATTCGGTAGCATTCACCATTTTAAATAATGTCAACGAAGGTTTGTACCGCTTGAACCAGGAAAACATGGCAGAACCGGCCATGGCTGAAGGGGAGCCGAAAATCAGCGATGATGGATTGACGTATACGTTCAAGTTGCGGAATGCCAATTGGTCGGACGGCACACCGGTGACTGCTCAGGATTTTGTTTATGCCTGGCAGCGTGCAGTCGATCCGGCAACTGGGTCGCCGTACGGCCCTTACATGATGGCGGGTACGATCAAAAATGCGGCAGCGATTGCTGAAGGCAAAATGAATAAGGCAGAGCTGGGCGTGGAAGCGGCGGACGACAAAACTTTAGTAGTGACATTGGAACGCCCGGTTCCCTATTTCCTGTCACTGATGTCGTTCGGTACTTTCCTGCCGCAGAAAGAAGCGTTCATCACTGAGAAAGGGGGCGCATACGCTTCGAACTCTGAAAACATACTATACAACGGACCATTCATGCTGACGAACTGGGACGGCACAGGCTTGACATGGACCATGGAAAAAAATCCGGAATACTGGGATGCCGAAACGGTTAAGCTCCAGACCATCAATGTGGACGTCATAAAAGAAACAAGTACAGGAGTCAATCTTTATACTTCCGGTCAATTAGACAGAGTTCCTCTTACTGGAGAATTTGCTATGCAGTACGCTGAAGATCCAGAAATAATAAAGGAATTAGCCCCCCATATTTTTTATTTTAAGTATAACCAGGAACGCAACGGAGAAAAAACTCCATTAGCAAATCTAAATATCCGTAAAGCGATTTCTATGGCTTTTAATAAACAGGATCTGGTAGATGTTGTAATGGCGAACGGCTCATTGCCAGCGAATTATCTGGTTCCAGCTGAATTCACATTTGATGAAAACAAGAAAGATTTCCGGGAAGTCAACGGAGAGATGAATGAGTTTAATATAGAAGAAGCGAAAGAACTATGGGCGACTGGTCTAGAGGAAGAAGGGATTTCTACAATTGCATTTGAGCTTCTCCTTGATGACGCTGACATTAGTAAAAATACAGGAGCTTATATAAAAGCGCAATTAGAAAAGAATCTTGAAGGAATTACAGTCAATGTAAGGTCGGTCCCATTTTCAGTTCGGTTGGAACTTGATGCTTCGCAAAGTTACGACCTGCAACTTTCAGGCTGGGGACCGGACTATCAGGACCCCATGACATTCATCGATTTATTCGTGACTGATTCAGATCAAAACAAAATGGCATATTCTAATCCGGAATTTGATGCTTTGGTGGAATCAGCAAAAAATGAACTTGCTCAAGACCCGGCAGCTCGTTGGGAGGCGATGGCGCAGGCAGAACGAATACTGATTGAAGAAGACGCGGCAATCGGACCAGTTTTCCAAGAAGGGATCATGTCTCTTCAAAAACCTTATGTAATCGATGTGGTCAGACACCCTTTTGGTGGAGACTTTGGTTTTAAATGGGCCTATATATCCGGAAAAGAATAACACTCCACTTAAGAAAAGGCTGCTTTAATTGCAGCCTTTTTTTTATATTTTAAGCGGGGTTTTGAAATTCTCTCGATTTGTACATACTAAATTAGTTAATTTTATAAATATTAAATATTTGTCGTTAACAATAATATTCATCAAATAAATGCTATACATTACGAAGAGAAGCTGTATAATTTAATAAATAGACTTTTCGGAAAATAAGGAGGAGAACTAAGTGAATCGCAAGAAGATGTACTGGTTACTCTGTATAGTTTTAGGATTTAGTTTCTTTTTGGCTGCCTGCAGTGGAAATAGCGATACCACTGCACCAGAAACTCCAGAAGGTGGAACAGAAGGAGGAGCAACAGGCGAATTGGATGCTGAACAAGTGCTTAATCTGATGGCTACCGCTGAAATTCCGACGATGGATTCGGCACTTGCGGAAGATTCGGTAGCGTTTAATATTTTAAACAATGTCAACGAAGGTTTGTACCGCTTGAACCAGGAAAATATTGCAGAACCGGCAATCGCAGAAGGGGAACCTAAAATTAGCGAAGACGGGCTGGTCTATACCTTCAAATTACGGGATGCTAATTGGTCGGACGGCACACCGGTGACTGCGCAGGACTTTGTTTTTGCCTGGCAGCGAGCTGTGGACCCGGCTACTGGATCTCCTTACGGCCCTTATATGATGGCAGGCATGATCAAAAATGCGGCAGCGATTGCTGAAGGACAGATGGATAAGGCAGAGCTTGGCGTGGAAGCGACGGACGACAAAACACTGGTGGTGACATTGGAACGCCCGGTTCCCTATTTTCTGTCACTGATGTCATTCGGTACCTTCCTGCCGCAGAAAGAAGCTTTCATTACTGAAAAAGGCGGCTCCTATGCCACTAATTCAGACAATATCCTATACAACGGACCATTCATGCTGACCAACTGGGACGGAACAGGCCTGACATGGTCCATGGAAAAAAATCCGGAATACTGGGATGCGGAAACCGTTAAGCTCCAAACAATTAACGTGGATGTGGTAAAAGATCCTGGCACGGGGCTCAACCTTTACAACTCGGGGGAAAAAGATCGAACAAGCTTATCTGGAGAATTTGCTATGCAGTATGCGGATGATCCAGAAGTGATCAGAGAATTAGATCCGAGCATCTTTTACATGAAGTTTAATCAGGAGCGCAATGGTCAGCCGACTGTTCTTGCAAATGAAAATATCCGGAGAGCAATTTCTATGGCTTTCAATAAACAGGATTTAGTAGATGTTGTACTGGCAAACGGTTCACTGCCTGCCAACTACCTAGTGCCGACTGAATTTACATTTGATGAAAACAAGAAAGATTTCAGGGAAGTAAATGGAGATATGAATGAATACAATGTAGAAGAAGCAAAAAAATTATGGGCCAAAGGGATGGAAGAAGAGGGATTGACAGAAGTTTCAATTGAATACATGGGAGATGATACAGAAACTGCCAAGAAAATGAATGAATATCTAAAAGCCCAACTGGAAGGAAATCTTGAAGGGTTAACTATTGAAATTAAAACAGTTCCATTTAATGTCCGGCTGGAACTGAATGAAGCACAGGATTACGAAATCCAAAATTCTGGCTGGGGACCAGATTATCAAGACCCGATGACATTTATCGATTTGTTCGTAAGCAGTTCTCCTCAGAATAAAATGGGCTACTCCAATCCGGAATTCGACGCTTTGGTGGAATCTGCCAAAGGTGAACTGGCCCAAGACATTCCGGCACGCTGGGATGCAATGGCACAAGCAGAGCGGATATTAATCGAGGAAGATGCCGCAATTGCGCCTATTTATCAGCGGGGTGCGATGGTGCTGCAAAAACCATATGTCAATGATATTGTAACGCATCCGTTCGGTGGGGATTATGGTTATAAATGGGCTTATATTTCTGGGAAGCAATGACAAAAAAAGTTTAGATAGCTTTTGAAAATTCATTCTAAAAACCAAAAAGAAAAGGCTACAATAACTGTAGCCTTTTCTTTATTTTCGCTTACGGCCTAAGCCCATCGCATTTTCCATTTTCTTCAACGTCTTATTCGCTAAATGATTAGCTTTTTCAGCGCCTTCATCCAAAATTCGGTCAAGTTCTTCTGAATTCAAAAGTTCCTGGTAACGTTCTTGAATGGGAGCAAGATGATCGGTTACTGCTTTTGCGACAGATGCTTTAAAGTCTCCATAGCCAGCCCCTTCATATTTAGAGACAAGGGACTCAATGCTTACATCGGAAAGAGCGGCTTCGATAGTCAACAAATTGGAAATACCGGGTTTGTTTATAGGATCAAATTTTACTATGCCTTCTGAATCCGTGACAGCACTTTTAATTTTCTTTTCGATGGTCTTTAAATCATCGAGCAACGTGACAATCGCTTTTTTATTGGTATCCGATTTGCTCATTTTTTTCGTCGGATCTTGAAGCGACATAATGCGGGCGCCATTTTTCGGAACACGGATTTCCGGAATCTTCAATACTTCATTAAAACGCTTATTGAAACGTTCCGCCAAATCACGCGTCAGTTCAATATGCTGCTTTTGGTCATCTCCAACGGGTACCACATCCGTTTGGTAAAGGAGAATGTCTGCAGCCATCAAAGGCGGATAAGTCAGAAGCCCGGATGAAACCGAAGTGCTTTTTGCAGACTTATCTTTGTACTGTGTCATGCGCTCGAGTTCACCGATAGTAGAAATGCATTGCAGCATCCAACCGGCTTGGGCATGTGCCGGAACTTCCGATTGTATGAAGAGAGTGACTTTCTCCGGATCAATGCCGACAGCAAGATATAAAGCTGCAAGAGCTTTAATGTTTTTTCTCAACTCCAGCCGGTCTTGCGGCATGGTGATGGCATGCTGGTCCACGATGCAAAAAATGCATTCAAATTCATCCTGCAGGTCCGTAAATTGCTTAAATGCGCCGATATAATTTCCTAAAGTAACGGTACCGGTAGGTTGTACACCAGAAAAGATTTTTTTCATCCAAATTCCTCCTCAATATAAAAAACACAGCACACATCCCTAAAAAAGGGACGAATGATGTGTTTTTCCGCGGTACCACCCTAGTTGCCGTCACCGGCCACTCTTCTTCATAACGTGAAGATCACGGAAACGGCTACTTTCAAGTTCACCGGTTCAGCTCAAAAGCCCATTCAATACTGCCCAACATCTGTTTTCACCAACCACAGACTCTCTATTATAGAAGGAACAGCATTTACTCTTCTTTTTCATCGCTCATTTTCTATTTGTTTATTATAATACAAAAAAGTTTTTATATGCAAGATTTATAGCTGGTAGATAAAAAGTGAAATTCCCATAGCCAGTAAAGTGACGCCGCCAATGATCAAGAGAGGAGTGCTAGATACAGCAAAAAGTTCAGAAGGCGCACGCATTTCGTCATCTTCTAAGGTAGATTTGCCCTTAAAGACTTTTCTCATGCTCATTGTAAATATATCAAATACTCCAGTCCGTATAACAAAAACCCATAAGCCGATAAAAAACAGAACTCCGCCATAGATAAAAGAATTGTTTATATAGGACAAAAGAGAGAAAGCTTCACTCCGCAATACCATCGTCAAAAAAATTAAAACTTGGATAATAATTATACCAAGAATAGTTATTTTCATTTTTGCACCTCTGTTCTTAGTTTATTGTAGAAGAAATAATAAAAAAAATCAAAATTAAAAATAAAAAAATTGTTAAAAAATCCTTATAAAACCAATATTCATGCTATTTTATGTAATATTAATGACATATCGTTGTTACAATGTTGTAACTAGTCAAAAAAAAGTGCTGTACAACTAAAAAAGATTATGTATAATTAACAGTGTACCAATTTTTCAGAAAATTTAAGGGGGTCACGTAAGTGAAAAACAGCAAGTTATTTTGGCTATTAGGCCTGGTTTTAGTTCTTAGTGCCTTCCTAGCGGCATGTGGCGGCGGGGGAGAAACTACAACTGAACCATCAGAAACAGACGGCAACACAGAAAAAACTGATGAAAAAGCATCAGGGGATTTAGATTCAGTACAAGAGTTGAATTTAATGGAAACCGCTGAAATTCCAACAATGGATTCAGCACTTGCTGAAGACGCGGTAGCTTTCAACATTATGAATAACGTAAACGAAGGTTTGTACCGCTTGAACCAAGAAAACATTGCAGAACCGGCTATGGCTGAAAGCGAACCTGAAATCAGCGAAGACGGATTAACTTACACTTTTAAATTGCGTGATGCTAACTGGTCAGATGGTACCCCAGTTACAGCCCAAGATTTCGTATTTTCTTGGCAGCGTGCTGTGGATCCAGCTACTGGATCACCTTACGGCCCTTACATGATGGCTGGCACAATCAAAAATGCTGCAGCTATTGCAGAAGGTAAAATGGACAAAGCTGAACTTGGTGTAGAAGCGAAGGATGAAAAAACTCTAGTGGTAACACTTGAGCGTCCGGTCCCTTACTTTATGTCATTAATGGCTTTTGGAACATTCCTTCCACAAAAAGAAGCTTTCGTCACTGAAAAAGGAAAAGCTTACGCTTCCAATTCTGACAACCTTCTTTACAACGGACCATTTGTATTGACTAACTGGGACGGCACAGGCCTGACATGGTCAATGGAAAAAAATCCAGAGTACTGGGATGCAGAGACAGTTAAACTTGATAAAGTTAACGTGGACGTAGTTAAAGAGGCAGGTACTGGGCTTAATCTTTATGATTCAGGCGAAAAAGACCGCGCTGGTCTTTCTGGTGAGTACGCTATGCAACATGCTGACAATCCAGAAGCTGTTAGAGAATTAGAGCCGACTGTATTCTACTTAAAATTCAACCAAGAACGCAATGGAGAAAAAACGCCATTAGCAAACGAAAATATCCGTAAAGCGATTTCTTTGGCTTACAACAAACAAGATTTAGTTGATGTAGTATTAGCTAACGGATCACTTCCAGCTGACTTCTTAGTACCAACTGAATTCAGTTTTGACGAAGAGAAAAAAGATTTCCGTGAAGTTAACGGAAAAATGAACGAGTTTAATGCGGAAGAAGCTAAAAAATACTGGGAAACTGGTTTGAAAGAGCTTGGCGTTACAGAAGTGACTCTTGAAATGCTTGGTGGAGATACTGAGCTTTCTAAGAAAATGGATGAGTACTTAAAATCTCAACTTGAAGGAAACCTTGAAGGGTTGACTATTGAACTTAAAGCAGTTCCATTTGCAGTCCGTCTAGAACTTGATGAAAAACAAGACTACGATATCCAAAACTCTGGCTGGGGCCCTGACTATCAAGATCCGATGACATTCCTCGACTTGTTCGTAACAGGATCTGCTCAGAACAAAATGAGTTATTCGAATCCTGAATTCGATAAATTGATTGAACAAGCTAAAGGCGAATTGGCTTTAGATCCTGCAGCACGTTGGGAAGCTATGGCTAAAGCAGAGAAAATCTTGATTGAAGAAGATGCTACTATTTCTGGTATCTTCCAACGCAGTGTAATGTCACTTCAAAAACCGTATGTTCACGACATTGTTGTTCACCCATTCGGTGGAGATTACAGTTACAAATGGGCTTACATTTCTGGCAAAGAATAATCTAATACACTGGCCACTGTGAAAAACAAATAGAAAGAGAGTATATCGCTGGTATTTGGACGATATACTCTCTTTTCTAATGAAGGGGAATTCACGGAAAATTGAACATTTTCTGCTAACTTTTGAAAAAAACAAGCCTTAAAATTTACAGTTGAAACAAGTCTTGTGTTATATAGAAGTATTCATTTTTGGAGGTGCAACATGGCACGATACATCGGCAAACGATTAATTTATATGGTAATCACCTTAGCTCTGATTGCTACTTTTACATTTTTCTTAATGAAAATATTACCGGGTTCCCCTATCGCTTCCGCAGATAAATTATCTCCAGAACAAAGGGCAGTGGTTGAAGAAGCTTACGGTTTGAATGATCCTCTTCCAATTCAGTACTTTAACTATATGTTCGGGCTAGTGCAAGGGGATTTAGGAATTTCGATTAACCAGTTTAAAGGTGCTCCAGTGACTGATTTAATACTCAGCCGAATGGGTCCTTCTGCACAAATCGGATTCCAAGGGATGCTGATTGGTACTGTTATTGGTATTCTGCTAGGAATGATAGCTGCTCTGCGTCAAAATACCTGGGTCGACTATAGCAGTACACTTGTAGCGATTATCGGGATATCCATTCCTTCATTTGTTTTTGCTTCCTTGCTTCAATATTGGTTTGGCTTAAAATTGGAATGGTTCCCGGTAGCACTATGGAAAGACGGATTTATGTCGAGCGTGCTGCCATCGATTGCCTTGGCAATGTTTCCTCTTGCAACAGCGGCACGTTTTATCCGGACAGAAATGATTGAAGTTCTAGGATCAGACTATATAACATTAGCGAAAGCCAAAGGGGCGAGCGGATCTGAGATAGCATTCAAACATGCTTTCCGAAATGCATTGATTCCTTTGATTACTGTACTAGGGCCAATGACAGTGGGGATTCTAACAGGTTCTCTTGTTGTTGAACAAATCTTTGCGATTCCAGGAATCGGAGAACAATTCGTTAAATCAATCATGGTGAACGATTTTGCTATTATCATGGGCACAACTATTTTCTTCTCTGTCTTCCTAATCGTCGTAATTTTGATTGTGGATATTCTATATGGCATTATAGACCCACGGATTCGTCTTTCAGGAGGTAAAAGTTCATGACACAAAACTTAGAAAAATTACCTAAAGGTTCATTCGAACGAATCACAGTGGATACAAAACAAGCTGAACGCATTTCAAAACCAAGCGTCAGTTTTTGGCAAGATGCCTGGTATAGATTACGCAAGAACAAAGGAGCGGTCTTCAGCTTAGTGCTGTTCATCTTAATCGTCATTATGTCATTTGTTGGGCCAGCAATTAGTCCTTATGAACCGAATGCACAAACTATCACCCATGCAAACTTGCCGCCAAAAATTCCGGTCATTGAAAATCTGGGGATTTTTGATGGGGTCGGGACTTTAGGCGGGAAGGAAGTTGACTTGTATGAGATGAAAAATGTTGAAGTCAACTATTGGTTCGGAACTGATGGACTAGGGCGTGACATGTTTTCTCGTCTATGGAAAGGAACTCAAGTTTCACTATTCATTGCGTTTGTAGCAGCAGCGATTGATATGCTAATCGGTGTAATTTACGGCGGAATTTCCGGTTATTTCGGCGGCCGCATAGATGACTTTATGCAGCGTATAGTAGAAATTTTGACAGGAATTCCAAACTTGGTTGTCGTAATTTTGTTTATCATGATTATGGACCCAGGGATTTTGGCCATCATCATTGCGTTAACGATAACCGGCTGGACAGGGATGTCACGTGTAGTCCGTGGCCAGGTCCTTAAATACAAAAACCAGGAGTTTGTATTGGCTTCAAGAACTCTTGGTGCCAGCGATTCCAGAATTATTTGGAAACACTTAATGCCAAACGTTCTGGGGATTATCATTATCAATACAATGTTTACGATTCCAACCGCTATTTTCTTTGAAGCGTTCTTAAGCTTTATCGGTTTAGGTCTCCAAGCACCAGATGCATCGCTTGGAACGTTGATCAACGATGGTTACAAACTGCTTCAATATCAGCCGCATATTTTGGCATTCCCGGCTATTTTATTAAGTTTAATCATGATTTGCTTTAACTTGATCGGTGATGGTCTTCGCGATGCGCTTGATCCTAAGATGAAAGATTAAGGAGGAAAGTCACAAATGGAAAAAATTCTACAAGTAAAAGACCTTGAGCTTTCCTTTAACACTTTTGGTGGGGAAGTTAAAGCTATCCGAGGCGTCAACTTTGATTTATATAAAGGGGAGACATTGGCGATTGTTGGTGAATCAGGTTCCGGGAAATCGGTTACCACCAAATCCATCATGCGTCTGCTGCCGGAAAACTCGGCTGAATTCAAAAATGGAGAAATTTTATTTGGCGGCCGTGATTTGACTAAGCTGTCGGACAAAGAAATGCAAAAGATTCGCGGAAAAGACATCTCAATGATTTTCCAAGATCCAATGACATCATTAAATCCAACTATGCCAATTGGCCGGCAAATTACAGAACCGATTTTAAAGCACCAAAAAATCAGTAAATCAGAAGCGAAAAAAGTAGCCATCGATTTATTGCGTTTAGTTGGTATGCCAAAACCTGAGCTTCGCATGAAACAATATCCGCACCAGTTTTCCGGCGGTCAGCGCCAACGGATTGTTATTGCCATCTCACTTGCTTGCAATCCTCAAATTTTGATTGCTGACGAGCCGACAACGGCACTTGACGTAACCATTCAGGCACAGATTTTGGAATTGATGAAAGATCTGCAAAAGAAAATTGATACATCCATTATCTTTATTACGCATGATCTTGGAGTTGTAGCGAACGTTGCAGACCGGGTAGCTGTTATGTACGGCGGCAAAATTGTAGAAATTGGAACTGTAGATGAAATTTTCTATAACCCTCAGCATCCTTATACATGGGGCTTGCTTAGTTCAATGCCTTCTCTGGATACATCGGATGCTAAATTATATGCAATACCAGGAACTCCGCCCGATTTAATAGCTCCTCCGAAAGGAGATGCTTTTGCATTGCGCAGTGAATATGCCCTGCAAATAGATATGGAGCAAAATCCGCCATTTTTTAAAGTGAGCGATACGCATTCTGCTGCGACTTGGCTGTTGCATCCGGATGCACCGCAAGTGGAACCGCCGCAAACAGTAATCGAGCGGATGAAGAAGTTCCCGGGCAGCAGATATTACGAAGGGGGAGCGGTATAATGGCAGAAAAGTTATTGGAAATCAAGAACTTAAAACAGCATTTTAATGTTGGCAAAGCGAATGAAGTGAAAGCCGTTGATGACATCAGTTTCGATATTTACAGAGGAGAGACGCTGGGCTTAGTTGGCGAATCGGGATGTGGAAAATCCACTACTGGCCGTTCAATTATCCGTTTGTATGATGCAACTTCAGGTGATGTTTTCTATGAAGGTGAAAACGTCCACGGCAAGAAATCGAAAAAAGACTTAAAAAAATTCAATCGCAAAATGCAAATGATTTTCCAAGATCCTTATGCTTCTTTGAATCCCCGGATGAAAGTGATGGATATTATTGCAGAAGGCATTGATATCCATGGTTTGGCAAAAAACGCAGCTGACCGCAAGAAAATGGTTTTCGATTTGCTTGAAACTGTAGGGCTGAATAAAGAGCATGCTAACCGTTACCCGCATGAATTTTCAGGCGGCCAGCGTCAGCGTCTTGGAATTGCCCGCGCATTGGCTGTTGATCCGGATTTCATCATTGCAGATGAACCAATTTCTGCGCTTGATGTTTCAATCCAGGCACAGGTAGTCAATTTATTGAAAGAATTGCAGGAAGAAAAAGGATTGACTTATTTGTTTATCGCGCACGATTTGTCCATGGTAAAATACATTTCTGACCGAATTGGCGTAATGTATTTCGGAAAGCTTGTGGAATTAGCGCCTGCAGAAGATCTTTATAACAATCCGATGCATCCATATACCCAGTCTTTATTGTCAGCCATTCCACTTCCAGATCCGAATTACGAACGCAATCGTATACGGAAGTCGTATGACCCAGCTATGCATAACTACACAGAAGGTGACGATGTGCAGATGAGAGAAATTACTCCAGGGCATTTCGTGCAATGTTCAGTTCGTGAGTTTGAAACATTAAAAGCTTCCATACCTGAAAAGCCTGCAGTATCAGTGAAATGAACATGAAAAAGCGATGCCTATCAGGCATCGCTTTTTTCTTTGAAATTTTGAGAAAAATGTTAAAATAAAGAAAGACGAGAAAAGGAGGTGTGTGGCTGAATGAAAATGAAACAATGGATGGCAATATGTGCTTTATTGCTAAGCACATTAGCAGCAACACCAGTTTTAGCTTCAAAAGACGAATCAAATGCACTAGATTTTGCTTCACGTACATACAATGCAATTGGCATCGATACGGAAATGCTTACATCGTCAAAACTCTTCGCTTTCGATTCAGGTCTGACATTTGAATATCCGGATGCAGTCAGAGGGATTTTTGTGACAGCGCATTCAGCAGGGGGTGACCGTTTTGAGAAATTGGTGAATATGGTTGATACAACTGATTTGAATGCTATGGTAATTGATATTAAGGAAGACTTCGGCTATTTGACTTATATGCCACAAGAAGGCACTCCTTTAGCCGCATTAGGGATAGGGCAGCCGTATATTAAAGATCCAAGGGCAGTGCTTGAAAGACTGGAAGAAAAACAAATATATCCAATAGCCCGAGTCGTTGTTTTTAAAGACTCTGTTCTAGCAAATAAACGGCCAGAGTTATCATTTGTAGATGGAGATCAAGTTTGGAAAAATGGCCGTGGCGAATCTTTCGTTAATCCTTTCTTAAAAGAAGTTTGGGACCATAATGTCCAAATTGCAATTGAAGCAGCCAAATTGGGATTTAAAGAAATTCAATTTGATTATGTACGGTTCCCTGAAGGATTTGAAAATAGGGCCGATACCCTGAAATACTCGATGGGCGAATATGCTGATTCCGACCTTGATCCAGTGCAAAGAAGAGTTGAAGCGGTGACAGACTTTGTAGCCTATGCGAGGGAGCAATTAAAGCCGTATGGAGTCCAAGTATCTGTTGATATTTTTGGGTATGCAGCAACATTGCCGGAAGCGCCCGGCATTGGGCAGAACTTCTCTAAAATTTCCGAAAATGTTGATGTAATTTCTTCAATGATTTATCCAAGTCATTGGACTTCTTATTTCGGCATAGCGAAACCTGACTTGGAACCTTATAAACTGGTAACAGAATACGCCAAAGTGGAAAATAATAAATTAGCGGAACTTAAAAGCCCGCCTGTTTCACGGCCTTGGCTGCAAGACTTTACAGCCTCTTACTTGGGAGCAGGGAACTATCAGAAGTATGGCAAAGATGAAGTTGAGGCACAGATTAAAGCTTTGAATGAAAATGGAATCGATGAATTCTTATTATGGAACGCCGGAAACACTTACTCACCTGGAGTAGACTACACACCTATAGAATAATGAAAAACCCCACTCTAAGGATTGGGGTTTTTCTGTAACTATTTCGGTTTTTAAACGTATTATATAATGTAAAGAAAAAAATGATTTTCAAAAAGAAATCGTAATTGAGAATAAAAAAGTTTGTGAAGAGGGTTTAAAAGTCTTGTATAAGGGTAAAAATAATTATACAAAAAAATAAAAGTGCTGTAGCATTTTATAGCTAAAATGTGACAATTATGAAGCTTTTATTATAAAATTCAACCGAATCTATATTCAACTGAAAGCAAATATTGTATAATGAATGTAAAGCTTCTACATTATAGTGATTCTAATTTGATAATTACTTGAAGTAACCCGAATCCGAAAGGAAGTGCTCTACTATGATGGTAACATTATTTACTTCTCCAAGCTGCACCTCTTGCCGCAAAGCAAAAGCATGGTTGGAAGAACATGAAATTCCATATACAGAACGCAATATTTTCTCTGAGCCTTTAACAATCAGTGAGATTAAAGAAATCTTGCGAATGACAGAAGACGGCACAGATGAAATTATCTCAACACGTTCGAAAATTTTCCAAAAATTAAATGTTGATGTAGAAAGTTTACCTCTACAGCGCCTATATGAATTAATTCAAGAATATCCTGGTTTGCTTCGCCGTCCGATTATTATGGATGAAAAACGTTTACAGGTCGGATATAATGAAGACGAAATTCGTCGCTTCCTTCCTCGCAAAGTTCGAGCATATCAGTTGCTTGAAGCACAGCGTATGGTGAACTAAAAAAGTTTTTAAGCTGTCCGGTCTTTATGACAATTCATAATGGATCTTGGGCAGCTTTTCTGTATTCTTAAATAGTTGCATAAATCAGTATAATGCACTAAACTCTAAGGTACTTGATGCTGATGCAGGCGTTAGGCATATACTTTCTCATCCATTGTGAAACAGGATATAATTAAGGCAGTACCACAGCACGGTATAGAAGGACGATCCTCTTAGTCCATTTCGAAAGGAGAGGTGTAAAATGGAGATAGAAAGAATCAATGATAACACAGTTAAATTTTACATTTCCTATCTTGATGTTGAAGAACGTGGCTTTAGCCGTGATGAAATTTGGTTTAACAGAGACAAAAGTGAAGAACTTTTTTGGGAAATGATGGATGAAGTTAACGAAGAAGCGGATTTTGTTATGGAAGGGCCGCTTTGGATCCAAGTCCAAGCAATGGATAAAGGACTCGAAGTGACAGTTACTCGTGCTCAACTTACAAAAGATGGGCAAAAAATTGATTTGCCTGATGATATAGAAGAACGCCGTAAAATGTTTGGCAGTGATGATTCAACTGCTACGGAGTTTGATGAATTTGAACCAATTTTCGATGAGCCGGATTTAAAGAAATTAGAGTATACTTTCGTTTTCTCGGAAGTTGATGAATTGCTTCCTATAGCACGCCGTTTGATGTATGTGCCTATTGAATCGGCGCTTTACCATTTCGAAAACAAATACTATCTATATGTTAGCTTTGATGAGATTTTACACTCGGAAAGCGATGTAAAAGACAATATCAGTATCTTTACAGAATACTTGCAGGTTTCACCAATTACGATTCATCGTCTGGAAGAGTACGGCAAGCAAATATTTAAAGAAGATGCATTATCAAATGTATTACATTATTTCGGTTAAGGCCTCCATGTCGGAGGTCTTTTTTGTATGATTTTTATTTGTTCCCCAATTTTTCATGTCTTGCAGTGATATTACAGATCAGTTATTCCCGCGGCTTCAACATTATTTCTGCAGTGTTTCTTATGGAGCTTTAAGTATTTTAAATATCTTATTGATTAAGCCGCAAATCTTTCCTACAATCAACAAAAGGAGAGTGAATGCTATATTAGTAGCCAAAGCATCGGATGGCCGTTTATTTTATTTGAATCCACTTATTAGCCGTCAAGAACTTCTTGTATTGAGAGGAAAAGAGCAATTTTTTTGTCCCAGTTGCAGTGAGCTATTGCTGCTGAAAGTCGGCAATATTAAAATCCCCCATTTTGCCCATCAATCCCTTTCTGAATGTTCTTCGTTCAGTGAACCCGAATCCCCCATGCATTTACACGGTAAATATATGCTCCATCAATTTTTCACTCAGAAAAATCACCATACGGAACTCGAAAAATATCTTCCTGAAATCAAACAGCGCGCTGATTTGCTGATAGATCATAACCTGGCAATTGAGTTTCAATGCAGCCCGATTCCGGTGCAGCAAATCGAGTTGCGGTCGGCAGGATATAAATCTTTGGGGATCATGCCTTTGTGGCTTTTCTCTGTAAAAAATCCGCTTCATGAAGGTATTCAAATAATCAAATTCAAGTCTTTTGAGCAAGCAATGCTTCAGCGGAATAAGAACAATCGATTTGTTATAGCATTTAATCCGGCAAACAATCGATTTTATTATTATTCCAGTTTGTTTTACAGCAGTGGAAACCGGTGGATTGCCAATGTGAAATCATTGCCGGCAGAAAAACAGACGTTTCCTTTTGCTATTGCGAAAAGATTAACCAAAGCAGAGTTTTTCAACATCTATTTATTGGCTTTTAAGGAGAAGCAGCGCTTTGTCCGTAATCAGCAATTTGCCAAAAATCGATTCCGAAATCCTTTCTGGCGTTTGTCTTATGAACTTCAACTGGACGCTAATGCTCTGCCTTTGACTTTAGGGATTCCTTTAATAGGAAATCATTTTATAGAAATGCCTGCTGTACTTTGGCAGATGGAAGCGTTACAGGCAGATGAAAAGGGTATAACAATGAAAGAGCTGCTCAATTCAAATCGAATAAAGATGTCAGATGAAGCAATATTTGAAGATGCACTGGAGTTACTCGAACAATATTTGAAGATTAATTCCTGCATGAAAAAACAAGAAGACAGTGAAGAGGTTCTTTTAGAGCTTTTGTATGATAACTATTGCAAAAGCGTATGAAAATTGAGAAAATAAAACGTAGTTCGACTCCCGAAAGAGTAGGGCAAAGGAGGAAATACAGTGGCAGATAAATTATTATTAAGAGAAGAAATTCCTGCAGAAATGACATGGAAACTGGAAGAAATATTTGCGTCTAATGAAGTTTGGGAGCAGGAGTTTACAAAAGTAACAGAGTTGGCGGAGAAAGCCGGTTCTTATCAAGGCAAACTTCAAGAAAGTGCAGATGCGCTTTACGAGGTGCTGGTTTATAAAGATGAATTATTGCAGCGACTGCAGAAACTATATACGTATTCACACATGCGCTATGACCAAGACACCACTAACTCTACTTATCAGGCAATGGATAGCCGGATGAAGTCGCTATATGCGAAAGTGTCGACGGGCTTGTCTTTTCTAACACCTGAAATTCTCAGTTTGGAAGAACCTATGCTTAATAGCTATATCGAAGAGCATGAAGGATTGCAGCTTTATAAGCATGCATTGGAAGAACTGAATAGCGTTCGCCCGCACGTTCTGCCAGCAGAACAGGAAGCATTGCTAGCGCAGTTGTCTGAAGTTGTCAGTTCTTCTTCTGATACGTTCGGTATGCTGAATAACGCCGATTTGGAGTTTCCGGAAATCAAAAACGAAGACGGCGAAATGGTTCAGATTACGCACGGCAACTACAGCCGTTTTCTTGAAAGCACAGACCGCCGTGTAAGGGAAGATGCATTCAAAGGAGTATATGCTACTTATGGGAAGTTCCGCAATACGTTTGCTTCAACTTTATCCGGAAACATAAAACGCGATAACGTCAATGCCCGAATCCGAAAATACGAATCGGCACGGCAGGCAGCCTTGTCGGATGATCATATTCCGGAAAGTGTTTACGACAACTTAGTGGAAACAGTAAACAATAACCTTCACTTGCTTCACCGCTATGCTGCACTCCGCAAAGAAGTGCTCGGACTGGACCAAGTCCATATGTGGGATATGTACACACCGCTGGTAAAGGAAGTGAAGATGGAAATCCCTTATGAAAAAGCGACAGAAACGATGCTCTCCGGCCTCGGAGCTTTAGGAGAGGAATATGTAGGGATTGTTGAACAAGGCATCACCAATCGTTGGGTGGATGTCAAAGAGAACAAAGGCAAGCGCAGTGGAGCCTACTCATCCGGAGCATATGGTACAAATCCATATATTCTAATGAATTGGCAGGATAACGTTGACAATTTATTTACATTGGCGCATGAGTTTGGTCATAGTGTCCACAGTTATTACACTCGATCTTCTCAACCTTATGTTTACGGGGATTATTCAATTTTTGTGGCTGAAGTGGCG
Organism: Planococcus shenhongbingii; assembly: GCF_030413635.1. Taxonomy (NCBI): domain Bacteria; kingdom Bacillati; phylum Bacillota; class Bacilli; order Caryophanales; family Caryophanaceae; genus Planococcus; species Planococcus shenhongbingii. The sequence goes on along the minus strand of NZ_CP129235.1, from coordinate 2,778,437 downwards.
TCGACGACAAATGAAGCATTGCTGAATGAATATATGGTGAAAACGACAAAAGACGACCAGGAACGCATTTACTTATTGAACCATTGGTTGGACGGTTTCCGGGGAACAGTTTTCCGCCAGACGATGTTTGCTGAGTTCGAACATTTGATCCATCAGATGGATCAAAATGGAGAAGCGCTGACTGCGGATCGCTTAACCGAAGTGTATTATGAATTGAATAAAAAGTATTTCGGGGAAGAGGTAGCTGTAGATGAAGAAATTGGAATGGAATGGGCTCGGATTCCACACTTCTACTATAATTATTATGTGTTTCAATATGCAACGGGCTTAAGTGCTGCAACTGCTTTAAGCAAAGGGATTTTAGAAGAAGGGCAGCCTGCTGTTGACCGTTACATCAATGAATTCCTGAAAGCGGGAAGCTCTGATTATCCAATTGAAGTGCTTAAAAAAGCAGGCGTGGATATGACTTCTCCCGAACCTGTAGCAGAAGCATGCAAAGTATTTGAAGAGAAACTAAATGAACTGGAAACATTGCTTTTGAAGAAATAAACTATAAATAAGAAGCTGCTATGCAATATGGCAGCTTCTTATTTATTTTATTAATATAGTAAATAAAGGGGGCTGGATTTAGTCGCTATGCTAATGTGACAAATTTGTGAAACTCTTTGTGAATTATTGCATTAACTATTATTTCGTGATAAAGTTAGGTTGTGAAATAAATCACATACAAACATACACCCCTTTGTTTGAGCGTGAACATTTCTCCCATCCCCTTTGTGTAATATGGAAAGGCGCCTTCCGGACGTGGAAGGCGCCTTTCGCTGTTTATAAAGAAAAGCGGAAGCGCCTGTTCAGCTCCGACGGGCGTAAGACGATTTGGCGAAGCGGCGTTTTTTCAGCCGCACAGCCGAAGTGGCTTACGACCCAAGGAGTTAGGCGCTGCAGCTAGACAAGGAAAGCGCAGTAAATTTATAATTATATAAAAATAGCCTTTCGCGTTAGCGAAAGGCTATTTTAACGTCCATAAAGTTTGATCAGGCAAATTGATGCGTTCCAGTTTTTGCTGAAGCACTTGCTTTTTCAATTCACGCTCGGCTGTTTGGTCAGAAATATTATATATAGAGGCAATTTCTCTGGTTGCCAGAGTAGAATATTTTAAGAATAATTCATTCAATGATGGGGGCGATTGGCGATTTAACCGCTCTTCTCCCAGCATTCTGGATTTAAAGGGTCAAAAAAAACATACAGTTCCATTGGCTTCAGTGTTTTTTCATGCATTTCTGTCTCTTGAGCCAAGTCCAGATTGTTCATTCTAACTCCTCCTCGCTATCTTGCTCATTTACCATATGATGAGCCGTCAAAACAAGCCGTTGGAAAAAGACTTCTCGGAATTTCCCTTCCAATCCAACCTCATCCATTGCTTCACTCATGCACTCCAGCCAAGCTTGTGCACGATCAGGAGTTATTGGAAAAGGATGATGCCGTGCTCTAAGCCGTGGATGTCCATGTTCTTCAGAATATATATTAGGTCCACCTAAATATTGAGTCATAAATTGTTTTTGCTTTCTAGCGGTTTCAGTAAGGTCCTCAGGGAATATAGGCTGCAGCTTTGGATGCTTGGCCACTCGTGCGTAAAATGCATCGATTAACTGTGACAAGCGTTCCGCACCAATTTCTTCGTACGGAATTATTGGTTTTCCAGTCATTATTGTGTCTCCTTTGCTATAGCTGTAAATTCATTTTAACAACGGAGCAAGAATTTCTCAAACAAATCGACTGAATGGCATGGTAAAGAAGGAAATTACATCTAAAGAAGTTACATTATTCATTAGATTCCAGATTTAGCCGCTTTCATAAATCGGGCAATTTTTTTATCCGCCGGACGGACCGGAATTTTCTGAAGCTGCAAGAACTCTAAAAATTGCTGTTGACCTAGTTTAGCATCTTGCACTTCAAATTCCACTTCATAGTCTGCGGTATTCTGATATTCTGAGTGATCAAGAACCAACAAGCCGTCTTTATAGCCGAGCTCAATCCTGTGAGTCATTAATTTACCGATCATTATTAACTGAGACGGCTCTACTTGCAATTTCTGAAGAGCGGCATATACTTCAGCAGCTTCGAATGATTGGCCACTTATTATAGCTTCAGCTTGCAATGCGTTTAACGGATCGGTAATTTCGAAATTCCCTTCAGGAGCCGGAATTTTTAATGTGCATTCAAAACTTTCCAGCTTTTTTCGTATGCGAAGAGCGGATTTAGCTTCTTTCAGTTTGAAATCCGCTGTATCAAAATAGTAGTTTTCCTGGGTTTTTACATCGTCCGCTGCTAAATGGAAATGCGTAAGAAGCCGTTTATACTCTTCTCGGGTCAGCATGTTTTTAAATTCAATTTCAAGTTCTTTTGTCATGAAAACACCTCTCTATTATTTTTATTATCGGATAATCTGCAGCAAACTGCAACGAATGGCAGAGCTGTGTTAAAATATGGCTATATAACAGGCAGAAGGGAAGTACTTTTATTGCGTAAATTAGTTGAAGTTAAAGAAGGATTGATTACAGAAAAGCATGTTCAATTCAAAATTGAGGCCATTGAGCCGTTTGAAGCGGTGGAAGCCGCTGGGAAAATGATCACGGACAGTGATGAATGTGCTTTTATCTATTTAGTGGATACTGGAACTGAATATATTTATGTTCATTTTAAAGAACATACTTGGGCAAGTTTAGCGAATGCCTTGCAAAGAACTGATGTTCCATTGCTCCAATGGGGAGAACAAATTATGCCGCTGGATGCCTTTCACGAGGAATTGTGGATGCTGATAGAGAATATAGAAGGTAACGATAACTACGGATCAGAGTTCCGCATGGCGGTAGAAGAAGCTTTTCATGAGGCACTTGCTTCACGAGCGTAAGAGAAGTAAGGGGGACACGATATGGGTCAATGGGATCGCTTTCTAGCGCCTTATAAGCAAGCAGTAGATGAACTAAAAATTAAATTTAAAGGAATGCGTCAGCAGTTTGAAACAGATAATTCGAATTCTCCGATTGAGTTTGTGACGGGAAGAGTGAAACCTTTAGCAAGCATCTATGATAAAACACTTGAAAAAGGAATTCCGTTCGAGCCATCAGATGAACTTGCCCATCAGCTCCAGGATATTGCAGGTCTTCGTATGATGTGCCAATTTGTTGGAGACATTGAAACCGTTGTAGCGCTGCTCCGGCAGCGCAATGATTTGCGGATTGTCGAAGAGAAAGATTATATTTCCCATGAAAAGCAAAGCGGTTACCGATCATACCATGTAATCGTCGAATATCCAGTGCAAACGATCAAAGGCGAAAAGCTGATACTGGCAGAAATTCAAATCCGCACCTTGGCCATGAACTTCTGGGCATCAATTGAACATTCACTTAACTATAAATATAAAGGGGTTTTCCCGGCAGAAATAAAAAAGCGGCTTCAACGGGCCGCGGAGGCTGCTTTTCAACTTGATGAGGAAATGTCGCAAATAAGGGATGAAATTCAAGAAGCTCAAGCTTACTTCAGTGAATTTAAAGAGTCGCCAAGTACGCATTTTCCAAATGAACGAGAAGGGGGCACAACGCCGCGATGAAATTTTTTATACAATCCAGAAGTGATGAACTTTCAAATGAATTAATGGGTACCGCGCGTGATTATTTGCAGGATTTCGGCCTGGAATGGGACGAGGAATCACCCGATGTCGTATTGTCCATTGGTGGAGATGGCACTTTTCTTCACGCCTTCCATAAATATCGAGACCAGTTGTCATCCGTTGCTTTTGTAGGGATCCATACTGGCCACCTCGGATTTTATGCAGATTGGAAACCGATTGAAATTGAAAAGCTGGTACTTTCCATTGCGAAAAAAGAATACGAGGTAATTGAATATCCTTTACTGGAGACAAGCATACATTACCGGCATAAAGAAGTTCCTGCAGTTTATTTGGCATTGAATGAGTCAACGGTTAAATCGCCTGATGTCACACTTGTCATGGATGTCTTTTTAAACGAAAGCCTTTTCGAAACTTTTAGAGGAGATGGTTTGTGCATGTCCACGCCATCGGGCAGCACTGCGTACAATAAAGCGCTGGGCGGAGCGATTATCCATCCGTCTTTGCAAGCTATGCAACTGACAGAGATGGCTTCCATCAATAACCGGGTTTTCCGGACTGTCGGTTCACCACTTGTCCTGCCATCACATCACCGGTGTGCTCTTCGTCCAGTGAAAGCCGTAGACTTTATGGTCACTGTCGATCACTTGCAGCTGCTCCACAAAGATGTAAAATCGATTGAGTATAGAGTGGCAAAAGAAAAAGTCCGTTTTGCCCGGTTCCGGAACCATCCTTTTTGGAAAAGGGTCCATGATTCATTCATCGATAGTGAGGTTTAAATGTGAAACAATTCAAGCCATTTCAGTTAACGTATAGCGCAAAAGAACCGGGTGTTTTACGGGAAGCTTTGAGCGGTTGGGGGATTTCTAAAAGAACCTTGGCCTCTGTCAAATACAGCGGCGGCCAAATTTTAGTAAATGGCAATGAAGTAACGGTCCGGCATGTCTTGAAAAAAGATGATGCTGTGACCGTTATTTTTCCGAATGAAGAATTGGGGGAAGGGCTTATTGCGGAGACTGGTCCTCTGAATATTGTCTATGAAGATCAAGCATTGCTGATTGTAGATAAACCTCCGCTTCAAAACACGATTCCTTCGCGTGAACACCCCAGCGGAAGCCTTGCCAATATTGTAGCGATGCACTTTAAGGAAAATGAAATCCCTGCGACACTTCATATTGCGACTCGTCTTGACCGAGATACTTCGGGACTTGTCTGCATAGCAAAAAACCGCCATATTCACCATATGCTTTCTATGCAGCAACAAGGAAAGACAATGGTACGGCGGTACGATGCATTAGTGCACGGCAAGTTTGCGGAAAAGAAATTTAAAATCACCGAGCCGATTGGCCGGAAAGACAGCAGCATCATTGAAAGAGAAGTGCGCGAAGATGGTCAATTTGCAGAAACAGAAGTTGAAGTCCTGCAGGAATTTGACACGTTTTCCTATGTTCAGCTTCAGCTGAATACAGGAAGAACCCATCAAATCCGGGTCCATCTTTCCCATATCGGCCATCCACTCCTGGGCGACGATTTGTATGGAGGGAAAAGGGACGATATTCCGCGCCAGGCTTTGCACTGCAAATCACTGGAACTGATTCATCCTGTATCAGGAGACGAGCTGTCTTTCACTTCGCCATTAAACAAAGACATGGATGAAATGATTCATGTGAAGCGGTGAAAACGGTCGGGCTGGTAAGGCTGATGGGAAGCGACCGATACAAGCTCCTTTTCCGGAAAGCGGAATGCTGTAAGTGCTCCTCCGAATACACAGCCTGTGTCAATATTGGCAGTTTGATTGATTAAATAGGGCTGTTCAGTAGGTGTATGCCCATAAACAATCCACTTGGAGCCATTATAGGATTTGGCCCAATTCTTTCTAATTGGCCGCCCGTCAACATCGAACCTTCCTGTGATATCGCCATATAAAACGAAAACGGCAATATTTCTGCTTAGCGGCTTGCCAATCATTTCGGCTTTGATTCCCGCATGGGCAACTATCAATTCTTTTCCTAGTTCTTGGTATATAGGAAGTTTCTCGTAAAAGCGGCGATAACGGGATCTGAATTCCTGCTGCTCTTTTTTAGGAAGGGTTCTCCATTCAGCGAGTGTCGTTTCCAGGCCGTTATTTACTTGCACATTATTGCCTTTAAAATAGCGATAAAGTTTGTTGCAATGGTTTCCAGGGGAATAGAAGAGAATGCCCCGGTCCTGCATTTTAAATAATAACTGCAGCACTTCAAGTGATTTGGGGCCGCGGTCCATGGCGTCGCCAACAAAAACAAGTTGGCGCCCTCCGGGATGTATGTAGACTTCTTGCTCTTTTTTATAACCGAGTTTAGCAAGCAGTTCAAGCAACTCATCAAAACAGCCATGAATATCGCCAATGATGTCATATTTCACAAAAATCACCTCTTAAATCTTGATTATCTCTATACATAGTGTAACGTATAGATTGGAATTACAAGACCTTAAAAGTTCGAAAGGAGGGAGTTTACATGATGGAAGAAAAAGTGGTGCTCGACCAAGAATTGAACGAGGAGTTATTGCTCGAATTGTTGGAACGTGGAGACGTAGAAAGTTTCCGGGAAGAATTTCTTGCACAACATCCATATGACCAAGCGACATTTTTTGCGAAAGCTGAGCATGAAATCCGCCAGCAACTGTATCAGTATCTCTCTCCTAAAGAAATGGCTAATACTTTTGAAGCCATTGAATTGGATGACGATGAATACGAGGATTTATTCAGAGAAATGAATGTCCATTACGCATCTGATCTGCTTTCTGCTATGTATACAGATGATGCTGTAGACATTCTCAATAAATTGAATAAAGAGCAGGTTGCTACTTATTTAACAATCATGGACAAAGATTCTGCACGGCAAATCAAGGATTTGCTGCATTATGAAGAATATACAGCTGGCTCTATCATGACCACGGAGTTCGTATCCATTCCTGAAAACTCCACTGTCCGTTCGGCGATGAATATTCTTCGGAATGCAGCACACAATGCAGAGACTATATATTATGTTTTTGTAGTCGATGAAGATAAACGGCTTTCAGGAATTGTGACTTTACGTGATTTGATTATTTCAGATGAAGATATATTGATTAAATCGATTATGAATGAGCGTGTAGTCAGTGTATCAGTAGGGGAAGATCAGGAAGAAGTGGCACGGATAATCAAGGACTACGACTTTCTGGCAATGCCGGTTGTAGATTTTCAGAATCATTTGCTTGGTATTATTACAGTTGATGACATTATTGATGTTTTGGATGAAGAAGCATCGGATGACTACTCAAAATTGGCCGCTGTATCGGATATGGATACGTTTGACAAGGGACCGCTTACGGCTGCAAAAAAGCGGCTGCCATGGCTGATTTTACTGACATTTTTAGGTATGTTGACCGCAAACTTGATGGGGATGTTTGAAGCGACTCTTGACCAGGTTGCGCTATTAGCCGTGTTTATCCCTTTAATCGCCGGAATGGCTGGAAACAGCGGCACTCAAGCGCTCGCTGTTGCAGTCCGGGGAATTGCCACTGGCGATATCGAAGAAGAAAGCAAAATGAAATTGTTGTTCAGAGAAGCTGGCACCGGATTGATAACGGGAGTAGTGTGCGGCATTGTGGTCGTTGGGCTGGTTTATTTTTGGAAAGGAGAGCTGCTGATTGGCCTGCTCGTAGGCACAGCGGTGATGGGATCTATCTTTGTCGCCACTTTGGCAGGCTCGTTTATTCCTCTGCTGATCCATCATTTGAATATTGACCCTGCAGTAGCTTCCGGCCCTTTTATCACTACATTGAATGACATTATTTCAATCCTCATTTATCTGGGGCTTGCAACAACTTTTTTAGGCAGCCTTTAAGAAAAGTGCGAATTGCACTTTTCTTTTTTATGGAGTATTATTAGTACCAGGTAATAATAATAGGTATAGGAGGAATTTTGAATGTCAATAGCTTTAGCAGGAAAAACTTACGTCATCATGGGCGTAGCTAATAAGCGCAGTATTGCTTGGGGAATTGCACAATCACTGGATCAATCCGGTGCACGCTTGATTTTTACATATGCTGGCGAACGTTTTGAAAAGCCGGTACGCGATTTGGTGGCTACATTGGACGGCAACCACGAATTGATTTTGCCTTGTGATGTAACAAGCGATGAAAGCGTAGAAAACTGCTTCGCGTCCATCAAAGAGGAAGTAGGCACTATCCATGGCCTTGCTCATTGCATCGCTTTTGCAAAGACAGAAGAACTGGCAGGAAACTTCTATGATACATCACGCGACGGCTTCTTACTGGCGCAAAATATCAGCTCGTATTCATTGACAGTCATAGCAAAATACGCCAAGCCTCTAATGACAGAAGGAGGAAGCATTGTCGCATTGACGTATATCGGCGGCGAGCGTGTAATGCCTAACTATAATGTCATGGGAGTGGCTAAAGCTTCACTTGAAATGTCGGTGCGCTATTTAGCGGCTGACCTCGGTAAACACGGAATCCGTGTAAATGCGATTTCCTCTGGGCCAATCCGTACATTATCAGCAAAAGGCATCAGCGGTTTCAACACGATTCTTCATGAAATTGAAGAAAAAGCACCGCTTCGCCGCAATACTACGCCAGAAGAAGTAGGCGATACGGCTGCATTCTTGTTTAGCGATATGTCCCGTGGAATCACAGGAGAAACGATTCACGTAGATAGCGGTTATCATATTCTTTAATACTAATGCCATAAAAAAAGCAGGACTCTTTGTGAGTCCTGCTTTTTATATGATCTTTTTTTCCATTGCTCGATGAGGTACATCTGCATCGAGGAATTCTGGAGAATTAACGGAGTAATCGAGTTTTTCATAGAAAGGAACAGCATAGGATTGGGCATTTAATTTCAACGTAAATAATCCGGCTTTTTGTGCATATTGCTCCATTTCGTGCATCATTAATAAACCGACATGTTGTCCGCGGTATTCTGGAAGAACACAGACGCGTTCAATTTTGCCTATACCCATTTCGAGTTCTCGAATACGAGCGGCAGCAATGGGCTGCTCAAGTTCATAGGCGACAAAATGGACGGCTGAATCGTCGAATTCATCTAGTTCAATGTGTAACGGAATTCCCTGTTCTTCGACAAAAACTTTTCTTCGTACATTAAATGCTTGCTCTTTTTCAATAGGTGTTTCTGCAATTTTTACTTTAATCACTTACTGGTCATCTCCTGGTAATCGGAAAGTATCGTAAACGGTCCATGAACCATCTTCTAATTGATAAAGCAAATGAATCCGGTCAATTGTTTCTTCATGGTTGATCCCGACCATTTTCAATTGCCCAAAAATATCTGCGTGTTCTGAGTCTGACATTTTTTGTGCAATCGTTACATGCGGCACATATGAATATTTCGGTTGGTTGCCATAGAAATCCTTATGCAAGTCTTCATGAAGAGACAAGATTTCAGGATTTGGCTCGATTTTGAAATAAAGCGTATTCGTTAAAGGTGAGAAAGTGCTGACGCGTGTTGCGTGAAGCTGAAACGGTTTATGGCGTTTCACAATTTCAGCCAAATTTTTTACCATGTCTTTGATCTGGGTTTCCTCAACTTCAAACGCATCTTTCAGCGTCATATGCGGTGTAATCAATTCGTAATGAGGATCATAACGTTTGCGGTATGAGTTTGCAACGTCCTGAAGTTTTTTAGATGGGAATGCAACAACACCGAATTTCATAAAAAGCCCTCCTAGTCTATAGTAAATACTTCAATATTTATTATACCAAAAAAACATGAAAGCCGTGAATTGAGAATTATAAACCGAAATTCTGCAGCAAGGCTCTTTTTAAATCAGGTTGCCAATGCTTCCATGTATGGTCTCCTTCAAATTCTTCGTAAAAGATGGAAAACCCTTTATTTTTCAGTAAATTGTTTAATTTCCGATTAGGTTCCAGAAAATCAGCCGTTTCTCCAGACATTAATTTTACAGCCGTTTCTCCTTTTCCAATTACGTGGTAAACAGTAAAAGCATTTGCTGGATTAAAGGCCTCCACAGTTTCCATCAATTCATCGCTCACTTTCGGTGACTGTAAAATCACACGGCCAAATATATTTGGATATTTCAAAGCGGCGCTGAGTGATACAGTTGCGGCCAATGAGTCTCCGATCAATGCACGCCCCATTCCCACTTGGTAAGTCGGGTAGTTTTCATCTAAATAAGGCACGAGTTCGTGTGCTAGAAAGCGTAAGTATGCGCCATGTTTTTCACCGGCAGGTTCATACTTGCTGCTGCGGTCTTTTACACTCTTATAAGGAACGCCGACAAAAATGATGTTTTCGATTTCATTGTTATCCAATAGCTCATCCGCAATACGCGGGGCACGGCCTAACTGGAAATAATCCTTGCCGTCAGAGGCAATAATCAAAGTATATTTGTATAATGGTGAAAAATTAGCAGGAAGATAAATTAGAAGCTGCATGTCTTCCTGAAGTTCTTTGCTATAAATGGATAAATCCTGTACTGTTCCTCTATTCATTGATAGACCTCCTAGTGCTTTCTGTACGAAAATTGTAACATATTCACTGGTAGAGGTATAATGGGCAGGAAAGTTAAAGATATTATGGAAGGGGATATGACCTATGGATGGAGGAAAATTCCGGATACATTCGGAAGAAATAACAAAAGCGACTCTTGATGCTCTGGAGCGCAGGGGTGTAAGAAGCGAAGAAATCGCAAAAATTGTATTGGAAATGCAATTGCCTTATAACGAAGGCTTAACAATCGACCATTGCATCGAATCGGTGGAAAGTGTTCTCAGGAAACGCGAAATGCAGCATGCATTGCTAGTAGGAATTGAATTGGATGAACTTGCAGAACAAGGGAAATTATCACGCCCGCTTCAGCAGATTGTCGGTTCGGATGAAGGGTTGTTTGGAGTCGATGAAATGATCGGACTAGGCGCTGTTTTGACATACGGCAGTATTGCAGTCACTACTTTTGGGCATTTAGATAAAAACAAAGTGGGGATTATCCGGAAACTGGATACGAAAATAGGCGGGCATGTCCATACTTTCCTTGATGACCTAGTGGCGAGTGTAGCGGCTTGTGCATCTGCGCGCATAGCTCACCGCACCAGAGATTTAGAGGAAAAAGGAATGACATTTGAAGATGTGGCGCCAGAAGATACAGCACCGGAAAAACACGTAGAAGGCGCTGAAAAGTAAAAGAGTAAATTCTCCTTATAATTTTTGGAAAATTCAGATGGTAAACAAGTCTAAAGACATGTTATGATGAATTTGAAATATTCTAAAAAAGGGGGAATTCATTTTATGACAAACAAAAAATTCGGATTGTTCGCTGCAATGGCATTGGCAGGATCGGTTTTTTTGGCAGGATGCGGAGGAGAAACGGCAACTGACAGCGGGGAAGGGGGAGAAGGCGGCGGTTCGGCCAATCCTGAATTTCTTAGCATATTAACCGGCGGAACGACTGGAACTTATTATCCTTTAGGTGGGGCGATGGCAACAATCATTGAAAATGAAACGGGAATTGATACGACTGCCGAGTCTTCACAGGCTTCTGCTGCCAATATGACTGCACTTGCTGATGGCGGCGCCCAGATTGCATTTGTCCAAACCGATACGGCCTATTATGCAGCGGAAGGAACAAATATGTTTGAAGGTGAAGTAATCGATACGGTATCTGCAATTGGCGCTCTTTATCCCGAAACGGTTCAATTGGTGACAACTGCCAATGCCGGTATTGCTTCCTTCGAAGATTTGAAAGGAAAAAAAGTTTCGGTCGGGGCACCAGGGTCCGGGACATATATCAATGCAGAGCAGCTGCTTGAGATCCACGGCATGACGATGGAAGATGTCGAAGCACAAAACCTGGATTTTGCTGAATCCCAGGAAAGTTTGCAAGCCGGACAAATCGATGCTGCCTTCATCACCGCAGGAACCCCTACAGGAGCAGTTGAAAGCTTAAGTGCAACTGCTGATGTTGATATCGTGCCTGTCACGGAAGAAAAAGCGAAAGAACTGATTGAAAAATATCCTTACTATACCAACGATACAATCAAGTCCGGGACTTACGGGTTAACAGAAGATGTACCGACGGTTTCTGTACTGGCTATGCTAGTCGTTCAAGACGAAATTTCTGAAGATCTTGTTTACGATATTACAAAAGCGATCTATGAAAACACCGATCAAATCCAGCACGCTAAAGCCGACTTCATCAAAGCGGAAACTGCATTGGATGGCATTGGAATAGATGTACACCCAGGAGCACAAAAATATTTCGACGAAGTAAACAAATAGCATACTTAGAAATCGCAGACGATAAAGCGCAAGCTTTATCGTCGTTATTTATTTACGCAATGGAGGAGCATGTGGAATGCAAGCGAAGCCGATGCAGCCCTTTCTTATCTCATTATTAGTCCTTATTCTATTGATTTCAGCTGCGGCACTGGTTCCCATTAAGCGAAGCTATGTTTTTATTGATAATCGCACCGAACAAATAGCTTTACAACTTCCTGTAGAAGATCCTTTATTCCAAATAAAGTATATCCATTCCATCCATTTATCTGAAGTGCTGGAGAGTTATAAAGTGCTTAAAGATGACAGGCTGCAAATGACTGGCATGGAATATGAAGATTTCAATATCGGCATGCCTTCGAATGCAGGAGATGGAGAGACGTTTGGCGAAAAAGACGGGAAATATTTCATTACCGGCATGAAGAGGGAATTGCCGAATTTCAGGATTTTCATAGGCGACATCGATGCAGGGTTATCTTTTATAAGCAATGGCTATGAATACGATTTAAAAAAGACGCTGGTACGCGGGCAATCTTATACCTTTCAAGTTCAGCGCCTATCCCTTATCCAACAATTAAGAGGAGTGAACATCGATGAGCAATAAATTGCCGCCAGAAGAAAAAGAAAAAGAAAAACTGAAGTTGCCTCCGGAAGAGGAGACTTATATTTCCGAGGAAAAACAAAAAGAGATTTTGCAAAAGTACGATCCTGAATCGAATACCCGCGATTTGATGGGCATTGCAAAACATATTGTCTTCTATGGCTTGCTGGCCTTTTCACTTTTTCAATTGTATACCGCAATCAATGGCCAGTTTACCGCTTATTTGCAGCGATCGATTCACTTAGGATTTGCCTTGTCTTTGATTTTTCTTTTATTCCCTGCTGTTAAGCGCAAAAGCGATCAACGCAAAGTGCCATTCTATGATTATATTTTATCCTTGTTGTCAATCTTGGTAGGGGCTTACTGGCCAATCATGTATGATGACTTAGTGTTCCGGATTGGGCGTGTAACGGAAATGGATCTGTTTGTCGGAATACTTGCCATCCTTTTGACTCTTGAGGCCACACGGCGGGCTGTCGGGTTGCCGATCACAATTATTTCTTCAATTTTTTTATCCTATACCTTTTTTGGCCCTTATTTCCCCGGTTTTTTAAGGCACCGGGGACAGGATTTGGAATCCGTCATCCAGTTGATGTTCTATACTACTGACGGGATTTTAGGGACGCCTTTAGCTGTTTCAGCAACGTTTATTTTTGTTTATCTATTATTTGGCGCTTTTTTAGTGAAGACGGGAGTCGGGGAATACTTTAATGATCTGTCCGTATCGCTTGCCGGCCATTTAATAGGGGGACCAGCGAAAGTAGCCATTTTCTCCAGTGCTCTGCAAGGAACCATTTCCGGAAGCTCGGTTGCCAATGTGGTGACATCAGGGGCCTATACAATTCCGATGATGAAAAAGCTTGGGTATAATAAAGAGTTTGCAGGTGCAGTGGAAGCCACATCATCTACTGGCGGCCAGATTATGCCGCCGATTATGGGAGCAGCCGCTTTCTTGATGGTGGAGTTTATCGGAGGCATCAGCTATTGGGATATTGCCAAGGCTGCCGCTATTCCTGCGATATTGTATTTTGCCGGTGTTTGGATCATGACACATTTTGAAGCAAAGCGGGTAGGTTTGCGCGGATTAACAAAAGAAGAATTGCCTGACCGGAAAGAAGTGTTGAAAAAAATCCACTTGCTGATTCCAATTGTGGTCATCATCGTCTTTTTAATGGTCGGAGTTCCAACGATGCATGCTGCTTTATACGGCATTCTCTCTACCATTTTAGTCAGTGCCATCAATAAAGAAACGCGGTTAAGTTTTAAGGATATGATCGATGCTTTAGTGGATGGTGCACGGACCGCCTTAGCAGTAGGAGCTGCTACCGCTGCAGCGGGTATTATTGTAGGGGTGGTTGTAAAAACCGGATTAGGGCTAAGTTTGGCAAATGGACTGATTTCAGCATCGGGAGGCAGTATTTTACTGACATTGTTCTTCACCATGCTGGCTGCACTTGTTTTAGGTATGGGTTCGCCGACAACGGCAAACTATGTCATCACTTCCACAATTGCGGCTCCGGCCATCATAACCTTATTAATGCTCGATGAACCGGCTGGGGCAGCTGTCCCAATGGTTGTTGCCATATCTGCTCATTTGTTCGTGTTCTATTTTGGGATTATCGCCGATATTACGCCTCCGGTTGCCCTTGCTGCTTTTGCAGCTTCTGGAATTTCAGGAGGGGAACCAATTCGTACAGGAGTAATTGCCGCTAAATTAGCAGCCGCAGCGTTTATCATTCCATATATGTTTGTCCTGTCTCCATCGCTGTTGATGATTGATACCACTTGGCTCGAATTGACTTGGGTGGTTAGTACAGCTTTTGCCGGAATGATAGCAGTAGGGGCGGGACTGATTGGATATTGGTACCGAAAACTCAATTGGATTGAACGAATAATGGCTCTGGTTACCGGATTAGCATTGATTTATCCGGAAGGGCTGTATTCTTATGTAGGGGCGGTAGTGTTTATTATCTTGTTTGTCATCCAATGGATGTCCCGTGAAAAGAAAGTTTCACGGACTTCAGCAGCATAACCGAAAAAGCCCCTTGAGAAGCAACGTGCTCCTCAAGGGGGTTATAAATAAAAATAAAAAAGCCGCTGCCCGAAGGCAACGGCTTTTTCTTAGCAAACTTTGTTCCTAAAGCTTGCTGTGGGTTTGGCACCCAATGATTCCTACTGGGCTCGAACCAGCGACCTCTACCCTGTCAAGGTAGCGCTCTCCCAGCTGAGCTAAGGAATCTCAATTTCCAGGACAAATATAATTATAACGTGCCCTAGTGAAAAGTCAATAGCCTATTTGGAAAGAAAAATACTCCATTCCGTTTGTGCTTTTCCGTGGACCAGTGACCAGCATTCGATAGCGGCTGCTTTGCCTTCAAATGGCTCAAATTCCATTGAAAGACGTGCAAACATCGGACCCCAAAATGGAGGGGCAATATTGTTGATGATTGTGGAATGAGGCACCCAGTGTTCAGGCATGTAATAATTCTTTTGCCCAGTGAATTCACGCGTTGAAAGATTTAATGCTTCATGCAGTTGTGCTAATGGTTTTGTATAAATGGTTGAAGCGTAAAAACATCCTTGCTGCTTGAAAAATCCGAGAGATGCAAATGATAAAGAAAACTGCTTTGTTTGTCCAGCCCATTGTTCGACGGCTTTTTTCAAGTCAATTGGATTGGTCTGGTTGAATGTTTGGAGCGTAATATGCGGCGGCAAAGCAGCTTCCTGCTTTAAGCTTGCGCTTTGTGCCTGCTGCTGCAGCTGCTCCAGGATATTGGATGCATGATAATCGAGCCGTAGAACGATGACTTGCATAAAAAACCTCCTCAATTAACTTCCTGTGCTTCTGAATCCTGCATCCCGCGCTTCTTGTTCTGTGCAAAACCATTCCTCAGGGTTGGTTTGTTCATATGAACCTTCATCAGGCATATGATAGATTTTATCCCCGTGGCGGTTAATATTTCCTTTGATCCGGCATTTGCTGTCATTAGAATTTTGGGGGCTATGCCCGCTTACATTGCCGTATGCATCTGCATCGAAGCCGCGTTCCGTCGAATAATCCTCAAATTCCCAAATACCGATGCCAGCTTCTTGGGCGATTTGTTCCGCTTCCTCAAATTCCTCAACATAACGCGTATTTGGCGGATAAACGTAAGCAACACGGGCAAACCCTGCTTCAAGCATCTGCTCCTGCACACTTTCTCCATCTACATAGATATAGGCCAGCATCCGTCCATAGTCATCAAAACGGCCGCCTACATCGAATTCAATAGACACATCACCCGATTCGATGAGCCTTTTATTTTCGGCGGTGGCTTCGCTGCCAAGCGGCTGTTTTCCGAGACGTGGATGGTTTGTTTCCGGTGTATCGATCAGCAGATAGCGAACCGTTTCTTCTTTTCCTTCATACATGATTTTGATGGTATCACCGTCAATAACGGAGGTGACTTCCACGTCAATGCGATCCGTAGTTCCAGTTGTGTCGGTGGAATCCTGCAACCCACATCCAGTAAGCAATAATAATGCTGTTAATAAGCCTATAAATCTATTCATATTGATCCCTGCTTCCATTTTTTCATTATATTTACTTGATGTACAGCTTGCAACTAAAACTGTTGCCGTATCTGCCGGAACCGATGCCGTACCTTTTTTATTCAGCGCTATTTTATAGAGAGGAAATGTACAAAAGAATCTGGACATGACAAAACGCCTTCTCAATGAATCATTGAACAAGGCGTTTTTTATGTACTGCAGCGACTGTATTCAGCTAGTGAACGTTTCAATTAAGCGTGTGACTCCATATCAATTTGAGCTTCATTAAAATAAAGAAATGATTCCTGTTCCATATCGTCCAATTTATCTTTGTTTAATCCTACTTCCAGTTCACCTGAAAAAATTGGTTCCCACCAGTTTACTTGTTTGCCCATCATACATTCCTCCTGAAAATCATATTATTATTGTTTGACTATTCTATACCCCTAAAGGTTACACTAATAAACAGAGAGAAATAAAATAAGCCTTTAGGCCTTGCGGAAAAGAGGGATAAAATGATTTCAATCGGCATTATTGGAGCTGGCATTGTAGGGGAACGCATCATTAAGGAAATGCAGCAAGACGGCAAAATAGACATCAAAGGCGTTTATGATGTGCAGCAGGAACGTCTTCAATATCTGAATAAAACATATGGGGTCCCGATCGCGGATTCGTTTGAATCGATCCTCCATTCTAATATTGATTGGCTGTATATCGGCACACCTCCCGCATTACATTCGGAAATAGCCAAACGAGCTGCAGGTGCTGGAATACATGTGTTAAGCGAAAAACCTTTGGCACACAATTTGGCAGACGGGGAAGAAATGGTAGCAGCTGTTGAAAAAAGCCGTATCCGGACTGCTATGCATTTTCCTTTAATGTATTCTCCGGCTGTCCATGACATGGTCAAGCGGATCCGCACCGGCAATATCGGTAAAATAACGCGAATTGAACTGCAGACTTTTTTCCCGGACTGGCCGCGGGCTTGGCAGCAAAATCCATGGATTGCTTCAAGAAGCCAAGGCGGCTTTGTTCGTGAAGTATTTCCTCATTATCTGCAGCTGTTGAACCGTGTATTCGGGGAATTGAAGATTGCATCGCATCAAATCAGTTATCCGGAACAAGAGGATAAATGCGAAACTGGCATCATAGCCCATGGATTGACTGCCGGCAATATTCCATTTTTAATTACCGGGCTCAGTGGGATCGGCCAAAAAGAACTGTTGCAATTTAAGGTTTACGGTGAAGAAGGCGTGTTGACGCTTGAGAATTGGTCGAATCTTTATGAAGAGCGAAAATACGAAGAGCGGAAACAAATCACGGATTTTGTGGAAGTGCCGACTTTATTTGATGCCATGCGTACCCAGTCGACTTTCCTAGTCACTTTTGAAGAAGGTTTGGTCGCGCAGCGGTATATTGATCATTTACTTCAGAAAAATTGATTGCCAGAACTGATAGCGGGTAAAGTACTAAAATGAACGCATTAACAAGGAGGCTCAAATAATGGAAGTTACGTCCGCAAGCGTCGAAACGCTTATTGAACAACAGCATGACTTTTTTTATACCGGTGCCACAAAAAGTGCCAGTTTCCGCAAAGCACAGCTCCAACGCTTAAAACAAGCCATTGTGGAATATGAGAAAGAAATTACGCAAGCATTGAAGAAGGATTTGGGAAAAAGCGAATTTGAGGCATATACCACAGAAATAGGATTCGTTCTCGACAGCATCGGTTTTATGACAAAGCAACTGGATGAATGGATGGAGCCTGTACAAGTGAAGACACCATTGCATTTTCAGCCTGCAAAAAGTTTTGTGCTGCGGGAACCTTATGGCTCTGTATTGATCATCGGGCCGTTCAATTATCCTTTCCAATTGATAATGGAACCGTTGATCGGTGCCATAATTGGCGGCAACTGCGCTGTAGTTAAACCGTCGGAGACCACCCCGAATGTCACACGGGTGATTCGACAGCTAATTGAAAAAACGTTTCCATCCTATTATATACAAGTGGTGGAAGGGGAACGGGAAGAAGTGACTGCGCTTATCCATGCTCCATTTGATTATATTTTCTTTACCGGCAGCGTTAATGTTGGAAAAGTCATCATGAAGGCCGCTTCTGAGCGCCTGACTCCGATTACGTTGGAGCTGGGAGGGAAAAGCCCGGCAATCGTCGACCAAACCGCCAATCTGGACCTGGCGGCAAAACGTATTGCATGGGGAAAATTGATGAATACAGGACAAACTTGTGTCGCTCCGGATTATGTATGTGTGCGTGAGTCCGTGAAAGAGGAGTTTATGAAAAAACTGGTCAAAGCTATCCGAAGCTTTTATGGAAAAAATGCACAAGAAAGCCCGGATTACGGCCGTATCGTTTCACCGCAGCATTTTGACCGGTTGGCGTCAATTATTGAAAAAGAATCCGCCCATATCGTAACAGGCGGGAAGATGGACCGGAATGAGCGCTATATTGAACCGGTAGTCCTTGAGAATATCCAATGGAATAGCCCTTCCATGGAAGAAGAAATATTTGGCCCAATTCTTCCGGTTATTACATATACTGACCTTCCGGCATTATTGCGCCATATCCGAAAAATGCCAAAGCCATTGTCGGCGTATATGTTCTCGGAAAATGAACGCGCCATCAACTTTTTCCTGGAAGAACTGCCGTTCGGCGGAGGTTGCATCAATGACACGGTATCCCATGTTGGCAGCCCCTATCTTCCGTTTGGCGGTATTGGAACTTCCGGCATCAATTCTTATCATGGAAAAGCAAGTTTCGAAACATTTACACATGCCAAATCGATATTGAAAAAATCCACTAAGCTGTCGACTAATCTGCTATTCCCTCCATATGGAAAGAGGGTCCGGTTAGTCAGAACGGTATTAAAATAAGCGGCCTGCGGGTCGCTTTTTTCTTTAGGTTTGCTAGAATAATCAGTAAGAGGTGAAGGAAATGGCAGAACGCATTCTGATAGTAGAAGATGAAAAGAATATTGCGCGTGTATTGGAACTTGAACTTACATATGAAGGGTATAAAACAGGAGTTGCCCATACCGGATCGGAAGGCCTTATTCAATTTCGGGAAAATGACTGGGATTTGATTTTGCTGGATTTAATGCTCCCGGAAATCCACGGATTGGACGTATTGAAGCGCATTCGTTCTTCGGATTCCACCGTTCCGGTCATTTTACTGACAGCCAAAAATGATGTCAAAGATAAAGTGGCCGGTCTTGATTTAGGGGCCAATGACTATGTAACAAAACCATTTGAAATCGAAGAGCTGCTGGCTCGCATCCGCGCGTGCCTGCGATTGTCTGCCGGAAACGGCCATTCAGAAGTGCGCCGCTTTGAAGATTTAGAGCTGAATGAAACGACACGGGAAGTTTCCAGAAACGGAAGAGCCATTGAGCTCACGCCGCGCGAGTTTGATTTGCTGCTGTATTTAATGCAGCATCCACACCAAGTGCTTAGCCGTGAGCAAGTGCTGAATGCCGTATGGGGCTATGATTATTACGGAGATACGAATGTCATTGATGTGTATATCCGTTATTTGCGCAAAAAAGTGGATGCGGGGGAATCTTCCACTTATATCCAAACCGTTCGAGGCGTGGGCTATGTCTTGAAGGAGCATATTAATGAAACTGAAAAATAAAATCCATATTTGGACGACGCTGCTGATGCTGGTCATTCTACTGGTGCTTATGACAGTGATTTATTTTTCATTCAGCCGATTGACGTATTCATCGGAAGTCACCCAGTTGCGTACCGAAGCCAGTGTCGTCGTGACAAAGTTAAATGAAACTTCGACAGAAGATCCCCGGACCGTACTGCGAGGCTATGTTCCAGTTAATGGTTCAATCCAAGTTAATCGAAATGGAAATGAATTAATCCCGACAATCCAAGATCCTTCAGTGCAGACGGAACTACCCGCAGATTTGCCGGAAGCTTCAGGCACCATACAAGTAGAAGATGAGCTTTTCGTGTATGTGACAACTCCTGTTATTTGGACAGATGGAGAAGTGGCAAATTTGACGATAGCCCAGTCGATGCGGGAAGTAACGGGCAATCTTCAGACTTTACGTCTTGTTCTTATCACGGTGACGGTGCTTGCCATGATTCCGGTCGTGATTTCGAGCATCGTTCTTGGCAGGATCATTACGAAGCCAATCACTGATTTGACCAATACGATGACACGCATTCAGCGCAACGGCAAATTCGAGAAATTGCAGACTGCTGGAGAAACAAATGATGAAATCGGCCAAATGGGTCAGACATTCAACGAAATGATGGCTCTTCTAGAAGAAAACTACACAAAGCAGGAAGAATTTGTATCGAACGCCTCCCATGAATTGAAGACGCCTTTGACGGTGATTGGCAGCTACGCCAAATTGCTGCAGCGGCAAGGGATGCGCGATGAAAAAATTGCCGGCGAAGGGCTTACCGCAATCCGGAACGAAACGGACCGTATGAAAGCTTTAATCGAGCAATTATTGCATATTGCGCGGCAAAGTGAGTCGCAGCTTGAATATTCGAAAGTAAATATTGTGGAAGTGCTTGAGCAAACAACTGCGGCTCTGACGACTTCATATAACCGGGAGTTTTTATTGCAAACAAGCGAACCGGATCTATTTGTAACGACGGACCTTGCGAAGCTCAAGCAGCTGTTATACATTCTGCTTGACAATGCACGTAAATACAGCAGCGATCGGATTGAAGTGGTGGCTAAAAATGAAGGGCGCACCCTTATTCAAATCCGGGACTACGGCATCGGAATCCCGAAAGAATCACTGCCATTCATCTTTGAGCGCTTCTACCGGGTGGATAAGGCACGAAGCCGCGAAACTGGGGGATCGGGCCTTGGGTTATCGCTCGCCAGGCAATTGGCGGATTCGCTGGGCATCGAATTGGAAATTGAAAGCATTGAGCAGATGGGGACAACTGTTTCAATTATTTTCTCATCGGATTTTAATGTTGGCGCGGTACAATCGAGCCAGGAGGGATTATGATGAGAAAATGGATGCTTATGGCAGCAGGAACCATCTTGCTTGGCGTTATTGTCATCGCCTATCTCTTGAACCCGTTCATCGGTACTGAAAGCATCAGTGCTGCTGAAGCAGAGCAATCGGTACTGGAAATGTATGGGGGAGAGGCAGTCGGGACATCTGAATCCGAAGACAGTTTTGCAGTGGACTTTGATAAGGCAGATGGTCTTTATACCGCAATCGTCAACAAAGAGACAGGCCAAGTCGAGTCGATGAAACTCGTTGAGAAAAAGGAACAGCCAGTTGAACTGACAAAAGAACAGGCAGCAGCGGCTGCGTTAAAAGAAGTTGATGGGACCTTGGAAAAAGTCACTTACTCAAAAGATAAGCGTGAATATGAAGTGAAAATAAAAGATGGTGAAAATATAGCAACAGTGTTCGTAGCTTCCAAGACAGGCGAAGTCCGAAAAATTACAACAAACTCGGCTATTGAAGCGGACAACAAACCTGTTCCAGAACCTGAACCGAACCCAGTGATTTCAAAAGATGAAGCAATTGCTATTGCGAAACAGACGCTTGACGGGGAAGTGCAGGAAGTCGAATTTGTGCAAACCGAAGATGGCGGCTATTATTTAGTGGAAATTGAAAACGAAGAAACAGAACAGGAAGTAACTGTCCAAATCCATGCAATCCGCGGTGAAACCTTGACCGTGGAGTGGGATGATTAAACCATTAGAATTCTTAATGAATTTCTCATCAAATTCTCATAAACCCCTCATCGTCTTCTCAGAAGCGGGGGCTATAGTAAAGATATAACAAATGAGGAGGAGAAATTAACATGAAAAAATTCGTTTACATCCCAGTAATTGCAGGAGCATTAACATTCGGAGGTATTGTACTAGCCAATACAGATTCAAATCCAGCTGGAAACGCAGAAACCAATTCAAACAATTCCAATGTCCAAAATAGCAACCAGCAAGCAAGTCAGCAAGCGCCAAAGCTGACATTCGAAGAGGCATCTGCCAAAGCGTTGGAAATAGCTAATGGTACTATCACGGATATTGAATTGGAGAGAGAAGGCAGCAGATCGGTTTATGAAGTGGATGTTGCACATGAAGGCTTTGAATACGATTTGAAATTTGATGCCGACACTGGTGAAATACTGGAACAAAAACGTGAAAGAGAAGACAACGATGATAATGATTCAGATGATATCGTTTCAACTGAAGGTTTGATCAGTTCTGAAGAAGCGACAGCGGCAGCTCTTGCTGTTGCCAACGGAACAGTTAAAGACATGGAATTGGACAACGATGATGGTGTAGTCCAATACGAATTCGAGATTGAAAATGGATCAACTGAACATGAAGTGACAGTCAATGCCAAAGACGGTTCAATCATCAAACAGGAAACCGATGACGACAATGACGACGATGATAATAACGATGATGATTAAGCTGAAAAGCGTTGAAGCAAAATGAAAGCATAAAAAAGGAGCCTTTAGGCTCCTTTTTTATGCTTTCGGTAGCAGTACAGTGGCAGTTGTCCCTATACCTTCTTCACTTTCGATTTCAAGGCTTCCGCCAAGTTCCCGGATTATTTTCTGTGAAATAATTAAACCCAAGCCGGTACCTTCAGATTTAGTCGTGTAAAAAGGCTCGAAAATTTTCAACAGAACTTCACGGGAGATGCCGCTTCCGTTATCCCTCAACCGCAGAGAAACAAAGCCATCATCAAAGTTTTCTACTGAAATAGTGATTTGGCCATGTTGGCCAATCGCTTCAACTGAATTTTTTAAAAGATTAATAAGGACTTGCTTAAGGCGATGATCTTCCCCGAGAATAAAAAAGTCGTCTTTTTGCCAATGGTTAGTCAGGAGAATCCCATGCGAATTCAATTGTGGACCGAATAAAACGATAATATCATCCATGGTTTGGCGCAAGCTGATTTTTTTAGGCGCTGAGGCCTGGGGTTTAGCCAAAACCAGAAATTCACCGATGATGAGATTGATGCGCTCTAACTCAGAATGGATCAATTTTGTGTAATCTTTATATGGATAGCTGGGATCTTCCTGCATCATCTGTACGAATCCGGAAATAACAGTCATTGGATTACGGATCTCATGTGCCACGCCTGCGGCAATTTCGCCGGCTAACTTCAATTTTTCCGCTTGGACAATCAACTTCTCTGCTTCTTTTTGGTAAGAGATGTCCCGGGAAATGACCGATGTGGCTACAACGTTTCCAAATTCATCAGTGATGGGCGATAAAGTGATTTGTGCATGGAAGAGGCTTCCATCTTTTTTGATATCCACTGTTTCGAGCAAGGAAAAACTTTCACCTTGTTGGACTTGGAAGGTACGCATATTAGCTTCCTCAATCCTTTCAGGCGGTACAAGATCAAGGCTTTGACCAATGCATTCTTCCGATGTCCAGCCGTATAATTCTTCAAAAGCCGGATTAATAGCGATAATTTTATTATTTGAATCAAACACTGCAATTGCGTCTTTAGCCGTTTCAAAAAACAGCTGAAGATAGCCGTCTTTCGAAATCAAGGCTTTTTCCATCGACTCGTTTTTTTGTTCCAGCTGGGACCAGATACGGCTGAAATAGATGGAATGGAGGATAGTCAAGATAAGAACAACCATGATAAAAACAAATAACGATAAATGAATGTAGGAAAGTGAAGCTCTTGCGCTTAATTCGTCAAATACCAAAGCCAGCAAAAGTGTTTCGACAGCAGTTAAGACACCGAGGAAGATGATCGGCAATGTATCGTAATATAAAGCGGAAGCGATAATAGGGATAACAAAATAAATCACCGTAATGGCTGAAAATGATTCAAAATTTAAAATGAATACATAGAAGTTCATGAGAAGAAGAACGAGTATTTGAATGATGCGTTCATTGATTTTTTTATATTGTAAAATCAGCAGAATGATATAAGAGATTATTCCGAATATAGGAGAATAAAGGGCTGTATGAAAATTCACTGCTGCCGGGAGCAGCGAATGCAAGATACTGGCACTGCCGAATATATGAATAAAGAGTTTGTTTCTTCTTTGATTGTTCGTAGAACGATCCATGATTCACCTCAATCTAGGGGTCTAATTACAATATTACTATATAATGCCCTGTCAGAACATGCTTCATTTTGTTATGATTATTAAATCAGGGAGGCGGTATATATGTCATTTGAATGGAATAAACAAGAAGCACTCGGACTATTAAAAGAACTGGTGGATATTCCCAGTCCATCAGGCTACACAATGGAAGTCATGAACTCCATCAAAATACACTTAGAAAAATGGAATGTTGGCTACACTACAACTAAAAAAGGCGCCGTAATAGCGACCATTCAAGGAAAAAACCAAAACCAGCACAAGTTATTAACGGCTCATGTAGATACTCTCGGAGCAATGGTCAAAGAAATCAAACCAAGTGGCCGCTTGAAATTATCTCTTGTAGGCGGCTTTAAATTCAACGCAATTGAAGGCGAGAACTGCCTGATACATAAAAGGGATGGAACAACGATAACGGGCACAATTTTAATGCACCAGACAGCTGTCCATGTTTATAAAGATGCGGGAACAGCTGACCGGGACGAAAATAATATGGAAGTCCGTCTGGATGAAAAAGCATTTTCCAGTGAGGAAGTCCGTGCGCTCGAAGTAGAAGTAGGGGATTTCGTATCATTCGATCCACGCTTTGCTGCAACGGAGTCAGGGTTTGTCAAATCACGTCACCTTGATGATAAAGCCAGTACGGCATTATTGCTGCAATTGGTAAAAAAATTGAATGTGTCAAACAAAGAGTTGCCGCATACCACACATTTTTACATATCTAATAATGAAGAAATCGGTTATGGAGGCAATTCCAATATTCCACCGCAAACTGCGGAATACATAGCCGTTGATATGGGAGCAATCGGAGATGGCCAGGCTTCGGATGAATATACCGTATCTATCTGTGCAAAAGATTCAAGTGGCCCATATCATTACGGCTTAACGCGCCATTTGATAGATTTAGCAAAAAAGAATAATATTGAGTATAAGGTGGATATTTATCCATATTATAGTTCAGATGCTTCTGCAGCAGTCGGAGCAGGGCTCGACGTCAAACACGCTTTGTTCGGTCCGGGGATTGAAGCTTCTCATTCCTATGAACGCACCCATATCGATTCACTGAAAGCCGCGGCAGCATTGCTTGAAGCATATGTATTGTCACCGCTAGTTACAGAGTAGGAGGATTTTCATGAACACACAACAATTAATCGAAAATGTTCCTTTTAATAGATTAATCGGCACTTTGCCCGAAACCATTGAACACATCACAATGGATTCACGTGAAGTCAGAAAAGGATCTTTATTTATTTGCATCAAAGGATATACGGTGGATGGCCACGATTTTGCGGCGCAAGCTGCCGTACAAGGAGCTGTACTGATCGTTTCAGAACAGCCGCTGGAAATTGGAAATACCGCAATCCTCGTGGTAGAAGATACTGACCGCGTACTTGGATTGCTTGCTGCGAAATTCTATGGCTACCCGTCAAAGGATTTGCAAATGATTGGCGTGACAGGCACGAATGGAAAAACAAGCGTGTCTGGAATGCTGCACTCAATGTTAATGGAGCTTGGCAAATCGTCGGCTCTTACCGGAACCATCGGTTTTAACTTGAACGGTGAGTTGCATCAATCCTCCAATACGACGAGCGATGCACTGACTACACAAAGAATGATTGCACAAGCTAAAGAAACCGGATGCTCACATATGACCATGGAAGTGTCTTCTCATGGATTGATTTTAGGCCGTTTGGCTGGAGTGGAATTTAATACGGCCATCTTTACCAATTTAACGCATGACCATTTGGATTTCCATGGCACAATGGAAGAGTACGGACACGCCAAAGGCTTGTTGTTTTCGCAGCTTGGACAAAATTTGCAAGAGAAAAAGCAAGCTGTTTTAAACGCAGACGATCCCTGGTCAAAGCAGTATGCCGATATGACGCCGCATCCTGTGTATACGTACGGAATTAAAGAAGATGCCCAGTTCAAAGCTGCAGGCATACACATGGATAACCACGGAACAACATTCACATTGAATTGTCCAGAGGGTGAGTTTGCCGTGTCGATGAAACTGCTGGGCCATTTCAATGTATCAAACGCATTAGCAGCGATTACTGCATTATATGCAGAAGGTTTTCCTCTTGAGGAGGTGCTTGCTGCATTGTCAAGAATTGCGCCGGTTGAAGGGCGGATGCAAAAAGTTGAATTGGATGCTCCCATTTCTATTTTCATTGACTATGCCCATACCCCTGATGCCATTGAAAAAGCCATCGACGCGGTTGCTGATTTTAAAACAAACCGCATCATTTTCCTAGTGGGCACAGGCGGCAACCGGGATAAAACGAAACGTCCGATCATGGCTGAAAAAGCGTCGGTTGCCGATTATGTGGTTTTGACAACAGATGACCCGCGCTACGAGGAATATGACAGTATTTTGAATGACCTGCAGACCGGTATGGCCCATGACAATTTCGCTTGTATTGGCGACCGCGGGGAAGCAGTTAAACATGCAGTTGCTCAAGCAGAACCAGGAGATATCATCATTTTGGCGGGAAAAGGCCATGAAGATTACCAAATCATCGGTTCCACCAAGTATCCGCATAGCGACAAAGAAATCGCGATTAAAGAAACATTGAAAAAATTCTGTTGAAAAGAAGCCCTATCCGGCTTCTTTTTTTGAGGAGAGCGTTTAAATTCCTTGTCTTTTTCAGCTCCCTTCTCTAATATAAACAGAGTAGAATTAAAGGAGAGTATAAGAATGTCAACCCAATTAAAAAATGAAATTCAAAATAGAAGAACCTTTGCGATCATTTCCCACCCGGATGCTGGGAAAACGACACTGACAGAAAAATTACTGTTATTTGGAGGCGCGATTCGCGACGCTGGAACAGTAAAAGGCAAGAAAAGCGGGAAGTTTGCAACTTCCGACTGGATGGAAATCGAAAAGCAAAGAGGGATTTCTGTTACTTCCTCTGTCATGCAATTCGATTACGACGGACATCGGGTCAATATTCTGGACACACCCGGACACCAAGATTTCAGTGAAGACACTTACCGCACGTTAATGGCAGTGGACAGCGCTGTTATGATCATCGATGTGGCTAAAGGGATTGAGGCCCAGACAGTCAAACTGTTTAAAGTCTGTAAAATGCGCGGCATTCCAATTTTCACCTTCATTAACAAAATGGACCGGCAAGGAAAAGAGCCGCTTGAATTAATGGAAGAATTAGAAGAAGTTCTCGGCATCCAGTCCTACGCCATGAACTGGCCAATTGGAATGGGAAAAGAATTCTTAGGGATTTATGACCGTTTCAATAAGCGGGTTGAGCCTTTCCGTACAGGGAGCAGACAATTCCTCGAATTGGATGAAGACGGCCAACTGGCTGAAGAACACGAGATGATGAAAACATCTTATTATACGCAGGCTATGGAAGATATCGAATTGTTAAATGAAGCAGGCAATGATTTCTCAATTGAGCAAGTGAGAAAAGGAGAGCTTACTCCTGTATTTTTCGGCAGTGCGCTTGCAAACTTCGGTGTTGAAACTTTCCTGGAAACGTATTTGCAGTTTGCTCCACCGCCGCAATCACGCGAGACTCAGGAAAAAGAAGAAATTGATCCGGTCGACATGCCATTTTCAGGGTTTATCTTCAAAATCCAGGCCAATATGAATCCGGCTCATCGCGACCGCATTGCGTTTGTCCGAATTGTCTCAGGTAAATTTGAACGCGGCATGAATGTGACGCTGGCTCGAACAGGCAAGTCTATTAAATTGAGCCAAACCACTCAATTTTTAGCGGATGACCGGGAAACCGTCAGTGAGGCTGTGGCGGGTGATATCATCGGCCTTCACGATGTTGGAAATTATCAAATCGGAGACACGATTACAAGTGGAAGTAAATTCCACTTCGAAGATCTTCCACAGTTTACACCAGAGCTATTCGTTAAAGTGACAGCCAAAAACGTTATGAAGCAAAAGCATTTTCATAAAGGAATCCTTCAGCTTGTGCAGGAAGGTGCCATACAGTATTACAAGACACTTCATCTGGAAGAAGTCATTTTGGGTGCTGTCGGACAACTTCAGTTCGAAGTCTTCGAACATCGGATGAAAAACGAATATAATGTCGACGTCCGTATGGAACCGATAGGCTCCAAGATTGCCCGCTGGATTGAAAACGAAGAAAAGGTCAAAGAATCTATGTCAAGCGGCCGTTCAATGCTAGTTAAAGACCGCTATGATAACTACGTCTTCTTATTTGAAAATGAATTTGCGACCCGCTGGTTCCAGGACAAAAATCCTGAAATTAATTTATATAGTCTATTATAAAAGGGCCTGCTTATGCAGGTTCTTTTTTTAGACAAAATAAATTTAATATTTAGTAAATAATGCGACTAAAGTTTGCGGTTCCCCTTAATATTTTTTATGATAAAAAGACGAAGTAAAGTGCAACTTCAATCACCGGAATTTACTTTAGGCAGAGGGATAAAGAGAGGGTAGGAAACAGATGAAATTAAGCGATTTTTCGATAAAGAGGCCAGTTTTTACTATTGTTATCATGTTTTTAATCATAATTCTTGGAGTAGTGTCTTTTTTTAAAATCCCTATTACCCTTATACCAGAAATAAATCCGCCAATCGGCGTAGTAGTAACCAGTTACCCGGGGGCCAGCCCGACTGAAGTAAGCGAAAAAGTGACAAGGCCTCTCGAAGCAAGTTTGTCTACATTGCCTGGACTTGATTCTCTTCAGTCCTCATCTGAAGAAGGCTCGAATTTTATCTTGCTTGAATTTGACTGGTCAACAAATATAGATGATGTCCAAACGGATATCATGCAGCGGATTGATCAGACCATCCTTCCGGATGATTCGAACCAACCACAATTTTTTAAGTTTGATCCTTCACAATTTCCGGTTATTCAACTAGCGGTTAGAGCTACTGAATCAGGGGAAGATGTCCGAGTGTTGGCGGAAGAGTTGGAAACAGAGCTGCTTCAAACAGAAGGAGTGGCAAGTGTTAATATTTCAGGTTCTTTGGTTGAAGAAATACAAATAGCATTGAATCAGAAAGAACTTGAAAAAAGAGGGTTACAGCAATCGGATATTGTTCAATCCATCCAGGCGAATAATATCTCTATGCCTGGGGAGCCGATCGATACAGAAAATGGCCGCCATTTAACCACTCGCGTAGTCAGTACATTAACCAGTGCAGACGAAATCCGTAATCTGGTCATAACTGTGAATCCGCTGAATGGAGAAAATGTGACAATCGGTGATGTAGCGGATGTGGCAGTCGGCGAACAAGAGACAAATAGCGAGACAAGAGCCAATGAAGAGCCAGCGGTTTTGCTGTCCGCTTTGCAGGAGTCGAAAGCGAATACTGCCGACGTATCGGAAGCTTTTAAAGCTAAACTGGATGAATTACTGGCGGAAGAGCGTTTCAAAGGTGTGGAAGCGGATGTGTTATTTGACCAAGGTGATTATGTCCGCTTAGCCGTAGGCAATATTGGACAAACCCTCCTGTTTGGTGGATTATTTGCCATGGCCGTGTTATTTTTCTTTCTGCGAGGCATAAAAAGCCCAATTATTATTGGTATTGCGATTCCTTATTCGGTTATCGTAACTTTTGTTTTAATGTACTTTGCTGATTTCGCCTTAAATATTATGACTTTGGGTGCGTTGGCATTAGGGATCGGAATGCTGGTAGATAACTCCATTGTCGTAATTGAAAATATTGAGCGCCATTTGGGGATGGGGAAAACTCCGCGCATGGCAGCATCAGAAGGTACAAAAGAAGTGGCAGCTGCCATCACTTCTTCCACATTGACGACTGTGGCAGTATTTGTTCCTGTGGTATTCATTACAGGGCTGATTGGGCAGATTTTCTTCGAATTTGCCGTCACCATTTCTTTCAGCTTATTTGCCAGTCTTGCTGTCGCCTTGACCGTAGTGCCAATGCTTGCTTCAAGAATGCTGAAAAAACCGAGTGGTGACAATAAAACAGAGGCAAGGCGGTCGAAAAGACTCGAAAAATTCCAGCGTTCTGTTGCCTGGGCACTGGCTCATCGATTGATTCTATTAACTACCGCCTTCGTTTTCTTTATTGTAGGGATATTTGGTGTTTATCAGGTTGGAACAGAATTCCTTCCGGCTACAGATGAAGGCTTTGTGACTGTTTCCGTCGGTTTGGATTACGGCTCATCATTAGCAGCTACGGATGAAGTAGTGAATATGATAGAAGAAGAACTGAAAAAAGAAGAAGACGTAGAAGTTTTCGTCAGTTTAGTTGGAAGCACGCAGCAAGGCCAGGCGCAAGGCACAACTGAAACCAATACCGCAGAATTATATGTAAAATTAGTTCCACTGGATGAGCGCGAACGCTCGGTTTTTGAATTTGTGGATCAGGTTCAGCCGCGGGTACTTGAGACAATAGGCGACCGGGCAGAAGTCAATTTCAATTTGCAGACTGCTGCCGGTTCTTCTCCGAATACTTTAAGTTTTACTGTGACGGATACAGATAAAGAAAGGCTTGACGATACAGTTACAGATATCAATGCGGCACTTCTAGACCTTCCGGAAGTAACGGAGTTAACAAATGATCGGGATGAAACAATTGAAGAGATTCAAATGCAAATCAATAAACAGGCTGCAACAGAATTTGGATTTGCACCTGCTCAAATTGCCCAGACGGTAAATAATTTGACCCGTGGTGTTTTTGCTACTCAAGTTATTACTGAAAACGATAAAGTGCTAAGTGTTTTTGTAAAACTGGGTGAACAGTTCAGAGACAGCGAAGAGAAACTTGAAGCTTTAAAATTAAGGACTCCGGCTGGACAGTTCGTGAATCTGGAAGAACTTGCGGATATAGAAGTTTCAGAAGGCCCTGTGGACATTAAACGAGTTGATCAAGCAGACAGTGTTGCTTTCACCTTGCAGCACAAATCGGATGTAACGCTTGGGGACATGTCCGACGAGGTAGATAAAGTACTTGAAGAACTGAATTTAGATAAAGATACGCAAATAACTTTCGGCGGCGACCGGGAATTATTCGATAATGCCATTGATGATATGCTTTTGGCAGTTGCATTAGCGGTGGTTCTAGTTTATATCGTTATGGCGGCGCAATTTGAATCATTCAAGTATCCATTTGTCATCATGTTTACAGTGCCGTTAATGGTTATTGGGGTATCAATCGCATTATTCTTCACCCAAACCCCCATCAGCATTACGGCAGTTATCGGGATATTGGTGCTTGTCGGAATTGTGGTCAATAACGGAATTGTCCTTGTCGATTACATCAACCAGCGGAAAGCGGCAGGCATGGGTTCTTATGAAGCAATCATCACATCTGTCCGTGACCGGGTCCGTCCGATTCTCATGACTGCTTTGACGACGATACTTGGTTTAATCCCGTTAGCATTGGGGCTCGGGGAAGGAACTGAAATCAATCAGCCAATGGGGATTGTCGTTATTGGAGGCATGATCAGTTCTACTTTCTTATCGCTGTATATTGTGCCCATTGTTTATAGTTTGTTTGATCGTGAAACAAGAAATATGAATAGAAAGAAAACTAGTGCTTAAACTTTTTTCCGCTTTCAAAACCGGCGCAAATTGTTAAAATCCCACTGATCGAGTGTTTTTTTACTTTGCACTTTCATGCTTCTCTTAACGGGGCAATGGAAGTGCATTTTTTATTGAAAATGCAATATTCAAAAGATAGAAGTTGGAATATTATGTATAATGGAAGAAAAGGGGTGGATGTCATGAAAGAAATCGTTTTTACCGGTTTTCCTGGATTTATAGCGAGCCAGCTTATCCGCAAGTCTGTTGGAGAAAATGTCAGCGTGTCGGCCATTGTCCTTCCAGCCGAACGGAAAAAAGCTGAGCAGCAAGCAGCACTTATTCAGCAGGAAACAGGCTGCCAACCGATACATATTATTGAAGGTGATATTACAAAGCAGGATTTAGCTTTAAATCGGCAAGCGAGGGCATATTTAAAATCTAAAAAAGTGGTTTTTTGGCATTTGGCTGCTATTTATGATTTGGCAGTTCCCCGTGAACTCGCTTGGAAAGTTAATGTGGAGGGCACTTTAAACGTAAATGACTTTATACGCACTTTGCCGAATGTTGAACGCTATATGTATTTTAGTACCGCCTATGTTGCAGGAGCAAGAGAAGGCATGCTTTATGAAAATGAATTAATTCGCCCCGAAAAATTCAAGAATTTTTACGAAGAAACAAAATTCGAAGCCGAACTGCTTGTCGAAGAATTAAAAAAAGAAGTTCCATTGACGATTATCCGTCCAGGAATTGTGAGAGGCCATTCAGTGACTGGAGAAACAGTGAAGTTTGATGGTCCGTACTTTTTTCTGAATTTAATCGATCGGGCCAGCCGGCTTCCTTTTGTTCCTTATGTAGGACGGTCTAGAGCTTTTATCAATGTTGTGCCCATTGACTATATCATCGATGCATCCATTTATTTGAGTTCTTTGCCACAGGCAGAAGGGGAAACTGCCCATTTGACCGATCCAAATCCTCACCCAGTTGAAGAAGTATATCGCAGAATGGTTTTTGAAATGACTGGAAAAATGCCGAAAGCCCGATTGCCTTATAAATTGGCGAAACTGTCTTTGGCAGTTTCGCCTGTACGTAAAATATTAGGCGTGGAAGTGGAAACGCTCGATTATTTAACATGGAATGCTTCATTTGATGCAAGCAAAGCACAGCGGCTGTTAAGAGGGAGTGGCATTCAGTGCGCGGACTTTTTAGCGACAATGCCTTCGATGGTTGAGTTCTATCAACTTCATAAAGAAGACAAGAAATACCATATTGCCATACGCTAATCTTTTACATGCTAAAAAATTATGGTATAATAATTTTACAACTTCATACACTTTGACTTTCAGTCAGAGGGGAGTAGCTATGGGGAAACCTATTTCATAATCGTCAATACATGGTTAGTAACCATCGGTTATGATAGTGAATTTATTTGCTTAGCGAGACCTTTGCCTTTTTTTAGGCAAGGGTCTTTTTTGCTGGCAAAATATAGGAGGAGAAAGAATGGAAGCAATATTATTAGAGTATGCCTGGGTCTTGCTTGTACTGGTAGGACTTGAAGGACTATTGGCTGCGGATAACGCAGTTGTTATGGCCGTTATGGTCAAACATTTACCGAAAGATCAGCAGAAAAAAGCTCTATTTTATGGCTTAGTCGGTGCCTTTGTATTCCGTTTTGCAGCGTTATTCATGATTACTCTACTTGTTGATATATGGCAGATTCAAGCGCTGGGAGCAGCTTATTTATTGTTCATCGCGATTAAAAACATTTATGATCAGCGAAAAGGCGAAAGCGATCATGCCATTGATATTGAAAAAGCGCCTAAACAAGGTTCTAGTTTCTGGATGACGGTATTAAAAGTTGAATTAGCGGATATTGCCTTTGCAATTGACTCTATGCTTGCTGCCGTAGCGCTTGCTGTAACATTGCCGCATTTGGACATGTTCGGCGTAAGCGAAATTGGCGGAATCAACGCTGGACAATTCGTTGTGATGTTAGCAGGTGGTCTGATCGGAGTTATCATTATGCGATTTGCTGCCCATAAATTTGTTCAAGTCCTTGAGAAGTACCCTCAATTGGAAACTGCCGCATTTGTTATTGTCGGATGGGTAGGGGTTAAATTGCTCGTTATGACTTTGTCACACGAGAATCTCGGAATTTTGCCGCATGATTTCCCTCACTCAACGCCTTGGACAATCGTGTTCTGGACAGTATTGATCGGAATTGTCGTTGTTGGCGTCCTGACTGGAATCAAAAAGAACAAAGAAGAAAACGCGTAATACAAAAAGCCTCCTTAGGGAGGCTTTTTGTATGAGCTTGTAGAGGAAGTTAAAGTTTCTATTAGTGATTCTTCCTTAACCGATATTCCGCCAACCAGCTGCGAAGACATTGGCCGAGGTTTGTGAGGCCGTGTCTTTGCGACGAAGCGCGCAGCGCTGCAGGAGCATATGTTTTAGCCGCGGGCGAGCGCCAAGCCGCTTCGTCGCTTACGCTCCTGTCTCTGTCTCTGCATCGCTGCGCTGCCCCGCAGGCAAGACATTAGCCGAAGCCTGTGAGGCTAAGTCTTTGCGACGAAGCAGCGAAGCGATGCAGGAGCAGTACGATTTTCTCCGCTGGTTGGCTCCATATCTGGAGAGCAGGAACAGAGAATAGAGAGCTTTCTCAAACAATCACCGGTTTTAGAGAATCAGAAAAGGCTATCGAGAGTTTCTCGACAGCCTGACAAAAAGCCTCCCTAAGGAGGCTTTTTTTATGGAAAGAAATAAATAGGCTACCGACATAAAGTAATTCAAGCTGTCGAATAATTAAAAAGTACCACTTAAATGCCCTTTTCTTTTACAAATTCTGCCGTTACAATCAAAAGTGGTGTCAGAAAGAAAAGAGGTGAACAGCATGCTGATAGCTGCATTAACAGGTTTATTTGGACGAAGTGAAAAAGCAACAGCAGAAGAATTAGCTTTGCTTGCGCAAAAGGGAAATGATGAAGCGTTGACTAATTTACTCTCTGCTTATACCCCTTTTATGAAAAAAACGGCAGCGCAAGTATGCAAGCGGTTCATCGATGATCATGATGACGAATACAGCATTGCCCTTTCCGCTTTTCATGAAGCAATAGAAGGATTTGAATTAGGAAAAAACGCTTCGTTCTTAACATTTGCCCATATGGTAATAAGAAGAAGAATGATTGATTTTATCCGGAAAGAAAACCGGCGTTCTGAATTTAGCTCCAATTTTACAATTT
Source organism: Planococcus shenhongbingii (assembly GCF_030413635.1). Lineage (NCBI taxonomy): Bacteria > Bacillati > Bacillota > Bacilli > Caryophanales > Caryophanaceae > Planococcus > Planococcus shenhongbingii. The sequence goes on along the minus strand of NZ_CP129235.1, from coordinate 2,743,546 downwards.
CAGCTAGTAGCGAAGAAGAAACGCTTAAATGGATTGAAGATTCCGCTGCCCTTAATCGTTTTAGTTTAGAGCAGCAAAGCCAAATCAGGCGTGAAGAGATAGCTCAGTACGAAGTGATGCTTTCAGAATTTAATTTAAGTTATCAGATATTGGTTAAAGTCTCGCCGTCACATGAAGATGCCCGCAAGTCTGCTGTACAAATTGCCCAGCTTGTGGCCGAGACAGAAGAATATATGGAATACTTGCGAAGTAAGAAAAAGTTGCCAATCAAAGAAATTGAAAAAATGGTCCGGGTTTCAAGAAAAACGATTGAACGAAACCGGAAATACATAATCGCTATCATTCTTTTGCTCAACAGCGACTTGCATTACTTAAAAGACTATTTGAAGGAGCGGTTACTTTGATGATTATGCAAAAAGGGATATGCGTGGAATCTAAAGGAAACCGCTCTATTTATATGGTGAAGAACGGACAGTTTATCATGGGCAATCCGGTTGGCCCTGCCGCAAGGATAGGGGAAGAGGTGCATTTTTACCCGCAACCCAAGAAAATGAAGGTGCATTGGAAGCCGATATGGGTGCCAATTATAGCTGCAGTTGCTGTCCTGTTCTTATTTTTATCGGTGCTTCTTCCCGCTGAAGAAGCTTTTGCTTATATCCAAGTTGAAGTTAATCCAGCAATGGAAATTGGAGTGGATGAAGATTTTGATGTAATTTCACTCCGCAGTTTAAATGCCGATGGATCAGATTTGATCGATCAACTCGGGGAGTGGAAAAATCATTCATTGGCTGAAATTTTAGTCCGGGTTATTTCCATGTCATTAAATGATGCGACCGAAGAAGTGACGATTACAACTGTTGATGGCAGTAAAGGTGAAAATCCGGAATTGCCTGTTGAAAAGATTGTCATGGCGGCGACCAGCAACTTATTGGAAGATAATGTTGAAGTCCATTTAAAAAAAGCGACTCGCAGTCAATGGCGGCAATCGGTTAAAGAAAGCGTACCAGTTGGCCAGAAAATCAAAAAATTTATACCTGTACATGTTAAAGAACAACAAGTGCCAGCAGAAAAACCAAAAGCCAACAATGAAGAAAACTCCACTGTTAAACCTGAGAGCAAAATACCCGCTGGACAAGAAAAAAAAGAAACGAAACTAGACAGCACACCCAAGAATGAAAGTGCACCTAACGAAAAAGTAAAAGAAACATCGCCAAAACCTCAAAAGAAAAAAACAATATCAGGACAACAAAAGAACTTGAAGCTTTCTGAACAAGAAAAGAAAATGACTCCTGGTCCCCCAAAAAGTGACAATATACTCGGCCAACAAAAGAAAGAAAAGACTCCGGGGCAGGAAAAGAAAAAAATACCAAAAACGAAAGAGAAGAAAGAAACAATTTCTCCAGAGAAAAGCGAGAAAAAAACGGTGCCAAAGCAAGAGAAGGAAAACAAACCCCAACAAGAGCAAAAGAATCGAAGTGCGCAAGACAAGAAAGCACCCGGACAAATGAAAAAAGAAAAAGCACCGAAGGCAGAAAAGGAAAAAAGCGAGAAATTTAAAAAAGAGGATAAAAAAGACGATTTCCCTTCAAAAGAGAAAAAAGCTTCTTCACAATCGAAAACTGGAAAAGAGGAAAAAGAGTAGAAAAGTTCATTCTGCTCTTTTTTGTTGTAAATAAGTAGAGGAGAGTGTTTTTGCCTCTTTCTTTTTTATCTTTCTTTTCATAGAATAAGGAGAGAATAAAAGGCAGAAAGGAATTAACCTCATGAACAGTTCATTTCAAAAAATCCGGAATCTTACACCTGCCCAAGCAATCGTTTCGTATTATTTCGTAGCGATTGCTTTTTCCTTTTTGCTGCTTCGCTTACCGGGGGTGCATCGGCCTGGAGTGGAAATGTCAAGAATCGACAGCTTATTTACTGCGGTAAGTGCTGTAAGTGTGACTGGCTTGACCGTTGTCAATATTGCAGAAACGTATTCTGTTTTCGGCATAATCATGATCATGTTTATCTTGCAGCTCGGTGGAATTGGAATCATGTCGCTAGGCACTTTTTTCTGGTTGCTAGTCGGTAAGCGCATTGGTTTACGGGAACGGCAATTAATCATGGTCGACCACAATCAGTTTAATATGTCGGGAGTTGTTAAACTGATTCGTGAAATCATAAAAATCCTGTTGATGATTGAACTAGTGGGAGCTATTATTTTCACTTTATACTTCACCCAATATTTCGATACTTTTACTGAGGCTTTATTACAAGGGATTTTCGCTTCGGTCAGTGCAACCACAAACGGAGGATTTGATATTACAGGAGAATCTTTAACACCTTTTTTCAATGATTATTTTGTGCAAATCATTAATATGATCCTGATCATTTTAGGCGCCATCGGTTTTCCGGTTTTAATAGAAGTGAAAGAATTCCTGTCGAATAGAAATAAAAACTTCCGATTTTCTTTGTTCACTAAAATTACAACTTCGACCTTCGGAATTTTATTGGTGGTGGGAACCCTTGTTTTACTGGCCTTTGAATCGCTGAATGCGTTCAAAGGCTATAATTGGCACGAGACATTATTTGCTGCAATGTTCCATTCCGTATCCTCCCGTTCCGGAGGGCTTACGACAATGGATATTACAGAGTTCAGTGAAGCAACCAATATTTTTATGAGTGCACTGATGTTTATCGGGGCTTCTCCAAGTTCAGTTGGAGGAGGGATCCGGACAACTACTTTTGCCATCGCGGTGCTTTTTTTGATCAATTTTGCAAGAGGAAAGAACAGTATTCAGATATTCAAACGGGAAATTGAGCTGATCGATGTGTTTAGGTCATATGCGGTCATCATTTTGGCTTGCTTCATGGTACTTGTCACCACTATGGCTTTGATTATCTCAGAACCACATGCCTCTGCTGTAGAAATCATTTTCGAAATCACATCAGCGTTTGGAACGTGTGGGATGTCCCTCGGGATAACTGACGACTTATCCAGTTTTGGAAAGGTAGTTATTATGGCGTTGATGTTTATCGGAAGGGTTGGACTCATTTCCTTCCTGTTTACGATTGGTGGGAAAACCGATCCGACCAAATTCCATTATCCGAAAGAACGAGTTATAATTGGGTAATCATGGAATAATAGCTTAATAACCGTGCTTTTTTCCTACAAAACGACTATAATTATTATAAGAGATTTTTAAATTGGAAATGAGTGGATCTTATGAACGAAGATGTAAAGCAGTCTTTAAAACTATTCATTGTTTTATCGCGGGCACATAAAGCCATAACAGAACAGACTAATCAGTTTTTTCAAGCACATGGAGTCAATCCTACCGAATTTGCTGTTTTGGAATTGCTGTATCATAAAGGAAAGCAGCCTTTGCAAAAAATAGGCGGGAAGATTTTGCTGGCAAGCGGCTCCATTACTTACGTAATTGATAAATTGGAAAAGCGCGGATATATTACTCGAGTCAATTGCCCAACCGATCGCCGCGTTACGTACGCCGAAATTTCGGAAGAAGGAAAGGCATTCATGAGCGAAATTTTTCCGGAACATGAAAAAAACCTGCATGAGTTAACAACGGCCTTATCGAGCGAAGAAAAAGACGAAGCAATTGAGTTGATGAAAAAACTGGGTTTATCGATTAAAGACTTATCCTATTAAGCTATGAAAAAAGCCATCCGGCGGGATGGCTTTTTTCGATTTCTTATTATTGCGCTTTAATTTGTGGATTTGACATAGCAATTTTCAAGACAGCGGCATAACTAAAAAAAGCAGTACGAGCATAACCAAATGGGCAATAATCAACAATGGCATACTTTTTTTCCACTCATATAAAGAACCTAAAATTAACCCCGTGACAATACCGGCCAGCATCCCTGGCACAAACCCTCCAAAGCCAAGCGCCAGCCCGAATAATAACGATGAAATCAAGACTGAATAAGACATTGGGAAATACTGTTTCAATTTCTGTTGGACGAATCCTCTCCAGAAAATTTCTTCTCCAGGCACGATAACGAACATAAGAAGCAGGAAATGCCAAATTGATGCAGGTGCAAATGTTGATAAAAAGGAAGAAGTGGAAGCTTCAAAATTAAACGGAAGCAACTTGAAAAATTGAAAACCGCCTGCGATAATCGCATAAATGAGTGTTCCATAACCAAGCCCGTAAATCAATGATTTCCATGTCACCATTTCATCGAAGATTTTTATTGACATGATGGCAAACGACATCAGCACCAGTATCGCAAATGTGTACATATACCAAAAAATAGCGGTGTCTTGAAAGGCTAAACTATATAGAGCAAATGCTATAGGAATTAGCAGTATCAGTTGATGTTTTTTGTAAAGATTTAACATAGGTAATCCTCCTAAATAATAAAAGCCGATCTTCAATGGAACCAGAACGGCGGGGCAAAGATGTCCAACTTCTTTCGATGTTGTATACTATTAATTATCGGCTGAAAAAGAGCGTGGCAAAAAAATCCAGTACAGCTTAGGTAATCAGCTTGTGTACCTCATATATTATAACAGAAGCGGCAAAGTGAAAAGAAGGATAAAGGAGAATATTGTATGGCAAACTATGATGAATTACTCGAACAATTAAAGCAGGGAGAAATTTCTTCCTTACAGATTGAGAAAGAAGATTTTTTGGAATTCCGCGAGATCCTACTTAAGCGAGAGGATTTTAAGCATTTCCGGGGAGCAGCTTTTCACCACGGCCTTACAATTTATACATATACTGAAGAGCCATCCAAATAAGCAAAGATGAACCAGTAACTGAAGCAAGCCTTTTTCATCTGGCAGAAAAAATAAACGGAAAATATTTTAAAGATTATGTTTAACCCCCTGAAAAGAAGGGCATAATATATTTGAACACAGCAACATTCTCATTTCCCCCTTTTGTGGTCGGTCCGAATAGCGGATCGGCTTCTTTTTTTTGTCTTTTACCTTCTTTTTCCCTGAACGTTGAAAATGGAGTTACAGCATTTGAAGTAGTAGAAAGGCTATAAAAATTTCCAATAAATGAAGATTTTCTAAATTTCAGTGAATTAACAGAAAAATTTTGCTAAACTGAAGACAGAGAAAAAGGAGTGATTACATATGAAACTAGGATTTATAGGCACAGGAGTCATGGGCAATAGTTTGGTGAAACATTTGCTGAAAGCGGGGCATGAAGTAACCATATATACACGTACAGCTAAAAAAGCTGAAAATCTGGTAGCTGCAGGCGCGAAGTTAGTGGAATCCCCCAAACAAGTTGCTGAAGTAGCAGAAACGCTTTTTACGATGGTCGGCTATCCGTCAGATGTAGAAGAAATATATTTTGGAGAGCAAGGGATATTGAAACATGCTCAACAAAACACAGTGTTGATCGATTTAACAACTTCCCAACCAAATCTCGCTAAACGCATTTTTGAAGAAGCAAAGCAAAAAGGCATAAAAGCTTTGGATGCCCCTGTATCCGGCGGAGATCTCGGTGCGCAAAAAGGTACGTTGTCAATTATGGTGGGAGGAGACGAAGAAGCATTCCAGGAAGTTTTGCCGCTCCTCGAATTGATGGGAGAAAATATTGTTTATCAAGGGACAGCCGGTTCGGGCCAGCATACCAAGATGTGCAACCAAATCAATATTGCCTCTAATATGATTGGGGTCTGTGAATCACTCGTGTATGCAAAAAAAGCAGGCCTCGATCCGGAACAAGTACTAAAATCCATCTCATCCGGCGCCGCAGGTTCTTGGTCATTATCCAATCTTGCACCACGTATGATTGCAGAAGATTTTGCGCCGGGCTTTTACATCAAGCATTTTATAAAAGATATGAAAATTGCGGCAGAAGAAGCAGAACTGATGGGATTGGATTTGCCAGGATTGCGTTTATCGCTCAGAATGTACGAAAAACTGGCAGATGAGGGGTATAGCGAAAACGGCACCCAGGCATTGATCAAGCATTTTGAATGAGAAAAACCGGAGGCCTGTAAAGGTCCCCGGTTACTAACTCAATCAAAATATGATTTTTTAGGTGAGTAAAAACGATCTACTTGACGCGGCTTATAGGACTTTTCAAAAGGAGAAGCAGCTGTTTCTTTTTTTTGAGGCTGGAGTCCGGTAAATTCGCTTAAAATTTCTTTTGCCATTTTTAGATTCATTCTGCTTGGCGGATTGCGGTAGGTTTCATCTAACTGGCCTAAATGCTCAAGCTGTTCAAAGTCTTCTTTTTTCGGCAACATGTGAAAATAATAACTTTCGCATTTTACGAGGACTGAAGATTGTTGTTGGCTTTTCTGGGGGTTTTTACTGAAGTGAAGGCCGATTTTTTGAGCACGGTTTTGTGTGATCATCAATAAAAGGGCTTCTTTTTTCAACGCATATAAATATTGGTTGTCAGGAGCAGTTTTCGCATGTCTATTGACTGTGAAAATAGCTTGGGCAATATCCGTGTCATTTTTTTTACTTGGCATGGACTCATTCCTTTCTATAGCAGATTTTTATGGACAATACCTATTAATCATATCAAAAAATATCTTCAGTGTATACTGAAGGGGTTGGGCTTTAACAGATTTTTAATGATAGAGGATGGGGGAATATTTTTTGAAAGGGGAATTGGATATGTTAAAAGATAAGACAATTATTGTTACTGGAGGCTCCAGCGGGATGGGGCTTCACATGGCTGAGAAATTTGCTTCTGAAGGAGCTAATGTGGTCATCACGGGCCGGGATATGGAAAAGCTGAATGCAGCGGTTCTTACAATTGCAGCACAGCATGGTTCGGTGGAAATTTTCCAGATGGATGTCCGGGAACCGGAACACGCAAAAGCTATGGTGAAATTTGCGCATGACAAATTTGGGCGAATCGATGGACTTGTCAATAATGCAGCTGGCAATTTTATCGTTCATGCAGAAAAATTATCGCCGAATGGCTGGAGATCTGTTATTGATATCGTATTGAATGGCACTTTTTTCTGTTCGCATGCTGTAGGCAATTACTGGATTGAGCATAACATCAAAGGCAGCATCATCAACATGCTTGCGACGTATGCCTGGAATGCTGGAGCAGGAGTGGCACACTCGGCAGCTGCAAAAGCAGGCGTCATGTCTTTAACTCGGACGTTAGCGGTAGAATGGGGCACTCAATACGGCATACGGGTAAATGGAATTGCACCAGGACCTATTGAGCGGACTGGCGGGGCAGAAAAATTATGGGAATCTGAAAAAGCGGCGAAACGGACGCTTGAATCGATTCCGCTTGGCCGTTTAGGAAAACCGGAAGAAGTGGCTGAACTGGCAGCATTTATGATGTCAGATAAAGCGTCTTATATGAATGGTGAAATTGTGACTCTCGATGGCGGGCAGTGGTTAAATAAATTTCCATTTTGAGGAGATTTGGAAATACAATTAAATAGTTTCGTTAAACGGGTTATGTTATGATGTAACCGAAGACAGGATGACTCGTTTATGATGCAAAAGGAGTAGAGTATATGATTTCATTACCCAGCCGAGATTTTCTCGATACCCCCATTGAAGAGTATATTATTTCATCTGAAAAAGTAGCACATGTCCAAGTGAACAACAGTGCTGAACATGCACTTCTCGTATTAACAAAGACAGGTTATGCTGCAATTCCCGTTTTGGATTCAAAATACCATTTTTGCGGCCTGATTAATGCTCAGCGGATCACGGATGCCATTCTTGGGTTAGAGCACATTGAATATGAACGCTTGCCGGAAATACGTGTAGAAGATATCATGCAGACAGATTTTCCGTTGATCCATATTTCGGAACGGTTTCAAAGAGCCCTGGATTTATTAATTGATCAGAATTTCTTATGTGTCATTGATGACGAAGGAATGTTCATGGGTATACTTACTCGACGCGTCATACTTAAACAATTAAAAAAACAAATTTACCAGTTAAAAAAATGATGCATCAATAAAACTCATTCAGCGCAGGCACAGACAGAGGCGAGGCGGAGTTATGAGACGAGTGTTCTTCTCGGCTTACTGCGGAAGTCCTGCCCAAAGCGTCTGAAGCGGAGTGTAAAAAAATTCATTAATTGTCCGTCTTATATTATTTCAAGCAGTTGATGTCTTTTTCATTATTCATTAAGAATGGATACAATTTAAACATAAAAAAAGGTCTCATTGCGAGGCCTTTTTTCTGTCAATCGAAAGCAGGTGGGGAATTGAAAAAAACAAACAGGCCTTTCGTGCTGGCCTCAGTCATGCTAGCCATGTTCATCGGTGCCGTGGAAGCGACGATCGTTTCAACAGCTATGCCAAGCATTTCGGCGGACCTCGGAGGGTTTTCGAAATACAGCTGGGTATTTTCCGCTTACCTGTTGATGAGTACGGTCACGGTGCTGTTATACGGAAAGCTGTCGGATATTTTTGGCCGCAAACCCATTTTTGCATTCGGTATTATTTTATTCTTAATAGGATCTTTATTATGCGGGTTAGCCGGCTCTATGGAACAGCTGATTTTCTACCGTTTTATCCAGGGCATCGGGGCAGGGGCAGTTATGCCGATTGCCACCACGATTGTAGGAGATATCTATACGGCTGAAGAGCGTGGGAAAATACAAGGTTATTTGTCCAGTGTTTGGGGAATCTCTGCTGTAACCGGTCCGGCAATCGGCGGAGTTTTGGTTGCCACAATCGGCTGGGAATATGTTTTTTGGGTGAATATCCCTCTGGGCATCCTGGCACTTGCAGGCGTTTTGATTTTTCTGGTTGAGCCAAAGAAAAAAGCAAAACCATCGATCGATTATATGGGAGCTTTTTTGCTGACGGTGTCTCTTACAAGCTTCCTGTACTGGCTGGTGGAGGGCGGAGTCGGTTTTGCCTGGAACTCACTGCCTTCTTATACGCTGTCACTGGGTGCCGTGGCTGTTTTTGCCGTTTTTGTTCTTGTTGAAAGAAAAGCGGAAGATCCAATGATGCCTTTTGACATTTGGAAAAACAAATCCATCTTATATGCGAATCTGGTTTCTTTATTCACCGGGATGATTTTAATCTCTGTCTCGAGCTATTTGCCGACTTATGTGACAGGTGTTATGGAACAGCCGGCGACGATAGCCGGTTTCACATTGACGGCGATGTCGATCGGCTGGCCAATTGCCGCCTTTTTCTCAGGCCAGCTGCTGATCAAAATCGGTTATTTCAAAACTTCACTTGCAGGAGGGATTTTCCTGGTGATCGGCTCGGTGCTGTTTGTGCTGATGCGGCCTGAATTTGGCCCGATGTGGGCGGCGATGTCCAGTTTCATGATTGGAGTCGGCATGGGCCTAACTTCCACAGCTTTTATTGTTTCCATCCAAGCTGCGGTTTCCTATGAACAGCGCGGTACGGCGACGGCCTCCAATATGTTTATGCGCAATCTTGGCAGTACAATCGGAGTGGCATTGCTCGGCAGCCTGTTGAATTCTACATTGCTGAATTATTTTCAAGACAACGAGCAGGATTATACCTTGAATTCGGTCAATGGGATGCTGACTAAAGACAGCCGGGAAGCGCTCCCTGTCGAAGTGCTCCATTTTTTGCAGGAAGGCCTTTCACAAGCGCTGCAAAATGTATACGGATTAACTGCTGTCTTTGCTTTGATCAGTTTTGTTCTAATTTTCGGCTTGCCAAGAAAAAAGGGGTTGAGTGACCGTGGCTAATGAAGAATTGATCATCAAAGTGCTGGCAGAAGAAGGAAATATGCGAAAAGCTGCCGAACGCCTTTTCTTATCGCAACCGGCATTGTCCCAGCGTCTGCAATCAATTGAAAAAGAATGGGGGCAGCAATTATTCATCCGTTCCCAAAAAGGGCTGACTCCCACGCCAGCGGGTGAATTAGTCATCGACTATTGCAAAGAAACGATTCAGCGGAAAGAAGACGTTTTTGAAGTGCTGCATACATTGACGTCAAAAGTCCATGGTACGCTGAAAATTGCCTGTGCAACAATTATTGGCCAAAACTGGCTTCCGAAAGTGCTGAAAGATTTTGTTACGCTTTATCCTGAAGCGAAAATCCATTTGATTACAGGGTGGAGTTCGGAAATTGCCCGGGCATTGTATGAAGGAGAAGCCCATATCGGGATTGTCAGAGGACATACCGACTGGAAAGGGCCAAAGATGCATTTGTTCCGGGACACCTTATATTTGGTGGACAAGGAAATCCAATCATTGGATCAGGTGGAAAAGACGGAACGCCCATTTATCCAATTTAAAAGTGATTCCAATTATTACGAAGAAATTCAGCAATGGTGGCAGCGCCATTTTCCCTCAAACCCGAAACGGCAGATTACTGTAGATCAAATTGAGACCTGTAAGCAAATGGCCATCAACGGCATCGGCTACGCCATTTTGCCGTCAATTACATTAACCGGAATTGAAAACATCCACAAGATGCCGCTCACAAACAGTGCGGAGGAACTGGAGTTAACACGGGATACATGGCTAATCGGCTACGAATCTTCGTTTCAATTGCGTCAAGTAGAGGCTTTTGTCGATATTGTCAAAAAACATGCCGCTTTATTAAGCTAAAGTGCTGAATTTTTATACTATATCCGCTATAATTACAGCATAACTTATAGAAAGAGGTTTTTAATAATGAAGCAGATGGATGCAAATGAAATTATCTCGTACATACAAAATGCAACAAAGTCGACGCCGGTAAAAGTTTATGTAAAAGGCCAAGACGTCGCTTCACTGGATTTCGGCAAAGGTTCGAAAGTATTTGGCGAAGGAAATAATGCAACTGTATTCGGCGAATGGGCTGAAGTACAAAAAGCTTTGGAAGCGAACGCATCTGTAATTGAAGATTCAGTGGTGGAGAACGACCGCAGAAATTCAGCAATTCCGCTATTGGATATGAAAAATATCAATAGCCGGATCGAACCTGGCGCTTTTATCCGTGAAAACGTAGAAATCGGCAATAATTGTGTCATCATGATGGGAGCTGTCATTAATATCGGCGCTGTTATCGGAGACGGTACAATGATCGATATGGGCGTTGTTATGGGAGGCCGGGCAACTGTCGGAAAGAACTGCCATATCGGTGCAGGAGCCGTACTTGCTGGCGTAATCGAGCCTGCATCTGCTACGCCGGTTATTATTGAAGACGATGTTATGATCGGCGCTAATGCGGTTGTACTGGAAGGCGTTCGGGTAGGAAGAGGCGCTGTTGTTGCAGCAGGTGCAATCGTGATCGAAGATGTTCCTGAAAACTCAGTAGTGGGCGGAACTCCTGCGCGCGTCTTGAAATTAATGGATGAAAAAACACGGGCGAAAACAGAAATCAAACAAGAACTTCGCCAGCTGTAAGCGGGTTTTGGCGATGGATTTACTAAAAATCAGAAGAGACTTGCATGAGATTCCAGAAATCGGTTTTCAGGAATGGAAGACGCAAACTTATTTGAAAGCCCACATTGATACGCTTTCTCAGGACCGCTTGGAAGTCGTTGAATGGAAAACAGGGCTCGCTGTAAAGGTTCGGGGTACAGCGTCAACTAAAACAATCGGTTGGCGCACGGATATTGACGGATTGCCGATCACAGAAGAAACAGGCTTGCCGTTCCAGTCGGCTCATCCAGGGTATATGCACGCCTGCGGGCACGACGTCCATATGACGATCGCACTCGGCTTATTGAACCGGTTGATAGAAGAACCTATTGCCGATGATGCAGTGATTTTGTTCCAGCCGGCTGAAGAAGGTCCTGGTGGAGCACTGCCATTTCGGGAATGGCTGAAAAACGACCAACCGGCATTTTTGCCGGATCAGATTTATGCGCTGCATATTGCACCGGAGCATCCGGTAGGAACAGTTGCCACGAAACCGGGTTTGCTGTTTGCGAATACTTCTGAACTGTATATCGACTTGCATGGCAAAGGCGGACATGCCGCTTTTCCTCATTTAACAGAAGATATGGCAGTAGCGGCCGCCTCTCTATTGATGCAGCTGCAGACCATTGTCAGCCGCAATGTCAACCCGATGGATTCTGCCGTCTTGACTGTCGGTAAACTGAGCGCTGGAACGGTCCAGAATATCATTGCGGAACATGCGCGCCTTGAAGGCACCATCCGTACTTTGAATCTTGAATCGATGCTTCGAGTAAAAAAACGCATTGAAGCGATTTGCCGTGCGGTTGAAGAAGGCTATAATTGCCGGGTGTCAATTGATTACGGCTCCAGTTATTTAGAAGTCAACAATGACGAAGAGCTGGCAGAAGCATTTCTGCGGTTCGCTGATGAGTATGCTGGAGTTCATGCCGTCCGGAGCGAAGCTGCAATGACAGGAGAAGACTTCGGTTATTTTACCGAAGAACTGCCTGGCGTGATGTTTTGGGCCGGCGTCGATTCTCCGTTCGGTTTGCACCATTCCAAATTGAATCCCGATGAGGCGATTCTTGAAATCATGCCGGAATTTATACATGATTTTTTCCGTACACGATAAAGAGCAGACAGCCCCGGGCTGGCTGCTCTTTTTTTTGTATGCGGAAGGAACTATTTTATCCGTGCAACGTACTACTTAATAGAGACAAGAATAGGGGGTTTGTAATGTTTAAACGATTGATGTCACTCAGCATATTCGCTTGTGTCCTTTTTTTATTTTTTCTTCCGCTGACATCGCTGGCAGCACCCGAAATGACCATTAAAGCAGATGCGGGGCTGCAAAACAAAGTGAAATACGATAAGGGATTGCCTGTTCAATTCACCTTAAGCAACGGCGGTTCCGATTTTTCCGGTGACCTAGTCTTGAGTTACAGCGAAACCTATAGTCTTGGCGCCGGCTTATCGGTCCCGGTCGAGTTAGCCGCAGGCGAAACAAAGACCATCCAAGTCGCAGTGCCGGGTTTGTCCGATATGATGTCAATGGGTGGACCTTCTATACAAACTATCTTTTTATATGAAGGAGGATGGGAAGATGGCAAATCGATTAACTTTAAAGGCTCTAAAACCTTAAGTCCCGGATTCTTTTCACCTTCTTCATTGTTCATCGCTACATTGACTAATAACTCAGACCGGCTTTTGCAATTGGATCAAATATCTCCGGCGGGCAGTGAGTCGACCCAAATTTTCCACTTGAACCAAATGAACCAATTTTCATTGCCGACAGAAGCGCTGGCGTGGGAGACGGTCGATTATTTGCTGGTGGATGAATTTTCTTATGGTGATTTGCCGGAAGCGGTGCAGCAAGCTGTATTGCAATGGATACAGCAGGGCGGCCATGTTGTAGTAGGGTCTACAGAAAATATTTCTGCCGCTATGGGAAATCTCAGTGAGTTTTTGCCATTGGAACTTGGGGCTCCAAGCGAAGCGATGATACCATCTTTAGAAACGCCGGTCCCTGTCTTTGAAGCTACCTTAAAAGAGGGGGCAGTCCCGCTCATTGAACAGAAAGGGGAAGTTCTGGCTGCCAGCATGCAAGTAGGTTCCGGAACCATCACCCAAACAAGTTTCTCATTAGGAGATGAACCGGTCACTTCCCAGAAAGCTTATGTAGATCTTGCCTCCCGCTTTTTTCCACCTGTCTCTGGACCTAATATGATGAATCAAGGTGAATCGATTAAGGAAATGATGACGTATGAAGTGGGTCAGGTAAACGAGCTATTTGAAAGTTTTGCTGTTTCTAAAACCCTGATTATGGGAATCGTGCTGATTTATATTATTCTAATCATTCCTGTCCTTTACATGATCCTGAAAAAGAAGGATAAGCGTGAGTACGCTTGGATTATTATTCCGGCTGCTGCTTTAGTTACTTCAATCGGCTTGTTCGCGATCGGCGCCAAAGACCGCATAGCAAATCCGCAAATCCAGCAAACCGGTTTTTTCGAGGTAGATCAAGATGGCGGTTTGAATGGCTATTATATGAATACTCTATTATCAAACCGGGGAGGAGATTATCGCTTCGCTGCTCCTTCAAGCACGACCATGACCTATTTGCTGGACACTCAATTCAGTGAAAATCCGCTTCAGCAATCGGCAATTTTAGAACAGCAGGCAACCGGAAGCAATTTGACGATGCGGGATATGCGCTATTGGTCTGTCGGATCTGTTCTGGGGGAATCGTATATCGAAAACACCGGGAACTTTGCGGTTGATTTGGCAGTCGAAGACCAAACCATTTCGGGAACCATCCAAAATAATTTCCCGTTTGCAATCGAAGATGTTTCAATTTGGACCGGTACCCGGTTAATGGCAATGGGTGATTTAAGTCCCGGTGAGCAACTGGAGGTCAATCAGCCTGTACAATCGGATATCTTGCCAGCAGCTTCGCCAATTGGATCGACTTATGCTTATCAGCCAATCGCGAATAAAGAAGAATTAAAAAAGGCGAGAAAACAAACTATTTTGTCGATGTCGTATAATCAATTGGAAAGCAACGAAAGTTCTCCTTATGTGATTGCGTATACGAACAATGCGATTGTTCCTATTACTTTGGAAAAACAGCGGGCTTCCGTTTCCGCTGTTCATTTGATCGCCCAGCCATTCAAGCCGGACATGAACTTAAAAGGGGAAATCAGTTTAAACGCGGATACATTCAGTCTAGAAGTCAATGGAGTAAATGGCTCTTCTTATTTTGAGAATGTTCCTCCGGATCCTTATCTATATTATATGGACAATGGCAAATATGAAGTGGCTTACCGGATAACGGATGCAGTGGATCTGAAAAAGACCACGTGGAAAGAATTGATGGTCACTGCCGCTAAACAAAATATTGGATTATCCATCTACAATATGAAAACGGGAAAAACTGAAGAAATCACCAATAACCAGCAAGCCATCACAGAAGCAGTCAGCGACTACATCTCTCCGGAAGGTCATATCAAATTTGTAGTGGAAACTAGTTCCGCAAACAGCCAGCCCGAAGTGACCTTGCCAAAAATCAAGCTGAAAGGTGTGGTGGCTCCATGATTGAAACCATCGGATTAACAAAAAAATACGGCTCTTTTTATGCCTTGCAGGATTTGAACCTGACAGTGGAAGATGGCACTGTGTTCGGTTTTGTAGGGGCCAATGGTGCCGGTAAATCAACCACGTTTTCAATTTTGGCGACGCTGCTGCAGCCGACCGCAGGAGATGCATTTATCAACGGCTTAAGCATCATCAAGAATGCCCATGAAGTAAGAAAACAAATTGGCTATATGCCTGATTTTTTTGGTGTTTACGACCAGTTAAAAGCAAATGAATATTTGGATTTTTACGGCGCCAGCTATGGATTGAAACCGAAAGAGCGGGAACAGCTCATTCCACAATTACTGGAGCTTGTCAATCTTAGCCAGAAACGCTATGAATACGTAGATTTGCTGTCACGAGGCATGAAACAGCGGTTGTGCCTTGCCAGGGCATTGATCCATGACCCGAAAGTGCTAATACTGGATGAACCGGCTTCAGGGCTGGATCCACGAGCTCGAGTAGAGATGCGGGAGATTTTGAAAGAACTGAAATCGATGGGCAAAACCATTCTCATATCCTCTCATATCTTGCCGGAGCTCGCAGAAATGTGTGACAGCATTGGCGTGATTGATGCGGGCAAACTGATTGCCCAAGGTTCGGTCAGTGAAATCCAAGCTAAGCTGCAAAGCGAAAAAGTGCTGCGCATTAAAGTGGCTGGAGAAACAGCACCAATTGCAAAGTTTTTCGAGAACGATCCGTTCGTTTCTCAGATTGCTGAAAAGCCGGAAAAAAATCTGGTTGAATTTTTATATCGGGGCAGCGAAGAAGACCAGATGATTTTATTGCATAAAGCCATCATGCAGCAACTGCCGATTTTATCATTTGCAGAAGAAGAAACTGATTTGGAAGATGTCTTTATGGCGATTACGAAAGGAGCCGAAACGCCATGAAAACACTCTTAGCCAACCCGGTATTGATCAAGGAAATCAAATTGCGGTTCCGCAATCTGAAAAGTTTTACCGGCATCTTGTTTTACTTGGTCGCCATGAGCGTTTTTGTTTTCGGCTTTATCTTTTTAACAACGACGTTGACAGGCAGCGGATTTTTCCGCCCGGATGAAAGTTTTATGCTATTCACTATGATGACCTATATACAGCTGGGGCTAATTTTGTTTATCACGCCTGGGCTGACCGCTGGTGCAATCAGCACGGAACGGGAAAAGCAGACTTTGAACATTTTGCTGACGACGGCTCAGACTTCTTTTCAAATTATCTTAGGGAAAATGTCATCGTCGATCGCTTTCTTGCTGTTGATGATCGTCTCTGGACTGCCCATCTATAGTCTGGTATTTCTGTATGGAGGCGTTTCGCCAAGCCAGCTTGCCGTCATCTTTCTATTCTACTTTTTAACTTTATTTACAATTGGCAGCATTGGAATCATGTATTCCACTTTGCTCTGGAAAACCATTGTTTCGATGATCGCGACTTACGGCACCATGCTATTCTTGACTGCAGCAACCGGCTTTTTTATGGTTATTTCCATGCAAATTTCTCAATTTGGCAGCACGGTGCCTACTTTTTCACCGTTTACTTATTTTTGGGCGAGCATTAATCCGGCAGTTGTGCTGTTCACTTTGCTGCAGCCGGCATATGCAACGGAACTCCAAAGTATGACCGCCATACAGTTGCCGTTATGGGTTGGGTATATTGTGTTTTACTCCCTGTTTACAGCACTTGCCCTGTTTTTGGCAGTAAAACGTTTACGCGTCAATATGAATAAATACAAATAAGGAGGAATCTTTATGGACAACCGCGACATTGCGATTTACGTAAAAAAAGCGGGCAGGCGCCTGAAAAGGGTGCATATAAGCCAGTCGCTTCAACGAGCAGTCTTTATCGGGTTGACTGCTGCTGTACTGCTTCTTGTTCTGTCACGGTTGTTCGTGCTTCCTTATTATGAATTTTATGCATATGCAGCCGGCGCACTGACGCTGATTGCTTGGCTGGCATTATCCCTGCGGGACATGCCCAATCAGCATCAGGCAGTTGAAGAGCTCGACCGTTACACGCCTCATAATCAGCTGCTGACGGTCTGGCAAACTCAAGAAAACAATCATCTGACTGATGCCTTAACAAATAAAACCGTGGAAATAATTCCCTCAAGTTATCATTTGTTTAAAAAAGAACCCCGTAAATGGTTTATTAGAAAATGGCTAGTGGGTTCAATAATAAGTGCTGCACTGTTGAGCTTATTAGTGCTGTTTCCCAGCACTTCGCAACAGCAGGCGAAAGAAATTGAAAAGGAAATGGAATTGATTGAAGAGATAAAAAAAGAAGTAGCGGAAATTGAGAAAAAAGCAGAAACGGATCTGCTGAAAAAAGAAATGCAGGAGCTGCAGCAAAAGATTGAAGAAAGTGAAACTGCAGAAGACGCGCTAAAAGAAGTGGTGAAAAAGCAAAAAGAGCTGAATCTGCAAGAGCAGCAGCTGGCTGAAGAAGGCACTGAAAAAGCGAAGGAGGAAAGTGAAGATCGAGGGAAAGCGGCCGATCAATTAGCTGAACAGGCAGGGGAGACTCAGACTGCTTTGAGCAATATGGGCAAACCGGTGAATTTTCCGCTTCAGCAAACAATAGCGAATAATCAGGCGAAAAATGCTGGAGAAAGCTCTGGAACTCAAGCAGGACAAGGAAACGGAACCACGTCGTCTTCTGGCCAAACTGGCAATGGAGAAGGAACTAGCCAAGGCGGAGGCGAAGGAGAGAGCCAAGGACAAGGCGAAGGACAAGGACAGGGCCAAGACGAAGGACAAGGACAAGGACAGGGACAAGGACAGGGACATGGGCAAGGACAGGGACAAGGACAGGGACATGGGCAAGGGCAAGGACAAGGACAAGGACAAGGACAAGGACAAGGGGCAGGAACCGGACAAGGCAATCGTGAATTGCTTACTGTTCCGTCCCGAATCGGGGGCACAGGAGAAACTGAAATAGATAATGGAGAGCTTGGGGAAGGGGAAGCCCGGGAAGAACAAGAGGCTGTAGTGCCAGCAGAGCGTGGGACTGTCCGTCCTTATTCGGATGTTGTTGGCCAATATTCGGATTCTTATTTTTCCAGCGCAGATAAGCTGGGATTGCCGCCGGATTTGCAGAAAGTGGTCGAGCAATACTTTTCTTCAATCGAGTCAGAACAATAGAAAGCGGGGATTACATGACATTTAGACCGGAACAATTTACTGAGATGAGCGGCCGTTTGCGAGAAGTACGGGAAGAAATCGGGCATTTTATTGTGGGGCAGGAAGAAGCGATTGAATTTTCTCTTTATTCCGTTTTGGCAGATGGGCACGCATTGCTGGAAGGTTTGCCGGGGCTCGGGAAAACAATGCTGATTCGCACGATTTCAGATGTGCTGGACTTGTCTTTCTCCAGAATCCAGTTTACACCCGATTTAATGCCAACTGATATTACCGGCACCAGTCTCATTGAACGGGATGCAGAAGGCAGGCAGCAATTCACGTTCAGGGAAGGGCCGATTTTTCATCAGATGGTATTGGCAGATGAAATAAACCGGGCGACGCCCAAAACTCAAAGTGCCTTGCTAGAAGCGATGGGAGAAAAGACGGTAACAATTTTAGGGGATACCAAAACGATGGCCAGGCCGTTTTTTGTGCTGGCCACGCAAAACCCAATTGAAATGGAAGGCACGTATCCATTGCCGGAAGCTCAAATGGACCGTTTTCTCTGCAAAATCCTCGTATCGTATCCAAACCGTGCAGAACTTGCTGAAATCAGCAGAAGAACGACGGGTTCAGAAATCATTGTGTTGGAAAAGAAGATGGAGACGGCTGCATTAATCGAAGCCCAGCAACTGGTGAAAGCGGTTTTGATAGCTGAAGATATTTTAATGGTCGCTGTGGATATCATTCAAAACACCCACCCGGCGCAATCCGAATTTGAACCGATTCGGCAATTTGTTCAATACGGCAGCGGGCCACGCGGTCTGCAAAGCTTAATTCGCCTGGCTAAAGCCCGGGCTTTGACGGAAGGCAGATACCATGTATCCATCGGGGATTTGAAACATGTAGCAAAACCGGTCTTGCGCCATCGGCTTTTACTGAATTATGAAGGAGAGGCTAACGGGGCAAGCACGGATGATTTAATTGATCTCGTAGTCAGCGGTGCCGGAAGAGGCGTTTTAAAATGACGTCATTGCAATTGCCGGCAGACTGGATCACTCGAATTGGACGTTTTTCCATTGCGACAAAATCTAAAATAAGAGGACATCACAAAGGTTCTCATCGTTCTGTGCGGTTCGGCTCTTCATTGGATTTTTCCGACTTTCGGGAATATCATCCCGGAGATGATGTCCGGCATGTTGATTGGAATGTCTATGCCCGGACAGAGCGCGTCTATATCAAGCGTTATTTGGATGAACAGGAAATGCGTGTCCACCTGTTGATTGACAGCTCAAAATCAATGGCCTCCAAATGGCTATTTGCCAAGCAGCTGGCTTTTACATTGGGGCTTATGGTGCTGAGCCATGATGACCGATTGACCGTTTCAGCAGGACAAGCGGCTATTGCTCCTTTTCGGAGAAAAGGGAAATCAGCAAGGAAACTGTATGAACATTTCATCTCAAGTTTACCGATGCCTGAAAAATTTTCATTCGCTAGAGACGCCAGTTTTTATGCAGCTAAAGATTCAACGGTGTTGTTTGTGGTTTCAGATGGCTTGGAGCCTCTGGAAGAATGGCAAACGTTTTTCCGCCAAGTCCCCAGATTTTCACACGACATCCGCTTTTTGCATTTGACGACTGAAGAAGAAAGAGCTCCCTATTTTTCGGGCGATCTACGGCTCATTGATGACGAAAACGGCGAAAACGTCAATGTTACGATGACCCAGCAAGCTATACAGACTTATCGCCAAAAAAGGGAACTGCATACGGAAGGCTTAAAAGCGTTATGTGCAAAGCATGGAGTACAGTATTTGGAGATTCGGATTGAAGATGGCATCCAGCACGTCTTGTTTCAGCAACTGGCTCGAAAAAATTGGATTGAATGAGGTGAAGCGGCATGGGAATTACAAACTGGGGTTGGATTTGGACGATCATTATGCCGCTTGCAGTCATTCTGTATTATTTTTTCCGAAAAAAATACAAAGACCGGCCGGTTTCCTCCACTTTGTTCTGGCAGGAAACGATGAAGGAAATACAGGCTTCCCCTTATTTGAAAAAACTTCAGCATCATCTGCTTTTTTATCTCCAGTTAGCCGCCCTGCTGCTATGTGTTTTCGGCTTGCTGCAGCCTTATATAAATTCGGATACATTAAAAGGCAATGAATTTATATTCGTTGTCGATACCTCTGCGACAATGCTGGCCGGCAGTCCAAGCAACTTTGATAAACAAAAAGAAAAAATGCTGGAACTGCTGGAACAGACCGGAGGCAAGCCGGTTACGATTGTTCTTACTGGCCAAAGTCCGGAAGTAATCGCCAGAGACCAGCGGAATATGGAAACGCTGGAACAAGCGATAGAGCAATTAAAAGTGATATATGAGAACGCGCATATGGAGCAAACTTTGCTGTTTGCAGAAACGCTTGTCGATAACGAATCAACCGTAATCCATGTCTTTACCGATGCACTTGACCGGAAAGTCCTGGCGAACAAAACGGATCTTGCTTATGAAGTCCATGGCATGGAAGGGCAATTGCGCAATGTTTCTATTCGGCAATTCGGCTTAACTCAAACTGAAGAAGGCATGAAGGCCATCGTGCAAGTGATCAATGAGAGCGAAGACAGCCTTACAGGCGCCATCCGCTTATCAACTGGAGAATTTGCAAAAGAAGCTGCCATCGAATTAAAAGGGAAAGAAGAAATTTTAGTGCCTTTTGAAGAACTGCCGGAAGAAAAGCTTTGGACAGCCACATTGGATATCAACGATGAGTATTCGGCAGATAATGAAATGACAACTTTTGTCCAACAGCCAATCAATACGGTCTTTATTGATTCCAGCCTTCATGAATTAGTAGCGAGCGGCTTTCGTTCACTGGATCTAAAAGTGACTTCGGTTGCTTCAAACCAACTGGACCAGCGAAAAGGAGCACCGATTGTCACTAATCAGACAGCATTGGCAAACGAAGGTGCTCCCATTCTGCTGATTGGAAGAAACGATGCAGCTGCTGTTGAAGTGGCAGGACAAATTGAAACGGCCGATCATCCCTTGTTCACGTATGCCCCGTTGGATGGCGTCTATGTTTCCCATCTTTATCCAGGATTCGATTCATTTGAAACGATTGCATCCATTGACGGAAAGCCTTTCATCCAATTGTCTTCAGAAGGAGATATTGTAATACTCGCGGATATTCAGTCGACCGACTGGCCGCTGAGCCCTTCATTTCCGTTGTTTTTATGGAGTGCCGCCAATGAACTGGCCGGAAGCGAAAGTTTTCTGGGCTTTTTCCAGCCGAATGAACACCGCTCTGTGACACTGGCTTCAAGTTCTGGCGAATGGGAGATTTTTAAAGACGGTGAGTATATGCATTCCTATCTTGAAGGACAAGGGCCTTTTGCGGCACCGGCAGAACCGGGAGTTTATGACGTCAAAGGAGACAGCCAGAACTTAAAGATGATTGTTCAGCTAAGCAATGAAGAAAAAGCAATTGCGGCAGGGGCGGATTATCAGATCGGGCAAGCTGTCAGTAAAGAAGAAACAGTCCGTTTTTCCATAATGCCGCCAATTTTGATTTTTATACTGATTTTGCTTCTGGTGGAATGGGAGGTGTACCGACGTGGAATTGCGCTTAGATAATCCCCTTTGGCTGTGGCTGCTGATTCCCGCTATTGCCTATTTTGCCATAATCGGCTATCGGAATTATAAAAAATATTCGGATCAGTATCGCATCGTATACGTTCTCCGCATTATGGCTGTGCTGCTCGTAATCTTTGCGCTCGCGGCACCAGGAATTTACCGTCCAGCGGCACAGGAACAAATCATTTTCTTGGTGGACCGGTCGGCTTCGATGGAAGGAACACAGGCTGGCATAGCTGCAGCGATTGATTCGGCGATGGCAGGCAAAAAGGATTCGCAAAGTGTCGGAGTTTACACGTTTGCGGAGGATTTTCAAACACTGTTGCCTGTTTCTAAAGAATTGCGGCCATTGCCGAAAGATCAGACGCAAAACGAAAACCGCCATACGAATATTGCGCGTGCTCTCGAGCTTGCCGCTAACAGTGGCGATACGGGTATCGCCACTCGTTTAATCGTCTTGACTGATGGCAATGAAACCCAGGATTCGGCACTTGAAAGCCTAAACCGCCTTGAAGGGGACCGTATACAAATCGATGTAATGCCAATTGAGCAAGAAGCCCGAAACGATGCAGGAATACTGAGTTTCAAAACTCCGGCAAATGCTTTTTTAGGGGAATCACAAGTGTTTTCTGTACAAATTGAAGCTGATAAAGAAGCGGAGGGGCAATTGGTTTTCTCCAAAAATGATAAAGAAATGGACCGTCAGGACATTGCGCTGGTTGAAGGCGAAAACTTATTTTCATATGCATATCCGGCCAAAGAGGAAGGGCTGGCAAAGTATGAAGCCAGGCTGGAACTGGAGAACGATGCATTCCTGGAAAACAATGCTTTAATCAGCATGACAGAAGTCGAAGGAAGCCCGGAATTGCTGGTTGTCAATGGCAGCGAAGAAAGTCCGATTCCAGAATTGCTGGATACAGAGAACATACGGGTGACCAATATAGCAGCCAATAACTTGCCGGCTAATTTATCGTCTATCCTGCAATACGACGCCGTCATTTTTGATAACGTATCCGGCACTACAGTGGGGGGCCAGCAAATGGCAGTTATTGAACAAGCCGTCCAGAAATTTGGAATGGGCTTCATGATGGTGGGAGGCGATCAGAGTTTTGGGCTCGGCGGTTATTTCAAGTCGCCAATCGAGCGGATTTTGCCAGTAGAAATGGAAGTCAAAGGCAAACATGAACTGCCTTCCCTGGGGTTAGTGATTGTAATGGACCGTTCAGGAAGCATGGCCGGCACAAAAATGGAGCTGGCGAAAGAAGCGGCAGCCCGCTCAGTGGAATTATTGCGGGAAGATGATACAGTAGGCGTCATTGCCTTCGATGATCAGCCTTGGCAAATTGTCCCGACCGAAAAACTGAAGAATCCAAAGGATGCGGCCGATAAAATCCTTTCTGTTACACCCGGCGGCGGAACAGAAATTTACCGCTCTCTGGAAGAAGCTTATAGCCAATTAGAAGATCTGAAGCTGCAGCGCAAGCATATTATTCTATTGACAGACGGCCAGTCCTCTACTCAGAACGATTATGACAGCTTGATAGAAAACGGCAAAGAGAATAATGTGACATTATCAACAGTTTCCATTGGCGCTGATGCCGATAAAAACTTACTGGAATCGCTGGCAACAACAGGCAATGGCCGCTATTACGATGTCACGGACGCTACAACTATTCCTGCAATCTTGTCGAGGGAAACAATTATGATGTCGCGGACCTATATCGTTGATGAACCTTTCCGTCCTATCGTCTATGACAGCAACTGGAATAATTTGTTTAATGCGGGCATTCCAAAAATGAATGCCTATATCGCCACCACTTCTAAAAGCACAGCTTCGGTAGCACTTGAAAGCGAAGAAGAAGATCCGGTGCTGGCCACTTGGAACTATGGGCTCGGGAAAACGATTGCTTATACATCGGGCAGCGGGGCTTGGAGCGGAGATTTCCAGTCCTGGAATAACTGGCCGGCTTTTTGGAACCGGGCCGTTTCCGAATTGCTGCCATCCTTTGCTGAGATTCCATTTTCTGTGACCGCTCAGCAGCAAGGCGTCTATTCCATTGAAGACCCTTCCCAAAGTTCGGCTATCATCGATGTCACAGTGGTAGATGAAGAAGGCAATGAAATTCCGATTAAAACAGAGCCTGTTGCTCCGGGAAAAGTGGAAGTTACAATGGATGCCGATCCGGGCTTGGTGTTTTTCAGCATTTCAAATGAAAACGGCGCGTCTTATAAAACCGGCCTGACAGTGCCGTACGGCGATGAATTCAAAATCCTTCCTCCTAATATGCCGATGCTGACAACTCTTGCTGAGCGAAGCGGTGGCCAGGTTTTAGAATCATTGGACACGGCAATGCGAGATGTTCCATATGAGAGTGGCGCACAAAAGCCAATTCAGCAATTATTGCTGTTTCTAGCCATGCTGCTTTTTTTCACAGATATCACCATCCGCCGCTTTGGTTTAAGAATTCCAGCAAGAAAACATAAGAATGAAGATGAATCTGCCGATGCGCATCAAACAATCGGCCAATTAATAAAAGCGAAAAAGAGAAACTAATCTCTTTTTCGCTTTTATTTTTTATCCAGACTCCAGCGCCTCGCCCATAATGGCAAAGACCTCCATTACAGACGGGGCTTCCTTACAGAGGCGCATGCGCTTTTCTTATTAGCTTCTGCTGGCGGCCAATAATTGCTGTTTTCTCATAGACCAAGTATTGGCGATAAAGAAACAGGTGATTAAAATAGCGGTTCCGAAAATATAAGGGAAGCTCATGTCAATGTCAAAAAGGATTCCAGCTAAAGCAGGCCCTATCATATTGCCTAAGCTCATATAAGCGTTATTCATGCCAGCTGCATACCCTTGGTCTTTGCCCGCAAGTTTTGAAATCAAGGTGTTGATAGCAGGCCGCAGCAGGGAAGCAGCAGTGAAGAATACCGTTGCCACCAGCAAGATCGTCCAGAATGTGCTGACGAATAATATACCGATCATGGCCCCCGCTGAAACCAGCAGATTGACCAAAATTACTTTCATCTCGCCAAAGCGTTTAAACAGCCGGTTGATGACGAAAGTTTGGGCAATTACTCCGACAAAACCGCCTATCGTTATCAATACCGAAATTTCTTTAGGGGTAAACTGAAATTTCTTGTCCACATATAAAGCGATGGTGGACTGGAAATTGGCCAGGCCAAAAGCAAAAATCAGCATGACAAGCAGCATGACGAAATAAGGAGTATAGACTGACCGTTTCATCTGCTCCAACAGATTTTCGTTTTTAACAGGAATGGCAGGGACGGTCGGTGCTACATTCGGCAAAGCGATAAGCGAAATGGCAGCGGCTAAGAGCGCGACAGTAGTCGCGACATAGAAAGGGAATTGCAGGCTGACTTCCGCTAAAAATCCGCCGAATCCCGGACCTACCATAAAGCCAAGCGACATGGAAGCGCCAAGCAAGCCCATTCCTTTGCCGCGTTCTTCGAATGTCGTGATATCTGCCACGAATGCCATCATCGGAGGAATTAAAAATGCTGCGCCAAGGCCGCTGAAGAACCGGGCGAGATACAAAATCCAGAGATGGGAAGCTAATCCGAATACTAATTGTGACAGCCCAAAAATGATCAGGCCGAAAATGATGAGTTTTTTTCGGCCGTACTTATCTGACAATTGGCCGGAAAGCGGTGAAAAGAGGAATTGGGCAAGAGCAAAGGTTGCAACCAAAGTGCCGAGCGCTTGCCCTGCGACGCCGAAAGTATCCAAGTACTCTGGCATAATAGGAATAATTAGACCGATTCCGCTCATGGCAATAAACATATTGAACATCAATACATATAAGGCGAATTTATGTGACTTTGCGGCCATAGATTGTCCTTCTTTCGTTAATATTTCGTGTGTCTAAAAGTTTATCATAAAGAATATGAAATACAATACCCGTTGAGCAAAGAAAAAAACAGGCAGTACAAGTCTGCCTGTTAATTTTCCATATCCATTTTAAATTCTAAGAAAAGCTCGTTGTAGATGCCCAGCATTTCAAGTCCAAGGTTTTCGTAAACTTCCAGCCGTTCACGCAACTCTTCAGGAGGATAAAAGCGTTCATCTCCGGTAACTTCCGGATCCATCAGTTCAACAGCAGCCTGGTTGGGAGTGGAATAGCCGACATACTCGGTATTTTGTGCTGCGGTCTCTGCATCCAGCATGAAGTTGATGAAGGCATGCGCACCGTCAATATTACTTGAAGTTTTGGGGATGACCATATTGTCGAACCAAAGATTGGAGCCTTCTTCAGGAACAGAAAAATCGATGTTTTCGTTGACGAACATCATATCGGCGGCTTGGCCAGACCAAGTCAAAGCTACGGCCGCTTCTTCCCGCCGCATCATTTCAACGATTTCATCGCCGATGACTGCTTTGATATTTGGTCCAAGCGTCTTCAGCTTATCGGTAGCTTCCCGAAGTTCTGCAACATCACGCGAATTCAGCGAGTAACCTAAGCTGTTCAACCCCATGCCAATTACTTCCCGGGCGCCGTCCACTATAATGACTTCCTGCTTGAGGCTGGGATCCCATAAATCGTCCCAGCTTTCAAAAGTCTGCCCTTCCAAAAGCGTGGGATTGAAGGCAATGCCGACGGTTCCCCAGAAATACGGAATCGAAAATTCATTGCCAGGGTCAAAAGGCAAGTCCAGAAAGTAAGGATCGATGTTTTTCAAGTTCGGGATTTTTTCGTGGTCGATCGGAATTAATAAATCATTTTCTTTCATTTTTTCAATGGCATATTCGGAAGGGATAGCGACATCATAGGATGTGCCTCCTTGTTCGATTTTCGTCATCATCGCTTCGTTTGAATCGAAGGTTTCGTATACGACATTGATATTGGTTTCTTTTTCAAACTGTTCAAGCAGTTCCGGGTCGATATATTCGCCCCAGTTATAGACGGTTATCGAACCGCCGCTGCTTGTTGCCGAGCTTTTTTCGAGAGATGAGACGCCGTAAAACAACAGAGCGCAAACAACAAGAATTGCTACGCTTACTTGAACGATGCTCTTCATATTACTGCCCTCCTGTTCCGATGGTACGTGCCCGTTGATTAAAGAAGTAATAACCGACAACAAGCCCGAGCGTCACGATAAAGATCAAGGCGGACAACGCATTGATGGTAAGAGTGATTCCGGCACGTGCCATGGAATATATTTCTACGGATAGTGTAGAGAAACCGTTGCCTGTAACAAAAAATGTTACGGCAAAATCGTCAAGCGAGTAGGTGAGAGCCAGAAAAAATCCGGCGAAAATTCCGGGCTTGATATAAGGGATAATGACACGGGTTAAAATATCCCGTTTTGAAGCTCCAAGATCCGCCGCCGCATCAATCAGCGAAAAACTCATTTCCTGCAGCTTAGGCAGCACCATGATCACGACAATCGGAATACTGAAAGCGATATGGGAAATCAGCACAGAAGCAAAGCCGAGTTTAACGCCAACCATTGTGAAAAGGATCAAAAATGAGGCTCCGATAATAACATCCGGGCTGACAATCAGTATGTTGTTAAGCGATAAGACCGCATTCCGCATCTTCCGGTTCCGTAAAAAAACAATGCCGATCGCTCCCAGCACGCCGATTGCCGTCGAGATCAACGATGACAGCAAAGCCACAATGATGGTATTCAGCAAAATGATGATCAAGCGGGTGTCATTGAATACAGCAGCATAATGTTCCCATGTAAAGCCCTCAAAACTCGACATCGTACCGCCGCTATTGAATGAATAAAAAATCAGATAAAAGATGGGGGCATACAGGACAAAGAAGACAAAGGCCAAATAAACCCGAGCCGGCTTACTTAATTTTCCCATTTGCAGCACCTCCTTTGTCTTTCTGGCCTGTCGCCATCATAATGATGAACATGAATAAGATTAAGAACACCGCAATGGTGGACCCCATGCCCCAGTTCTGTGTAACGAGAAATTGCTGTTCAATCGCCGTTCCGAGCGTA